>NZ_JAYERP010000001.1:1288750-1610937 GCF_034718895.1 Paenibacillus phoenicis | reverse complement strand
GATTCGACGATCCCCGTAACATTGGACGATATGGTATACCATGCCCGTTCCGTTGCACGCGGGGCGCAGCATACCTTCATCGTGGTTGACATGCCGTTTATGACATATCACGGAAGTATTGACGAAACGTTGCGGAACGTCCGCCGTTTGATGCAAGAAGGTCATGCCCATGCCGTCAAAATGGAAGGCGGTGCGGAGATCGCTCCCGCCGTCCAAGCCATCGTGCAAGCCGGGGTGCCGGTGCTGGGGCACATCGGATTGACGCCTCAATCTGTTAACCAGATCGGCGGTTACCGGGTGCAGGGCAAAGACGCTGCTGATGCGAAGCGGCTCATGGAGGATGCCAAGGCGTTGGAATGCGCCGGTGCCTTTGGTATTGTGCTGGAGCTGGTAACGGAAGAAGTGGCAACGGCGATCTCCCGCGAGCTGAGTATTCCGACCATCGGCATTGGCGCGGGACGCGGCTGCGACGGTCAAGTGCTGGTGTACCATGACGTGTTGAAATATACGGCGGATTACCGGGATAAACGGTTTGTGAAAACCTACGCCGATATTGGCGCGCAGATCCGCCAAGGGATTTTAGAATACGTTACGGATGTCAAAAACCGCTCGTTCCCGGCAGAAGAGCATGTGTTCCGCGCGGATCAAGGCGTGCAGGAATCACTGGGAACTTTGTATGGCAAAGGAAAGGTGGAAGTCCGGTCATGAAGACCTTTAACAAGATTGTCCCGCTCCGTGAACAGTTGAAGGATGCGCGGTTCACAGCAGCGAAAGAAGGAAAATCAATCAAAGTTGCGCTCGTGCCAACGATGGGATATCTGCACGAGGGGCATGCAAGCTTGTTGCGTAAAGCACGGGCGGAGAACGATCTGGTAGTGCTGAGCATTTTCGTAAACCCGATTCAGTTCGGGCCCAACGAGGATTTTGAGCGCTATCCCCGCGATCCGGAGAAAGACCTGGCCTTGGCCGAGCGTGAGGGCGTGGATTTCGTCTTTTTGCCTAGCGTTGAAGAAATGTATCCCCAACCGACCCGCACCCATATTAAGGTCGCTGGTTTGACGGACGTGCTGTGCGGTGCTTCGCGACCGGGCCATTTCGACGGGGTAACCACCGTTGTCGGTAAGCTGTTTCATATCGTGCAGCCGGACCGCGCTTATTTCGGGCAAAAGGATGCCCAACAGGTGGCGGTAATCACGCGCATGGTAGAGGATTTGAACTTCGATGTCGAAGTCATTCCTTGCCCGATTGTTCGTGAGGCCGATGGACTGGCGCTCAGCTCTCGAAATGTGTACTTGAGTGCGGAAGAACGGCAGGCTGCACTTGTCTTGTCCCGCAGTCTCGAGCGCGCAAGAGCTAAAGCAGAGGGAGAACGTCCGGTGACCGCAGGGGAGCTGCGGGCGGAAATCCGCGACACAATCAGCGCTGAACCGCTGGCGAATATCGATTATGTGGAAATTTCGGATTTTCCGGAATTGTCGCCTTTAGCGGACGATGAATGTGTTGATGCCGCTGGCCGCCAAAAAGGTGTGTTGATCGCCGTTGCCGTGAAATTTGGCACGACGCGGCTGATCGATAACGTCATTTTAACGAAGAAGGTGAACCATTAATGTATAGAACGATGATGAAATCGAAAATTCACCGCGCAACCGTGACGGAAGCTAACCTGAACTATGTGGGCAGCATTACGATCGACGAGGATCTGATGGAGGCTTCCGATCTGCTGGAGAACGAGCAGGTGCAAGTCGTCAACAACAATAACGGCGCCCGCCTGGAAACGTATGTGATTCCGGGACCTCGCGGCAGCGGCGTGATTTGTTTGAACGGTGCGGCGGCACGACTTGTGCAGCCGGGCGACAGTGTCATCATTATTTCTTATGCCCAAATGTCGCCGGAAGAAGTCCGCAGCCATAAACCAACCGTCGTGTTCGTTGACGAAAACAACAAGCCGGTGGATAAGGCGCATCAAGAACTCCATGCCATGATCCGTTAATAAGGTTGTTCAAAAAGCATCTTCGGATCACGAGGAGGCCATGGGGGAAGGGGCTCGGCGTCAGCCGGGCCCTTCGTATGTTTAATTATGATGCGGCCGCGCTACACTATTCATGCCGCTGAATTGTATTCGATTTTTCGCATATAATTGGGCCGTAGTTCGCATTACCCCCAATCTATTCGATTTTTCATATAGAATTTGGGAAATTGCCCGCTCAACCCACAATTTTGTATGAAATTTCGAATACAATGAGCTGTAAATCGCAACAAACGCTGAAATGTATTCGATTTTTCACATCCAATCAGAGAAACGGGCCATCAAAAAGTGTAATTCCTCCCTGCCGGAATGAAATCGTCCCCCGAAACAAAAAATGTACGTAAGGCTCGGACTGATTTCATTTTCGTTAGGGGGATGCGAATGATGTTTCAGCATGTGTTTGCGGAAATGAATGAGATGTTGGACGAAATCACGAGGAAATACCCCTTGGCCGGCCATGCCCAGAAGCAGGAGCTCGCGAAGAAATGGAGCCTGCTTCAGCATATGAGCGACGGCATTATCGAGGAATGGCTGAGCTTTGAGGAGAAAATGGGATATTTACGCCATGCGTTCCGGAGCCTGGAGTCCAGAGAGACCCCCGATCTTCCTGAATTGGATGACCCCGCCTTTGTGAAAGGCCAAGGGTATTACAAGCTGCTGATGTTTCCCCAGGCTTCTGCTCAATTTGAGCAGGTGGTGAAGCAATTTACGGACAGCGTGTTGGCTCGGACTTATCTAGGGATGTGCCATCTGCACCTCGAGCAATTTGACAAAGCCGCCAAGCATTTCTGGATCGTGCTGGAAAAGGCTGCGAACAAGCGGCTGCGTTCCATTATATACAACGCGCTGGGGTGTATCGAGGCGCACAAGGGCGTATTTGAGAAGGCAAAAGAGTACTTCAAGTTGGCTCATCACAGCGATCCGTCCTTGCCCGAGCCGTTGGCCAATTTGGAGGCTTGTGCGAACAGTACAGGTAAACTGCATTACGGCCCCGAGTTAACTTCGCTATTGTAGGATTTATGATTCATTAACTGCAGGTCACGCACTTATTTACGGCATGTTTTTGGAAGCGATGCGAACACCGCTCATGGCGGCGCATCGCTTGTTTTGTTTTGTGATTTTTATTACAGATATGGTTTGTATTAATTTTCAAATTGGCTATCTTCTGTTATGCTGTAAAGAGACTGGAATGAAGGGACAACTAATTGCAATGAAATATGCTGTGCTTGATTTTGAAACGACGGGTAACCAGTCCTCCGATGATATTATTCAAGTGGGACTTGCCATTATAGAGCCGGATCGATCGATTTCTCAGGTGTATCGTTCCTTCGTCAAGCCAGGCGTTCCGATCCCACCGTTTATTACGGGGTTAACGGGCATCACCGATGAGGATGTGAAGGATGCGCCGGAGCTGGACGAAGTGATGATGGAGATGGTTCCACTCCTGAACGACGTCGTGTTGGTTGGGCACAACGTAGCATTTGATTTTAATTATCTGCAGAGCGCCTTGGACAAAACGGGCTACTTGCCGTTCACCGGACGGATCCTGGACACAATGGATTTCTTGAAAATCCTGTTCCCTTCGCTGACTTCTTACCAGCTGGGGATGGTGGCGGCGGAGTTCGAGGTGGAGCATGAGCGTCCGCACCAGGCGGACAGTGACGCGCTGGCGACGGCGCTGATTTTCCTCAAATGCTTGGAGGAATGTGACCGACTGCCGCTGCTGACCTTACAGCGTTTGGCCGATCTGTTTGCAGGTGAGGACAGCGATCTCGGGTGGTTTTTTGATGCCATGGTGCAGGAGAAGGAGCGCGAAGCGCTGCCAAGCGAAGACGGCTTTGTATACTACCGCCAATTCGCCTTGCAGGTTGAAGATTGGCTTGACATTGAAGCGCCAAGGGACAGCACGGAGCGCAATCCGCTGGCGGGCGTGACCTTCGAGCAGTTTATGGAGCAGGTCCGGGAACGATTGCGGGAGCGTTTGCCGCAGTATGAGGAGCGGGAAGCCCAGAACATGATGCTGAATGAGGTCATGCGGGCTTTTGAGGAAGACAAGCATTTGCTTGTTGAAGCTGGAACGGGAACGGGCAAATCCTTAGGATATCTGCTGCCGGCCATTTACCACAGCGTCAAGAACGAAGAGAAGGTCATGGTCAGCACGCACACCATCAACCTGCAGGAGCAGCTTAGGGAGCGCGATGTGCCGTTGTTGACGGAGGTCGTGCCTTTTCCGTTTCGTGCAGCCGTTTTTAAAGGTAGGCAGCATTATTTGTGCTTGCGCAAATTTGAACATAAAATAAATAGAAAAGACTTCTCAACACCTAAAGAAGAGGTGATGACGGCCGCGCAAATGGTCGTATGGCTTACCCAAACGGAAAGCGGCGATGACGAAGAGCTGAATCTCGGCAATCGCGGCGGTGATTTATGGGAGACGGTGGCCAGTGAGTCGGAATCCTGCTTAGGCCGATCCTGTCCTTGGTTCCGCAAATGCTTCTATCATCGCGCAAAACACGAAGCCGGTGTCGCGGACGTGGTCATTACGAACCACTCTAAGCTGTTTACGGACATCCAGGCGGGGCATCAACTGCTGCCGGGTTACGAGCGGCTGGTTATCGATGAAGCGCATCATTTAGAGGATGTGGCCGGCAAGCATTTGGGGATTCATATGAAGTATTTTACGGTCGTGCATACGCTGACCCGGTTATTTAAAGACAGCAAGACGGGGCAGCTGGCCAACCTTCGCAGCTCGCTTGAAGCGTCGGGCGCGGAGAAAGCCTCAGAATGGTGCTCAGTCATCGACGGAATCTATCCAACGCTGGTGGACGTGAAGGAGAGCTGGGACAAGCTCAGCGAGCTGCTGTTCAGCTTGATGCCTGACCGCAGCGACGCCGCCCCTGGCGATCCCGGGCAATTCGTGTACCGGCTGTTGCCGAATCGAAAACCAAAGGATTGGGAGACGCTGACCGCGCTCGAAAATCAAATTTACGTAGGTCTTGGCGACGTGCTTCGGAAAGGGGAGCGCCTCCTGTCCGAAATCCGAGAAGAGCAGGACGATTATGCAGCGGAGAGCCTGATCACCGATATCAGCGGCTTGTTTAAAGATTTAGCCGGGGAACGGGAAGCGCTGCGCTTCTTCATGAAGCTGGAGAGCGAGGACACCGTCTATTGGATGGAGGCGAACGGGAACTTCCGTAGCCGGTCGCTCCAAATGTATGCGGTGCCGATTGACGTCAGCGCTCAATTGAAGCAATTTTTCTTCGACCGGAAGAAGAGCGTCGTAATGACGTCCGCGACTTTATCGGTGGATAAATCGTTCCAATATATGATCGAGCAGCTTGGCTTGACTGAGGCGGCGGAAGAGGATCGGTTGATCACAGCGATGCTGCCCTCGCCGTTTAACTACCGCGATCAGGCGTTGCTGGTGATCCCGCGCGATTTTCCAAGTGTGAAGGGCAGCGTGGGGGATGACCATTTCATTCATACGCTGGTGCAATCGCTGGCGGATGCCGCGGTGGCGACGCAAGGTCGCATGCTGGTGCTGTTTACATCCTATCGGATGCTCAGGCAGGTGTATGACCCGCTGAAGGAACTGCTCGCAGCGGAGGGAATCACGGTGATCGGACAAGGGATGGACAGCGGCAGCCGCACCAAGCTGACCCGGCGGTTCCAAGGGAACAGCGCATCGGTGCTGCTCGGGACAAGCAGCTTTTGGGAAGGGGTGGATATTCCTGGCGAGGCGCTGACCAGTTTAGCGATCGTACGCTTGCCGTTCCAGCCGCCAAACCACCCGCTGATGGAAGCGAAGAGCGAACGCCTGCAGCGGGAGAAGAAGAATCCATTCATGAAACTGTCCGTCCCGCAAGCGGTTATCCGCTTTAAGCAAGGATTCGGACGACTTGTCCGCTCGTCGCAGGACCGCGGCATCGTGATCGTTTATGATACCCGGATCCTGGAATCTTATTATGGAAAATATTTCTTATACTCTTTGCCCGGACCGAAGATGGAGCATATGCCATTAACTCAGATGGTTCCGCGCATCTCGGAATGGTTAAATCCCGAAGCCTAAGCCGCTTCATAGATCGCATTGAAGAATAGGGGGAACAAGCATGAAGTCAGATAAAATTTCGGACGCTGTCGTCCGCAGACTGCCGGTTTACCTGCGTTTCTTAAATGAACTCAGCCGACGGGAGGTGCCAACGGTGTCCTCCCAGGAGCTCGGACAGAAGCTGGATCTCAATCCGGCGCAAATCCGTAAGGATTTGGCTTATTTCGGCGATTTTGGCCGGAAGGGGATCGGCTACGATGTCGCTTATTTGATTGAAAAAATTCAACAAATTCTCAATCTGGACCAACAGATTAACGTCGCGCTGGTGGGTGCCGGGAATCTGGGGCAAGCCCTTTCGAATTATAATGCGTATTTGAAGGATAATATGAAGATTGTTGCGGTGTTCGACGCTTCACCGGCTAAGATCGGCAAGCAGATCAACAACATCACGATTCAGCCGATCGAAGAGCTGGCGGAAACCGTCCGGGCGAAAAATATCCGCATCGGCATCATCACCGTGCCGGATACGGAGGCGCAACGCGTAGCGGATGAGCTGGTTGCCGCCGGAATCGGTGCGATTCTGAACTTCGCGCCAACGATTCTGAAGGTTCCGCCGGAAGTTCGGATCCATGCGGCTGACTTCACTACTGATTTGCTGAGCTTGGCTTACTACTTGGAAGACGGAAAGGAAACAAGCAACGTATGAGTCGTAAATGGTTAATTAAGAACGGGACGTTTGCCGTCTTAAATGCGGACCGTCCTGTAATTCACGGATATATGCTCGTTGAGGGCGATACGATCAGCTATATTGGCGAAGAGCGCCCGGAAGGCGTGGAAGGCGCCGAAACGTTGGACGGCAAAGGGTTGTTGTTCCTGCCGGGCCTGATCAATACCCATGGCCATGCGGCGATGTCGCTGCTGCGCGGCTATGGGGATGATATGGTGCTGCAAACCTGGCTGCAGGAGAAAATGTGGCCGATGGAAGCCAAATTTACTGCGGCGGATGTGTATGCCGGTACGGCGTTATCTGTGTTGGAAATGCTCAAGGGCGGGACGACGACGTTCCTGGATATGTACGATCACATGGACGAAGTGGCCAAAGTCGTGGAGGAATCGGGTATTCGCGCCGTGTTGATGCGCGGGGCCATCGGGTTGTGCTCCCCGGAAGAGCAAGATCAGAAGCTCAAAGAAGCGATCGCGTTTGCTCAGAACTGGCACGGCAAGGCAGAAGGCCGCATCACCACGATGATGTCGCCGCATGCACCATACACCTGCCCGCCAGCCTTTATCGAGAAATTTGTGCAAGCTGCCCATGATCTCGATTTGCCGATGCACACGCATATGTCGGAGACGCGCGCCGAGGTAGAGCAGAACGTTAACGATTACGGCGTCCGCCCGGTAGAACATTTGCTGAAGCTGGGGATGTTCTCCCGCCCGACCCTGCTTGCCCACGCTGTGCATTTGACGGACGAGGAAATCGACATCTTGGCAGCGCACGGCGTTACCATCTCGCATAACCCAGGCAGTAACCTGAAGCTGGCCAGCGGGGTCGCCCGCATACCAGAACTCCTGAAGAAGGGCGTAGTTGTATCGCTGGGTACCGACGGTCCGGCGAGCAATAATAACCTGGATATGCTGGAGGAGATTCGTTTGGCTGCGCTGATTCATAAAGGCGTATCCGGCGATCCAACGGCGGTTCCTGCGCTGGAAGCTCTGAAAATGGGGACGGAATACGGCGCGAAATCGGTCTTCTTGCAAAATACAGGCAAGCTGGCTGCTGGCATGAAGGCGGATATCATCGCCTTAAATACGGAGCAAGCCCATTTCCTGCCGAGAACGGATTATATCTCCCATACCGTTTATTCCGCTGGCGCCAAAGATGTAGAGCATGTCTGGGTCAACGGTAAGCAGGTAGTCAAGCACGGTGCTTGTCTGACACTGGATGAAGAACGCATCCGCTACGAGGCGCAAGCGGCGTTTGAGGGACTGTTGGCACGATAATGAGCGGCGCGCGGTTTCCTGAAGGAGGCTGCTTGCTTAGGAAGGGAAAGGAAGAGTAGCTTGAGAAAGCGAACGAAATGGATCCTGCTGTCCCTCGTGATTCTGTTGATCGTGCTCCTGGGTCTCCACCGGTTTTATCTATACATTCATGAGGATACGTGGAAAGCCGAAAGAGCCGCTATCCAGCAGGCGAAGCAGGAGACGGATCTCGTCCGGGGCGACAAGGTTTGGAAGTCGGTATGGGATGAAGTTACCTGGGTCGTGCAAGGGGAGGATGCATCCGGCCGCCAAATGATGGTCTGGCTAAGGGAAGGACATGATCCAGAGGTACGCTTGCTGTCCGATGGCAAGTCCGAGAGCCAAATGCGTGAGATCATCAAACAATCGTTGCCGGGTATCCGGGTGGTTCGGCTGCTGCCAGGCATATACAATAACCAATTGGTGTGGCAGCTGTTCTATAAAGAGAAGGACCACCATTATTATCGGTTTTTCAGTTTCACGACCGGCGAAGCTTTGCCGGAAGTGTTCACCCTGCCGAACCGCTGACAGGGGGTCTATGGATCAATCATAAATAAACGGTTTCGTTGTTTAGGCGAAGAGCCTGAATCGCGGAACCGTTTTTATTTTTTGGCTTGAGAAAAAGTAGCATTTCGGGGTAGAACTACTAGCGTTCATTTTTAAATATCTTCACACTTTTCTTCGAAATTTGATATACGATGTGATATACTCATATTTGTAGTTTTGATATACGGGAATATATATCACAGAGTTGATAGTTTATATAGATAAGGGGGGCATCACGTGAAACTGCGTATTGGACCAATTGCTGCAAGCATTGCTATTTCCGCCCTTGTATTATTTGGTGGATGGTTCCTATATCGGCAGTGGGCGATTGAGCGTCCGCTGGAGAATATTGTGAAGAGTGTAGATGGAGTAAATCATGTCGATATGAACGTGAAAGCGGACGAGCTGGAGCTTAAGCTGAATTTAAAGCCGGGGACGGATCTTGGTGCTCTGGTGCGTCAAATTGAGAAGAACGGGGAGAAGCAAATCGGTAGCCGAACTTTGAAGCTGGATATCGAGGATCATTCTTCGCCGGAACTTGACCAGCTGTGGGAAAACGCCATGTTTACCGTTGCTCAGGCTATGGAAAATAAGCAATATACACAAATTACAGCTGCATTGAAACAGATGGAGCAAGAAAACAGCAAGCTGAAAGCTACGGCAGAGATGGATGAGAAGAACGTGTATATCACCTTAACGGACGGACAATACAGCAAATTTATCATTTTGCCGCGTTCGCCGGAACGGATGGGGGTATGGCCAAATGCGTAAATGGATGATTGAAGCCGCGCTTGGCTTTATTCTCGTACTGATCGTGTTTCTGGCAGTGATCGGCGTTAACGTGATTCCGCTCGTTACGGCCATCGTGTTGTTCGGCGCAGTATTTGCAATGCTCAAAATACGCGGCGGCATCACGATTGGAGCTGCCCAGGAACGGAAACGCAAAAAGCGCGGGCCGGCGAAGCTAACCTTCGAGCAGATCGGCGGTCAGGAGAGCGCCAAGCAGGAGCTTCGCGAAGCGCTGGACTTCATGGTGCGCCATGAGGAAATCAGCAAGTTTGGTATCCGGCCGATCAAAGGGATTTTGCTGACCGGGCCTCCCGGAACCGGGAAAACATTGCTGGCCAAAGCGGCGGCGCATTATACGAACGCGGTGTTTGTGGCCGCTTCCGGCAGTGAATTCGTTGAAATGTATGTCGGCGTGGGGGCAAGCCGGATTCGTGATCTGTTTAAGGAAGCCAGAACCCGCGCGGTTAAGGAAAACAAAGAAAACGCGATTATTTTCATTGATGAAATCGAAGTGATCGGCGGTAAGCGGGAAGGCGGACAGCAGCGTGAATACGATCAAACGCTCAACCAGCTGCTTACGGAAATGGACGGCATCTATACGTCCGACACGCCGCGGATCTTGCTGATCGCGGCGACCAACCGCAAGGAGATGCTGGACAGCGCGTTGCTGCGGCCGGGCCGTTTTGACCGGCATATCCAGGTTGATTTGCCAGACAAGAAGGGACGCCGTCATATCCTCGAACTGCATGCAGCCAACAAACCGCTGCGGGAGGACGTTGATTTGGACAAAATCGCCGAAGAATCGTTTGGCTTCTCCGGTGCTCAACTGGAAAGCGTGATGAATGAAGCGGCGATCTATGCGATGCGGGATGGCGTGGATCAAATCACTCAGGAACATTTGTCGGTTGCAATCGATAAAGTGCTGATGGGTGAGCAGACCGACCGGCAGGCCGCCGAGGAGGAGAAGCGCCGCGTGGCCATCCACGAATTGGGCCATGCGATTGCCGCGGAGGTTGTTGCCCCAGGCAGCGTCAGTCAGGTTGCATTAAGCCCGCGCGGAAGAGCGCTGGGGTATGTCCGGCACAATCCGCAGGACGAGAAGTACTTGTACACCAAATCGTATTTGGAAGGTCAAATTATGATCGCCTTGGCCGGAGCAGCCGCAGAAGAAATTTACTACGGCGGGCGCAGCACCGGGTCAAGCAACGATTTCGAGCAGGCGTTAAAGATCGTGCATACGATGATGACGTCGGGACTGACCGAGCTTGGAATCGTGAATATGGACATGGTGACGACCGAGGTGCTGATGAACGAAAATACGCGAATTTTGGAGGATCTTGCCGCCAGAACAAAGCGATTGCTCGAACAGCATTCAGCAGTTTTCGACAAATCCTTAGAGATATTGTTAAAAGAAGAACGTCTCTCCGGCGAGCAATTTCGTTGTCAATTTCGTGACAGCGCCCATTTACCGGCATAATTCATGATGCCGGTTATTTTTTTTTACTTTTTCTTCGTGCTAAGATATTATTATATGTTGGGTGTTAAAAGATGTATGTTTCGACATCTGGAAAACCATATTATGTACAGATGATGAAAGGATGGAGCGAGAGGACCATGAATTACAAACGAATTGGTGTCATCGGCGGCGGCACAATGGGTCAAGGCATCAGTGAAATGCTGGCTGCTAAAGGGCTGGACGTGTTGCTCGTGGAGGAGACAGCCGATAAATTGGATCATGCATATAACATGATCGAGACGAGTCTGGAGAAACAGCTCGAGAAATGGGCGATCACAAAAGCGGAGAAGAAATTGATCTTATCCCGTATTCATAAAGTTACACACTTTGCCGAACTCGGTACCTGCGATATGGTGATCGAGACCATTTCGGAAGATTTGAATGCCAAAAAAGAGGTATTCAAGCAACTGGACCAAGTTTGTCCAAGCAACATTATTTTAGCAAGTAATACATCCACGCTGAGTTTGACCGAGATTGCCGGCGGAACGAAATATCCGGAGCGCGTCATCGGCATGCACTTTATTTATCCTGTTGCCAAAATCAATCTGGTGGAAATCATCCGCGGTCTGAAAACTTCGGATACGACGTTTGAAGAGACGAAGCGGTTCGTTGAAGAGGTCGTGGAGAAACGCGGCATCATGGTATACGAATCTCCGGGCTTTGTAACATCCCGGATTATTTGCGTTATGATCAATGAAGCGCTGCATGTACTGGGCGAAGGCGTTGCTTCCGCAGAAGAAATCGATGAAGCGATGCGCATGGGTTACCAATTCCAATACGGTCCGCTGGAAATGGCCGACCGCTTTGGTCTGGATTCGGTGCTGGCCGCTTTGGAACGGATGTTCCGCGAATTTGGTGAACTGAAATACCGTCCTTCCTTCGTGCTCAAGAAAATGGTCCGCGCCGGCAATTTGGGTGTTAAAACGGGCGAAGGCTTCTTTAAATACGATAAGGACGGTGATCGGCTGTGAAAGTGTTAGTTATTAATGCAGGAAGCTCCTCTTTGAAATATCAGCTGTACGATATGACGAATGAGTCCGTTTTGGCCAAAGGCCTGGTCGAACGGATTGGCATGGATTCCTCGATCCTGACCCACAAACCAACGGGTAAAGAAGAAGTGACGGAGGTCAGTGAAATTCTGGAGCATACGACGGCGATCCGTAAAGTGCTTGAGAAATTGACCGACAAAGAGCATGGCGTTCTGTCCTCGGTTGATGAGATTCAAGCGGTAGGTCACCGCGTCGTGCATGGCGGCGAAGCGTTTAAAGGTTCTGCTCTCGTTACGCCGGAAGTTAAAGCTGAAATCCGCCGCTTGTTTGATCTGGCGCCGCTTCATAACCCGCCGGCGATCATGGGGATCAATGCGTCTGAGGCGAATATGCCAGGCGTTCCAAACGTAGTGGCCTTTGATACGGCCTTCCATCAAACGATGGAAGAGAAGGTGTACTTGTACCCGATTCCGAAGGTATTGTACAAGAAGCATCGCATCCGCCGTTATGGCGCGCACGGCACTTCGCACCAATATGTCAGCCGTGTGGCAGCGGAATTTTTGAACCGTCCGATCGAAGAGCTGAAGATCATCACCTGCCACATCGGGAATGGAGCCAGCTTGACTGCGGTTAAAGGCGGAGTATCGGTGGATACCTCCATGGGTCTGACGCCTTTGGAAGGCTTGATGATGGGTACGCGCAGCGGTGACTTGGATCCAACGGTCGTTACCTTTGTGATGAATAAGGAAGAGCTGTCCATCAGCGAAGTGAACTCGATGCTGAACAAGCATAGCGGTCTGCTCGCCATCTCCGGCAGCAGCAGCGACATGCGGGACATTACAGACGGCTGGGAAGCCGGCAAACCCAATGAAACGCTGGCCTTTGAAATGTACGAATATCGCCTGCGCAAATACATCGGTGCGTATGCTGCGGCAATGAACGGGGTTGACGTCATCGTCTTTACGGCCGGCGTCGGCGAAAACTCGGCGATCGTCCGCGAGAAAACCTGTGAAAACCTCAGCTATTTGGGCGTTGAGCTGGACAAAGAACTGAACAAGGTTCGTTCCGGGGAACCACGCCGGATCTCGACTCCGAACTCCAAAGTTGAGGTTTTGGTCATCCCGACCAACGAAGAGCTGATGATTGCTCGCGATACGCTGCGGATCGTGCAGGAATCGAAGTAAAATACGGCGAATTTAAACCTTTGGGTTTTAAATATCGTTATCGTTAGAGGAGAGATATAAGCATGGCGGTCAAAACTGTGATTCGTCAAGTGAATGAGCATGTCGGGGAACAGGTCGTCATCGGCAGCTGGCTCAATAACAAACGCTCCAGCGGTAAAATTCAATTTTTGCAGCTTCGGGATGGCACGGGTTACATCCAAGCCGTTGTTGTAAAGAACGAAGTGTCCGAGGAAACTTGGAACAAGGCGAAGAGCTTGACCCAGGAATCCTCGATGTACGTAACGGGTGTGATTCGTGAGGAGCCGCGAAGCAAGTCCGGTTATGAAATGACGGTTTCCGACATTGAAATCATCCAATTGACCGAAAACTATCCGATTACGCCTAAAGAACACGGGGTCGATTTCTTGATGGACCATCGTCATCTGTGGCTTCGTTCCTCGAAGCAGCGGGCGATTATGGTCATTCGGGCTGAAATTATTCGCGCCGTGCAAGAGTTTTTCGATCAAAACGGGTTTACTTTGGTGGATCCGCCAATCCTCACGCCAACTTCAGCGGAAGGAACCACGAACCTGTTCCATACGAAATATTTTGACGAAGACGCCTATCTGACGCAAAGCGGCCAGCTCTACATGGAAGCTGCTGCGATGGCGTTAGGGAAAGTGTACTCCTTCGGACCGACGTTCCGTGCTGAGAAATCCAAGACGCGCCGCCATTTAATCGAGTTCTGGATGATCGAGCCGGAAATGGCCTTCACGGATCATGAGGAAAGCTTGAAGATTCAGGAGAACTTCATCACTCATGTGGTGCAATCGGTATTGAAAAACTGCCGGGCTGAGCTGGAAGCGGTAGGCCGCGACGTGTCCAAGCTGGAAGCAATCCAAGCGCCGTTCCCGCGGATCACGTATGACGAAGCGATCGAATACCTGCATTCGCAAGGCTTTGATATTCCTTGGGGTGAGGATTTCGGGGCGCCGCATGAAACGGCGATTGCCGAACGTTACGACAAGCCGGTATTTATCACCCATTATCCGGCGGGAATCAAGGCGTTCTATATGAAGCCGGATCCGAATCGTCCGGAGGTCGTGCTGTGCGCCGATATGATTGCTCCGGAAGGCTATGGGGAAATTATCGGCGGCTCGCAACGGATCGACGATCCGGTTCTGATGGAGGAACGCTTCAAGGAGCATAACCTGTCGCCGGAAACGTACCAATGGTACCTGGACCTGCGTAAATACGGCTCGGTGCCGCATTCCGGCTTCGGCCTCGGATTGGAGCGGACCGTTGCTTGGATCTGCGGTCTGGATCACGTACGTGAGACGATTCCGTTCCCGCGGATGCTGTACCGGTTGTATCCATAAGGCAACTAGTGAAAGGTGAGCTTGCTATGGCCATGAAAGAAGGCAACAACGCTTGGGCGAAGGGAATGGCTTTTGGGATGGAGGCGGGGATGGTGAACGTCCCTTACCCGCTGCTCGCCCATTACCGGAAGCTCCGTTTAAGCGATACGGAAGCGATGTTGCTGATCCAGCTACTGGCTTTCCAGCAAATCGAGCGTAACGATTTCCCGTCGATTGAACAGCTGGAATCACGGATGGACATGGCACCCGGAACGCTTGCCCCGGTCATTCGCGGTTTATTGAAGGAAGGCTGGATCAGCATCGACGAGACGGTTGATGAAGCAACCGGCATCCATTCGGAGCATTATAATTTGTACGGAATGTACGAGCGGTTGGGCGAGTGGCTGGCTGCGCAGCAACCGGCCGCGTCCGGCCACAAGCCGGTAAAATCCGATCCTGAAGTTCGTGAGGAGCCGGAACGGAATCTATTTGTCATCTTCGAAAAAGAATTTGCCCGTCCGCTTTCGCCGATGGAATGCGAGACGATTTCCAGCTGGGTGGACCAGGACCGTTATCCGGAAGAACTGATCCGTTTGGCGCTGAAGGAAGCGGTATTCGCCGGAAAGGTCCATTTCCGGTACATTGACCGGATATTGCTGGAATGGAGCCGCAACCGCGTGCGTACAGCGGAGGACGTCAAAGCTTATACGCAACGCTTCCGCGGAGGGTTGCGATCATAGGGCGAAGTAATAGAGTGCCTTCTCCAAGAGGAGAGGGCACTCTTTTTTGTGGGGATCTTTTAGCCCTGAATCACAGCGATGACAAAGATTACCCAGCCCGCGAGGAAACTAACACCGCCTAGGGGCGTGATGGCGCCCAGCTTGCGGATGCCGGTCAAGCTCAAGGCATACAAACTGCCGGAGAACAGAATGATCCCGACAAGCAGGAGCCAACCGGCGAGGACGATTAGACCTCCGCTCTCGAGCTGTGCTGCGGTAAGACCCAGCAGAATTAACCCGATTCCGTGGGCGATATGGTATTGGATGCCGGTTTGATACGTTTTTTGCCGATCTTCGGTTAAGCGGTTTTTGAGGGCGTGTGCGCCGAAAGCCCCCAGCGCAACCGCGAGAAACATCATGATTCCGCCCAAAGTAAGCAGTAAAGTCATTTTGGATCAACACCTCCACCCAAATCTTACCGATTCCCCACAAGCTCGTCAATCGGGCGAAAAAACAAGCAGCGTGTTCATAGTGAACGCGCAGCTTGTTTTATGGAGGTAGCCCTCCTTATTTGGCCGGAAGCTCAATTTGGCCGTACCCAACCGTGGTGAACCAATCCTTGACCGTATCGAAGTCATTGGAGAAGGACAAGCACAAGAGCAGGAGAATTCGGGCATGAGCCGCATTCAGGTTGTCGCCGGCGATAATACCTTCACCGCTGGAATAGTTGCTGCCCGAGCCGGTCCGGGTCGTCGTAACGAACACGACGCCTTTCTCGATGGCGGCTTTACGCTCCTCGGTCATGGCCTTCGAGATGCCGCCTGCCCCGGTGCCAGCCGTAACGATGCCTTTGGCTCCATTGGCGACAAATCCGCTGATCGCACCTGCACCTGCATCTTGATAGGAGTAGGCGATTTCGACCTTCGCCAAGTCCTTTTTGCTGATTTTGCTCAGATCAAACGGAGTTGCCCAATCTGCAGCGGATTTCAGAGCGCGGAATGGTGCGCGGTAAACGCGGATTGTTTTTTCGTCGATATATCCAAGAGCCCCAATTTCCGGAGTCACGAACGTATCGGTACGGTAGGAGTTCGTTTTCGTAACTTCGCGGGCGGCATGGAATTCGTCGTTCAGCATGACGACGGTGCCGAAATATTTCGTCTTGCCGCTCGCCGCCAACTTAATCGCATTATAGAGGTTGGCTGGAGCATCCGTCCCGATCACTGTCCAAGGCCGCATAGAACCTGTGACAACGACCGGTTTTGGACTGCGTACGGTCAGATCTAGGAAGTAGGCGATTTCTTCCATCGTATCCGTACCGGTTGTAACCACTACCCCATCTTGCGTTTTGAGTGCTTCATCTACTTTCAAAGAAAGATCATATAATTGCTCGATCGTATAGGCGCTGGAACCAGAGTTACCGAATTGATAAGTAGAAACTTCAGCGATTTGATCTTTATTTGGGAGGGAGGCTACCAGATCGGCAATCGGCAGCGAGCCGGCTCGATAGGTTTGGAAGCTCGTTTCATCCGTGGATTGCCCGGCAAGCGTGCCGCCGGTGGCGATGACCTGTACTTTCGGCAGCTTCTTTACAACTTCGGTCGCGGTAACGGTACCTGTAACCGTTTCGGCTGCAGAAGCTGGAGAGAGATATAAATTGGGGAGCAGTGCGGTCACGGCGAGGCCGGTGACTAATAAGGTCTTCAAACTTCGAGATGTCCACTTCTTCATTCCATCAACCTCCAAGATGTTTTTTTAGTTAACGATATGTAATTAAACCTGACGCAAAATTCGTTAACTTGAGAGAAATTATAGTTTGATGTCATGTATATTGACAAACGAGTTGAAAGGCGAATAAAACGCTTAAACCTATGAATATCAAGCATTTACACTTTCTATGTTGATCACGACAGTTGTTTTAAAATATTTAAAATATCCAAATTCAATGTAATATTTTATGACATTGATTTCATTTTCGGTAGTTTGTAGCACTTTTGCGGGTTCAAACGTTTTTTCAAATAGTGTGCAGGGGCAGGGCGGACAACCGTCGTCAATATGTTGGGAGGAGGGGAGAGTTATTGATGAAAGATCGTTTGTTCTAAGATTTCAGCAGGGAGATCGCAGCGTCTTTCCGTGGCTGGTCCAGGAATATGGGACCTATGTGTACCGGGTAGCCTATTCGGTGCTACATGATGCGAAGGAAGCAGAGGATGCTGCGCAGGAAACCTTCCTGCAAATCTATAAATCTCTCCCGGAGTATCGCTCTCAAGGTCTCAAGACCTGGATGACCCGGATCGCCGTCAACAAGTCGATCGACATCAAGCGGAAGAGGGACCGGCGCAAGGAAGAGCATTGGGACCCGGCGGATCTGGACCTGCACGCAACGGATTCGGATGAAGGCAACTTGTTTGGGTTAATCGATGCCGAGCGGACGGTGGAGGTCCGTCAAAGAATTGCTGCGCTTCCGGCGGGGCATCGCCAGATCGTCACGAAATTTTACCTGGAAGGCAAAAGTCATGAGCAAATCGCCGCAGAGTTAGGAGTGGCGGTGAAAACGGTGGAATCGAAGCTGTACCGGGCAAGGGCCTATATTCGCGAGCACTGGTCAAGGGAGGATTGGGGATGAGCCAACAAAACCCAGAGAATTTGGCGTTATGGCGCAGTTATATATGCGGCGAACTGGATGCGAACACGGAGTCGCGCTTGGAAGCCTTGCTGCAAGGGGATGAGGCGGCCTTTACCGATTATGCTGCTGCACTATCCTCCTTGGAAAGCGAGCTTCCGGGACCAAAGGATGAAGAAGCCTATCGGCAATCGATCATAGAGCAGCTTCCGCATGCAAGGGAGATTAAGGCGCGAACCAGCAGCCGCAGAACCTGGAGTCGCCATCCGCTGCTGCACTATGTGATTGCGGCGACATTGACAGCGTTGCTGCTTGGCAGCGGTGTTTTCGATCATATCGCGGTAACGAGCAATCAACTGATGAATCGTCCGAATTCATCCTCCCTGAGCGAACGGATGATGAAGGCGACAACCGGCTGGCTTGACGGCTGGCAACGATAACAAATCAATATTTCATAGGAATGATAGAGGAAAGGAAGAGAACATATGCCGTATGAGCGAAATCGACTGCTAGCTTTACTGTTAAACTTCATCCCCGGTGTGGGGCATCTCTACTGGGGCAAAAAAGGAAGGGGAATCACGTACCCGATCCTGTTCTTCGGCGGGATATTTTTTGGATTCGCCGTTTCAATCGCCGCGCATAGCGATGACCTCGCCATACTCACGCTGATCGCCGCCGCCATCTTATGGCTGTTCTCGATGTTTGATCTACTGATCATCATGCTTCGAGAAACGCCGGAGGAACGGGCTTACCGGGAGCATGTTCGGCAGATGACCGGCGAAGGAAGAGAGTCGGAGAAATTCTTTACCATTCTGCTGTCGTTTGTGCCAGGCTTGGGCCATTTTCAGCTGGGACTCATGCAGCGGGGGCTTTCATTTTTGATCGCCTTTTTCGGCTTGATCACGATGATGTTCTTTGTGACTGGAATTACGCATGAATCGGTATTTTTACTGTTCCTTGGTTTGTTGCCGATCATTTGGCTGTACAGCATGTTCGACGCAGTGCAGCTGGTGCACCGAAAATTGGCGGGGGAGCCGCTTGTTGACCGAACCCCCTTTGACGATTGGGAGGCCGGCCGAATTGAGGGGCGGCGCAGCAAGGTGCTGGCGACGATGCTGTCTGCATTTCCTGGGGCAGGTCAAATGTACCTCGGGCTGCAGAAACGCGGCCTGCAGATGATGGCCCTGTTTCTGGGCAGCTTTTACGTCATTGACGTGCTGCGGTTATCGGTGTTTTTATTCATCATCCCGATCATCTGGTTCTATTGCTTCTTTGACGGCCTGCAGCAGACGAGCCGGTACGGTATCTTGCCGATGGAGGATCGGCCGCTCATGGAAACCCGCGGCGAATACCAGCATTGGCTTGGCATTGCGCTTATTCTGCTAGGAATCTATTTCGTTGGGATGGAACTGATCGTTCCGATACTGGATACCCATTTCCCTGAGCTTCACATCTATTCTCGAATTGAAAAATACCTCCGGCCCACGATCGTCGCCGTCCTGCTGATCGGCGGGGGAATCAAACTGCTCGCCCGGCCGAAACGGCGGAATATGCTTTGGAGCGACGAGGAAATCTAACACTTAGATGACGATATGAGAGGTGACAGCTTCACGGCTAAGCCTCTCTATTTTATTTCTGGGGGCGATATTTGCTACAATGCTGGGAGTGGGATTGCTAGAATAAGGAGAAACGTTATGTTCAAAATCTATATTGCGGAAGACGACAAGCCGCTAGTAGAGCTGCTGGATGTCAACCTGCCGAAATACGACGGCTACTATTGGTGTCGCCAGATCCGCAACTTATCGACCTGTCCAATCGTGTTCTTGTCGGCACGTGAAGGGAAGATGGACCAGGTGATGGCAGCTGAAGGTCCGCGAGATCGGCGTTACACAGCATGTCGCCATCCCCGAGAATCTAACGATCACCGCCGGCGATCGGGAGGGTTCGTTCTCCGGGCTGGTGGTCAGTGATGCCTTGTTGGAACGGCGCATGGCGGCTTCGGCGGAGGAGGGCGGAGGGGTGCGTATGGACCGGTTCACCGGGTTTTACGTGGATGCTCCGGAGATCACCCGCGGTCTGGCGAACTTGCGCGGATCATTTCCCGCCAGGCGGGACTGTTGTTCTTCGTGCCGATGGCGCTGGCCATTATTCATAGCCTGTTTGCGTTTAAGGCCATGCAAAACTTGTTTAACTTCTCTGTCGCTTGGCAGACGGTGTTGATCTTGGCTAGCTTTTTGCTGGTGCAAGTGGTCTACTTCTTCTTTATTCGGTCCCGATACTTACGCAACGTCAAAAAAGCGATTCGCTAAAATACTGGAGGTACAACGTGGAGAACTGGATTACAGACTTTATGGAGAGGTTTGGCTATTTTGGCGTCTTCCTGCTGATTGCCCTGGAAAACGTATTTCCCCCGATTCCGTCAGAGGTGATCTTAACATTTGGCGGATTTATGACCACCTATACGAGCTTAACGCCGGCAGGGGTTATCGTCTTCTCGACGCTGGGTTCGGTGTTTGGCGCCGTGATCCTGTACGGGATCGGATATCTGGTGAACGTTGACCGATTGGAAGGGTGGATCGATCGTTACGGCAGGTTCTTGCGCCTGAAAAAAGAAGACGTCCGCCGCGCGGATGCCTGGTTTGATCGGTATGGCTATCGGACGGTGCTGTTCTGCCGGATGGTCCCGCTGATTCGCAGCTTGATCTCCATCCCTGCCGGCATGTCGAAAATGAAATTTGGCCTGTTCTTGCTGTTCACCACGATCGGGACGCTCATTTGGAACGTGGCGCTTGTCTTGCTTGGTGCAGCGGTAGGGGGTTCCTGGTCAGAAATCGTCGCCTTTATGGACGTGTATTCCCACATCGCCTATGCGGTTATTGCTTTAGGTGTGCTGTTGGTGGGCTTTCTCTGGCTGCGCCGGAGAAAAAAGGAGCAAAGCGGCAACATCAAAATAGAGAGATAAGGAGAAACCTAGGAAATGAACTTGTTGGAACTCATAAAAGCGATTATTCTTGGCCTGGTGGAGGGACTCACGGAGTTTGCGCCGGTGTCCTCCACAGGGCATATGATCATTGTGGATGATATGTGGCTGAAAACCGGGGAGTTGCTCGGTTCAAAGTATGTGGCGAACACGTTTAAAGTCGTGATTCAACTCGGCTCGATTTTAGCCGTCCTGGTCGTGTTCCGCAACCGATTTATCGATTTGCTGGGGCTGTCGCGCTGGATGCCGGGGAGGGCCAAAGGGGCAGCAACAGCCGGACAGGGCGGACCACGGTTGAAGCTGATGCAGGTGATTGTTGGGTTGATTCCTGCCGGAATTCTTGGCGTGTTGTTTGAGGATTTTATCGATGAGCACCTGTTTTCCACCGCAACGGTGTTGATTGGACTGGTGATTGGGGCGCTGCTGATGATCGCCGCCGACCGGTTCGCGCCAAAGCGCGCAAGCGTGGAGACCGTCGACCAAATTACGTACAGGCAGGCGCTGGGGATCGGGTTGTTCCAATGTCTGTCGATCTGGCCGGGCTTCTCCCGTTCGGGTTCGACGATTTCCGGCGGGGTGCTGCTTGGTTTGAGCCACCGGGCGGCGGCCGATTTCACCTTTATCATGGCTGTTCCCATCATGGCCGGGGCCAGCTTGATTTCACTGGTGAAGAACCTGGAATACTTTACGATCGATGCGCTGCCGTTCTTTGTAGTCGGTTTTATCAGCGCCTTCGTGTTTGCGTTGTTGGCGATCCGGTTTTTCCTGAAGCTGATCGACCGCATCAAGCTGGTGCCGTTTGCGGTGTACCGCATTTTGCTGGCGCTTGTGATCTGGGTTGTTTATTTCTAAGTTGTATGCAAAAAACAAGAGATGCTGCCATCTAGCAGCATCTCTTTTATGTTTGTTTGGGCTTAGCCGCAAGCACAGTTCAGCACCGGCTTCCGGGCGGCGCCGGTTTCGTCCAGGCGCGTCACCGGGGTGGTGTGCGGGGCGCTCCGCAGCATTTCCGGATTCGTTTCGGCTTCCTTCGCGATGGCGATCATGACGTCGATAAAGCCGTCCAGCGTTTCCTTGCTTTCGGTTTCCGTCGGCTCAATCATAATGCATTCCTCTACGTTCAGCGGGAAGTAGATGGTTGGCGGATGATAGCCGAAATCCAGCAGCCGCTTGGCGACGTCCAGCGTGCGGATGCCGTATTTCGCCAGCCCGCTGCCGGACATCACGAATTCGTGCTTGCACAGTTGATCCGGGTACGGCAGCTCGTAATAAGGCGCTAAACGCTTCATCATATAGTTGGCGTTTAACACGGCATTTTCCGAGACTTGGCGGAGTCCATCGGGACCTAAGCTGCGGATGTACGCATACGCGCGGACGAGGATACCAAAGTTGCCGTAAAAAGCTTTCACCCGGCCAATCGAGCTGGCCGATCCGCTCGTGGCGCCACCTGCTGCCTCTTCGGAACGTGCGCCGCGGATGGTATACCGTCCGGATTCGTCTTTGACGATCCTCGGTTCAGGCAGAAACGGAATCAGCCGCTCCTTGACGCCAACTGGACCGGCGCCCGGACCTCCGCCGCCATGCGGGGTGCTCATCGTTTTGTGCAGGTTGAGGTGCACCACGTCAAAGCCCATGTCGCCGGGGCGGGCGATCCCCATGATGGCGTTGGAGTTCGCGCCGTCATAATACAGCAATCCGCCGGCTTCGTGCACGATGTCGGCGATCTCCAGGATCTGTTCCTCGAACAAGCCCAGCGTGTTCGGGTTGGTGAGCATCAGCGCAGCCGTGTCCTCGCCAACGGCAGCGCGCAGCGCGTCCAGGTCCACCATGCCGCGCTTGGTGGAAGGGATGGTCACCGTCTCGAAGCCGGCGACCGAGGCGCTGGCCGGGTTCGTGCCGTGCGAAGAGTCCGGCACGATCACCTTGGTGCGTTTCTCGCCGCGGCTTTCGTGGTAGGCGCGGATCATCATCAAGCCGGTCCATTCACCATGGGCTCCAGCCGCCGGCTGCAGCGTCACCGCGTCCATGCCGGTGAGTCCGGCCAAATCCTGCTGCAGGCGGTACATCAGCTCGAGTGCCCCTTGTACGCTTTCCTCCGGCTGGTAAGGATGGATTTTCGCCAAACCGGGGTAACGCGCGACGTCCTCATTGACCTTCGGATTGTACTTCATCGTACAGGAGCCCAGCGGATAAAAGCCGTTGTCCACCCCGAAATTCCGGCGGGACAACGCGGTATAATGCCGAATCACGTCCACCTCGTAAACTTCGGGAAAAGCGAGGCCTTCGCTCCGCAGCATGCCCTGCGGCACGAGATCTTCCTTCGGGACGGTCGGAACGTCGCATTCCGGCAGAGAATAGCCGATC
The DNA here is from genome assembly GCF_034718895.1 of Paenibacillus phoenicis. Classification (NCBI taxonomy): domain Bacteria; kingdom Bacillati; phylum Bacillota; class Bacilli; order Caryophanales; family Paenibacillaceae; genus Paenibacillus; species Paenibacillus phoenicis. The sequence goes on along the minus strand of NZ_JAYERP010000001.1, from coordinate 1,587,803 downwards.
CGCCCAGGGCGGCTGCGCTCAAAAATCAACAGTTCATCGGATTTCGTCGTCTCTTTTATTTCGAGCATATTGATTCCTCCAGTACGCGGGCGAATTGGTCAATTTCTGCTTTGCTGCGCTTCTCCGTCACGGCGATCAGCAGATGGCCGGCGAGTTCGGGATAGCTGCGTCCCAGATCGTACCCGCCGATAAACCCGGCGTTAAGCAGATCCCGCTGCAACTGAGCCGGGTCGGTGCCCTCCGGCAGCCGAAGCACAAACTCGTTGAAGAACGGCGACTCAAAAGCGGCGCTTACGCCAGGGATGGCGGTGAACACCTGTTTGGCATAATGGCTTTTCTGCAAATTCAGCTCCGCAACTTCGGCCATTCCTTGCTTGCCCATCACGGATAAGTAGACAGAGGCAGCCAAGGCAAGCAGGGCCTGGTTGGAGCAGATGTTGGAGGTTGCTTTCTCGCGGCGGATATGCTGCTCACGGGCTTGCAGTGTCAAGACGAACCCGCGCTTGCCGTTGCGATCGGTGGTCTGCCCGACGATCCGGCCGGGGATCCGGCGCATATGCGCTTCCGATACGGCGAAGAAACCGCAGGTTGGTCCGCCGAAGGAAGGAGCCAGCCCCAGCGGCTGGGCGTCGCCAACGACGATGTCGGCTCCAAGCTTGCCCGGCGCTTCCAGCAAGCCAAGTGCGAGCGGATTACTGCTGACGATCAGCAAGCTCCCTTGGGCATGGGCCAGTTCGCCGATGGCACGAAGATCCTCCAGGGAGCCAAAGAAGTTCGGGTTCTGGATCAAGACGGCAGCGGTGTCCTTGGTGACGGCCGCAGCAAGCGCCTCACGATCAATTACGCCTTGCTCCCAGCCAACCTCAACGATCTCCAGATTCAGACCGTGAGCGTAGGTGGCGAGCACCTCGCGTGCTTCCGGATGGACGGTGCGGGAGACGACAAGCTGTTTGCGTCTGGTGGCAGCCGCGGCCAGGTTGCCGGCTTCGGCTAAAGCGGTAGCTCCGTCGTACATGCTGGCATTGGCGACCTTCAGTCCGGTCAGCTCGCAGATGTACGACTGGAATTCGAAAATCGCCTGCAGCTCGCCTTGGCTAATTTCCGGCTGATACGGCGTGTACGCGGTATAAAATTCCGAACGGGACACGACGTGCTGAATGACGGAAGGAATGTGATGGTCATAAATCCCGGCACCAAGAAAGCTGGTGAATCGGTCGGTGTCGGCATTACGACCGGCAAGTTCTGCTAAGTGGCGGGTCAGCGCGTATTCGTCTAAACGAGGGGATACCGGGAGTTCACCTTGAATGCGAATGCTCTCCGGAATGTCCTTGAACAGCTCTTGGACGGAGCTTGCGCCGATCGTTTGCAGCATTTCCGCTTGGTCTTGTTCGGTTAACGGCAAATAACGATGTTTTAGCATCTGATTTCGTGTTCTCCTTTCACCGCTTGGCGGCAGGGTTTCGGCGATAGAACGGCAGCGGGACGACCTTGGCCTTCAGCCGCTTGCCGCGGATGTCGACCTCCACAATCGTGCCGGGTTTGGTATAGCGGTTGGTGAGGATCGCCATCCCGAGGTTTTTTTTCAGGGTAGGCGATTGCGTGCCTGTCGTGACTTCTCCGATCGGTTCCTCAGAGCCTTCGGCAAACACCGGGTAATGCGTACGCGGAATCCCGCGATCGATCATCTCCAGGCCGACGAGGCGGCGAGGGATGCCTTCATCCCGTTGTTTGATCAATGCATCGCGGCCGATGAAGTCGCCTTGCTCCAGCTTCACGAATCGGTTTAAGCCCGCTTCGAGCGGGGTGATCTCAGGTCCCAATTCCTGGCCGTACAGAGGCAGGCAAGCTTCGAAGCGCAGCGTATCTCTAGCGCCCAGCCCGGCCGGGAGAAGGCCATGGCTCTCCCCGGCCTCCATCAGTATGTCCCAAAGCGCTTGCGCTTGCTCGGCTGCTACATACAACTCAAATCCGTCCTCGCCGGTATACCCGGTTCTGGACAGCAAGGCAGGTATGCCGGCAATCCGCGCTTCCCGGATAAATGTGAACGGACGCAAGGCCCCTGGATCCTCCCCTTCGCTAAGAGGGGAGAGGAGGGAGGCGGCCAGCGGCCCTTGAACGGCAAGCAACGCCGTCTCGTCGGATGCGTTCCGCATGGTTACACCTTCAGCAGGAAGGTGCTGCTGCAGCCAGTCCCAGTCTTTTTCAATATTCGAGGCGTTGACCACCAGCATGTACTTGCCTTCATCCAGTTGATAGATCAACAGATCGTCCACCACGCCGCCATCGGGATAGCAGAGCAAGGTGTATTGGGCTTTCCCCGGCTGAAGCAGAGTCACGTCGTTGGTTGTCATGTGTTGCAAAAAGCGTTCCGACTCAGGGCCCTCCACGAAAAATTCGCCCATATGCGATACGTCAAACAGACCGGCGCGCTCGCGCACGGCTTCGTGCTCTTTCTGGATGCCGCTGAACTGCACCGGCAGCTCCCAACCGCCGAAATCGATACAGCGGACTCCTTCATAACGCGCATATCCGGGATAGAGCGGCGTACGCCGCAATGCGGATTCGGACATTGCCATCACCTCGTAAGGGCCGGATCGGCCAATTTTTGAGAACAGCAAAAAGGACAGGCCAAAGAAAACCCGCTAGCCTACCTAACGGTTCTTCCCGGCTCTGTCCCTTGTACCTGAGAGTTACCCTGTGCTAAGGCTCGAAGCTCGCGCAGGTTTCCCCTTGGGTGATTCACGTAGAGGATACCTCTACGTGAATGCTCTCCAGAGTTGCGTCCGGCAGAGGTCCTTTTGCCTGAGAGATTCACCGCTTCGCGGCTTGCTCCTTCGGCGTTACAATACGGTAATTGTAATCTCTCCCCCTGCCATCAACCGCAGCTTACACATCTCATTAATACTCAAAAACCGCCTAGATGTCAATAAAGTTATCATAATAATTTTAATTAAATTCGTTTACTGGAAAAGGCTACGCTTACATTTTGCTAGACTCTATCAAATGTGTTAATAATATTGACATAAGAGCTAGGTTTGGAATAATCTGAACGAGGGAAATACGAAGATAGATAATTCACAATGTGTAAGGTATGCTAGATCATCCGAAAGAGGAGGAGCAAGCTTTGGCTAGTGAGATCAGGGAAAACGTGTTGTACAGCGATGAGCATGAATGGGTGCTTGATTTGGGGGATGGGACGGTGAAGATCGGCATCTCCGACGTAGCCCAACATCGGCTGGGCGACATCGTGTTCGTGGAGCTGCCCGAACCGGGGCAGGAATTCGAAGCGCAGGAAGGCATCGGAACGATCGAATCCGTTAAGACGGTCGCCGATTTGTTTACGCCGGTCAGCGGGACTGTGCTGGCGGTGAACCGGGAGCTGGATACCGCGCCGGAGCTCGTGAATGAAGAGCCGTACGACGGGGGCTGGATGGTTCACATTCGTTTGAAGGAAGACGCAAACGTCGCGCTGGCGAATTTGATGGACGCGAAGGCGTATGCGGAATTTATCGAGAGATAAAGCAAGATTTCGGGCAAAGTAAGAAACTCGCGGTCAGCGTAATCGCGGAAGCCGCTGATGTTCGGTCAGCATAACTCCGCTATCGCTTGTCGCGAGTTGTTTTTTAGGCATGATGCCCTTTGGGGGGCAACAGCAGGGAACGGTACAGCGCTTCAAACATAAACTCCAGCGCTTCCAGATGGCGCTTGGCCTTGGTGATGTTAGCCCCCCAGGCATAGATCCCGTGATTTTGCAGCAACAACGCGGGCACACTTGTATCCAGACTGCCCGGGATTTGCTTGAGGATGGCAGGGAGCTCGGCGGCGTTTGGCAGAATCGGCACTCGGATCTCCGCTTGCGTCTCCCATATCTCTAGGCTTTTGAGCAGTTCGTTTCCCTTGAGTGGGACGCCGCCATCCGCTGCGAAATAGTCGCTGAGCACATTATTGAACGTCGTATGTACGTGCGCGATCGCGCCGCAGCCGGTCATCCGGTAGATTCTCGCGTGTATCGGTGCGTCGGCGCAAGGCTTGAGCCGCGTTGGCTCACAGGGTGCGCCGGCGGCATCGACGAACAGCACGCCTGCCGGAGGGGAGGGTGCCGCTGACAGCTCCGACTTATACGTCTCGTCGGCTGTTACGGCAAACACGAACCGGTCCGGCGTATACCGGCCGACCCTCATCGACAAGCTGCCGCTGGAAGCGGGGAACCAACCGCGGGCGGCGAACTCCTCCCGCAGGCGTTGGATGGCGTCCAGCGCCGCTTGCTTTTCTTCCCATGGGATATCGACGTAGTTCATGCTGCCGTCCCCCTTTCATACTGGCCTTAAGTGCATTGCCGGCCATCGCTGCACCACACGGCTTCGCTGCTACAACAGCGCTTGTCTCACGGCTTCGCCCATTTCTTTCGAGCGTTCGGCAGCCCGGTGGACCGCAGCCTTTACGTTCGGCTGAAAGCTGCCGGCTTCCAGCACGCCGATCGCCGCTTGCGTCGAACCGTTTGGCGAGGTGATGTCCGCACGCAGCTTGGTAGGCGCTTCGCCGGTTTCCGACATCATGAGGGCAGCGCCCAGCACCGTTTGCACGGTAAGCTCGCGGGATTGCTCTGGTGTTAGCCCGCCTTCGATGCCCGCTTCAATCATCGCTTCCATCAGATAATAAACATATGCAGGTCCGCTCCCGGATACGCCCGTCAAAATTTCCATTTGTTCTTCCGGGATAACGCTAACCATTCCAACGGCTTCAAACATCGACAAGACTTGGGCGCGCTGCGCCTCGGTGGTCTCCGGAGAGAAGGAGATCCCGGTAGCTCCATGTCCGATGGAGCAGGAGGTGTTTGGCATCGTGCGAGCCACTGCGACCGGACTGCCAAGCAGGACTTGAATCGTCGCGATAGATAAGCCGGCGATCAGGGAGACGATCAACTGACCCTCGCGCAGAAGCGGTCCAAGTTCAGCCAAAGCTTCGCCGGCGTCCTTCGGCTTCATCGCCAGGACGATAATCGATGCATCCCGCAAGTAGACCCGTTTCGCGTCCTCTTCAGCCGCTGTTTGTACCTGGTAGGTTTGCGCTAAATAATCGAGCCGTTCCCGGTTCGAGCGATTCAGCATCACAATTTGATCCGCGCCAGCAACTTGCTTATGGAGCAAGCCGCGTACGATCGCTTCAGCCATCGAACCCGCTCCATAGAAACAGATGGTGGAGGCGGACAAAGTGGGTATGGTATTCATAGCATATGACCTCCGGTTTTAATGGTGGAAAAAAAGGGGGACACCCCGTTACTGCCGGATTTGTCCGTTCCCCTGGATGATATATTTACTTGAGGTGAGCGCAGTTAGGCCCATCGGTCCGCGGGCATGCAGCTTTTGGGTACTGATGCCGATCTCTGCGCCGAACCCGAACTCGAAGCCGTCGGTGAAGCGGGTAGAGGCGTTGTGGTAAACCGCCGCAGCGTCCACTTCTTGCTGGAACCGTTCGGCATTCGCGCTGTCCTGGGTAACGATGCACTCGGAGTGCTTCGTGCCAAAGCGGGCGATATGCGCCATCGCTTCGTCCAGGTTGCGAACGATTTTAACGTTGAGAATATAGTCGTTGTACTCCGTGGCATAATCTTCATCCGTCGCTGGCGCAGCCCAAGAGATTAGCTGTCTTGCAGCCTCATCGCCCCGCAGCTCGACCCCGGCTTCCTTGAAACGGTTCGCCAGCTCGAGCAAATGTTGTTCGGCGAATGCCTCATGCACCAGCAGCGTTTCCATCGAGTTGCAGACCGACGGGCGCTGAACTTTGGCATTCATAGCGATCTCCGTCGCCATCACGGGATCGGCCGAGGCATCCAAGTACGTATGGCAGATGCCGGCGCCCGTCTCAATGACCGGGACCGTGGCGTTTTGCACGACCGTTTGAATCAGAGAGCTGCCGCCGCGCGGAATCACGACGTCCAGCAATCCGTTTAGCTTTAGCATTTCGTCAACGGAGGAGCGGTTCGGATCCTCGATCAGCTGGACGGCATCGACCGGAACTTGAGTTCCCGCAAGTGCGCTATGGATGATCTCCACGATTTTTCGGTTGGAGGACAGCGCGGAGGAGCCGCCGCGCAGCACAACGGCGTTGCCTGTCTTCAGGCATAAGCCCATCGCATCCACTGTCACGTTTGGCCGCGCTTCATAGACGATCCCGATGACGCCAAGCGGGACTCGGCGTTTGATGATATGCAGCCCGTTCGGACGGTCGATCGTCTCCAGCACGTCGCCAACCGGGTCGGGCAACTCGGCGATTTGCCGCAGTCCTTCAGCGATCCCTTCAATGCGCTCATGGGTTAATGCCAGGCGATCAAGCATGGAGGAAGACGTCCCGTTGTCGCGTCCCCGCTGCAGATCCTCTTCATTCGCCGCGAGTATCGCGTCGCTATTGCGTACCAGCGCATCGGCGACTGCCAGCAGAGCTTCGTTTTTTTGCGCCGTTGTCAAACGATTTAGGACGGACACGGCCGTTCCGGCCAGCTTCGCTTTTTCTCTCACTTCACTCATTTAGGTATACCTCCTTAAAATCCAGTGAAAAAGGATGGGGTGATTATGCTTTTAGCGAAATCCATTCGTCCCGGTGGATGACCTCCAGACGATGGACGCTGTCCAACTTCTTGAAGACCTCGGTGCTGGGGAGCCCGAGGATGTGATGGAGCTGTTCTGCATCATAATTGACGATGCCCCGTCCCAGTACCTCGCCGCCTGAGCTGACGACTTCTACGACGTCGCCGGTATGGAACTGTCCGCTGGCCTCTTTGACGCCGACCGGAAGCAGGCTTCGTCCACCGCGGATCAAAGCCTCCTCGGCACCGGCATCCACCGTCAGCGTCCCGATCGGGGTGGAGAAGAAGCCCAGCCATTGCTTCTTCCGCGGCAGCGAGGCACCATGAGCTTCGAAATAGGTGCCGTGCCCGTCGCCGCGCAAAGCGGCCAGCAGATCGCCAGGAGAGGCGACCTTTCCGACGAAGACCGGAACGCCTCCGAGCGAAGCGATTTTCGCGGCGTCGATTTTCGACCGCATGCCGCCTGTGCCGACGGATGAGCCGGCGCCGCCGGCGATGGCATAGATCTGGCCGGTGATTTCCGTGACCCGGCTGATGCGCTGGGCCTGCGGATCCAGGCGCGGATCCTTGGTGTACAGTCCGTCCATATCGGTCAAGATCAGCAGGTGATCGGCGTGAATCAGGTTGGCGACGAGGGCGGACAACGTATCGTTGTCGCCGAATTTCAACTCATCGAGCGAGACGGTGTCGTTCTCGTTAATAATCGGCAACACGTTTCGCTTCAGCAGCTCTTCGATCGCCATGCTGGCGTTACCCGTTCGCTTGCGGTTCTGAAAATCGGACCGGGTCAGCAGCACCTGGGCCGCGGTTACTCCGTGACGGGCCAGTTCTTCGCGATAAGCTTGCATCAGCAGCGCTTGACCAACGGCAGCCGAAGCCTGCTTCTCATACAGCAGCTTGGGCCGTTCGGGGTAGCCGATTTCGCGGAACCCGGCGGCCACCGCGCCGGAGGTCACAAGCAATGGCTGGTAACCGGCCTGAATCAGCCCGGCCAATTCGGATGCGTAATACGCAACCGCCTCCCGGTTTAATCCTCCTTCCGACGATGTCAGCGAACTGCTGCCAATTTTGACGACGATGCGTCGCAGCATGGGGATCACTCCTCAAACGATGAATAAAATAAAAAAAACTTTCGCCTTTGCATGCAAAGGACGAAAGTTTTGACTTCCGCGGTACCACCTTTATTGATGAGACGAGCTCATCCAACTTCAATGCCCGGTAACAGGGGCGCTGTCCGGCTTGTTCGGCCGGCCGCTCAGGGATAGGATTCGGAAAGGGCTAGCATGTAAATTCTTTCAGCCGGTGGAATTTACTCTCTGTCTCGCCGCGTGCTTTCGTACTGGTCCCGTCAATGCGTTTTCTCAAAAAAGTCCGTTTATGGTTCTCATTTAATGTAAGCATACCACGCGTCCCCTAGCATTGCAAAGGGAAAAGCGCCGAAATGGCGTAACCATCGCTTCCTCCACTCCCATTCGCGTCCGTCTTGCGAATCCGCAGGGTCGCCATTATGATGAGACTTAGTAAATCGAAGCGTACGAAAGGCGGTGTGGGATGCCGGTGAATTTGGAGTCAAACCATGTGCAAAACCAAGCCCAAAACCAAGATCCTTCTCGTTCTAACCGATGGCGGATCGCCCTGATTCAATGCGATATCGTCTTAGGGCAACCCGAAGTGAACCGGGCCAAGCTCGAGGCGGCGATGGATCGGGCAGCTCGCGCTGCGGAGAAGCCGGACGTCATCCTGCTGCCGGAGCTGTGGAATACGGGATACGCCTTGACGGAAATTGGCCGGTTGGCCGATCCAGAGGGCCAAAACAGCCGGGCATGGCTGGCTGCCTTCGCCCGGCGTCATGGGATCCATGTCATAGGCGGCTCGATTGCCGAAAATCGCAGCGGTCAGGTCTACAATACCATGCTGGTATTTAACCGCAGCGGTGAAGAGGTGGCTGCTTACTCTAAAATTCATCTGTTTCGACTGATGGAAGAGGATAAGTATTTGCAACCGGGGGAACGGAGCGTAACGTTTGAATTGGATGGCTTGCCGGCTGGGGCAGAGATCTGTTACGACATCCGCTTCCCGGAGCTGACCCGCAGCTTGGCGTTACGCGGAGCGAAGCTGCTGTTCGTGGCGGCGGAATGGCCGCTCCCGCGGCTCAACCACTGGCGCACGCTGCTCATCGCGCGGGCGATCGAAAACCAAATGTATGTCATCGCCTGCAACCGGACAGGGAAGGGCGGCGGCGATGAATTTTTCGGCCACTCGATGATCATCGACCCCTGGGGCGAGATTGTGGCCGAGGGCGGTGAAGCGGAGGAAATTGTCACCGGCAGCATTGACTTGACGTTGGTTGATCAAGTCCGTCGCCGTATTCCCGTCTTCGATGACCGCCGTCCGCTGGCTTACGATTGATGAAGCGTTTGGCGTTCCTCCATCGTCTTTTTAAACGTCTCAATAAAAGCCTCCGCTGCCTTGGACAGATAACGTCCTTTGCGGTAGGCGATGACCAGCGTCCGGCTTGGGGCCGGAGCGGCGAGAGGCAAATACGCCGGGATCAACTCGCTGCGTTTCGCCCGGGCGATAAACCGCGGCACCAGCGTAATGCCCATCCCGGCGGCAACCAGCGACTGCACCGTTTCGATATTGTTGCTTTCAAAGACGACGTTGGGCTCGAACCCGGCCTCCCGGCATAAGTCGGCGGTCATTTTGCGGAATCCCTGGCCTTTTTTGAGCACGATAAACGGTTCATTTTCCAGTTGCTTCATCTCAACGCCCTGCTCCAACACCCCGGGCGTTTTCGTCAGCGGATGGTCCGGGGGAACCGCCAGATCGATGATCTCTTCGCCAATCGGTTCGTAGGAGAGCGTTGGCTCCAGCAACGGCAGCGACAGGAGGCTGAGATCCGTGCCGCCTTCGGCCGTCAGTTTCTCCAGGTTCAAGGATGTATCTTCCAACAGAGTCACTTGAATGTTCGGGTAGCTCGCTTTAAACGCCGGGAGCACGTAAGGGAGCAGGTGAGAGCCGGTAATCGGCATGCTGCCGACCACAACGCGGCCTGCTCTGAGCTGAGAGATGTCGTCCATTTCCTGACGGAGCTGGGCAACGGCGTCCATGATTTTTTGCGCGTGCGCGATAAAGCTGGCGCCGGCGTAGGTTAGCTCAACAGTACTCGTATTGCGTTGGAACAGCTTCACCCCGAGCTCCTGTTCCAGCTTGGACAGCTGCTGGCTTAGTGACGGCTGGGCGATATGAAGCTTGTCGGCGGCCCGGGAGAAGTTTTTTTCCTCGGCGATTTTTAACGTGTATAGAAGTTGACGAAGTTCCATAGAAATAACCCCTTTGGTTCTTTAAGAAATAACCCTTCTTTATCTTATAAGTATAACCTATAAGTCCACTATATCATATAGATGTTTGTATTGGTATGTGACTTGCCTTTATAATAAGAGACAAACATCAAGAGTGTGGAGGTTTTTCGCTTGAAACGGAAAACATGGTGGAAAGAACTCGGCGGATGGGGCTTCTCCATCGTCCTAGGCTTTGTACTTAGCATGATTATCGGCATTTTTATCATTCAACCTTATAAAGTTGACGGTCATTCGATGGAACCAACCTTAACGGACAATCAACGCATTTACGCTTGGAAATTTACGCATGTGCTGGAGAAACTGCCGGCTTATGGCGACATCGTCATTATCGACAGCCGGGTAGACCGGAACCGTACGTTCTGGGACGACGTGAAGGAGCATCCGATCATTACCTGGCTTTCCGGCAGGGAAGAGGACGATGTTTTTTACGTCAAACGCGTGATCGGCTTGCCCGGTGACACGATTGAAGTGAAGGACGGACACGTGTTCCGCAATGGACAACAACTGGAGGAACCCTACATCAAGGAGCAGATGGATCCAAGCGCGGCGCAGGTATGGCATGTGCCGGAGAACCACGTATTTGTGATGGGGGATAACCGGAACAACAGCAACGACAGCCGCAGCATCGGGCCGGTGCCGCTTGATCATGTGATGGGGATCGATTCGTTTTAGAAGCAGAGGTAATGGAGCAATCCGAAGCCGGGAAGTTTCTCGGACGGGTTGCTCTTTTTTTATTGGGGATGAGGTATAGGTTTTGTCTATCAACTATATTGTTTTCTAGTCTTGGACGATGGCTTTATCCGGTCGTTAAAATAGGAGGCAATTCAAAGAAGGGGGTGCTGTTATGCTCCAATCGGTTGGATCGACGCTGCTAGGCGTCCTGGTGCCGCTTGCAGTTCCGGTTGCCGCCGGGGCATTGCTGGCCCGGTTTCGCGCCTGGGACACGAAGCCGCTGCTCACGTTGTATTTGTACGTGCTAAGCCCGGCTATCATCTTCGACACGTTGCGAAATGCTCATATTTCCTCGGATGAGCTGTACAGCACGATCGGCTTCGCGCTCGTTAACCTGCTGCTCATGTGGGGCATTGCCCAAGCGATCGGGAAGATCGCCCGGCTGGATCCGGCGGAGCAAGCCGGCCTGACGCTGATCTCCACCTTAACGAATAGCGCCAATTACGGACTGCCGCTCGTGCTGCTGGCCTTTGGCCAACTGGGTTTGGATAAAGCTTCCGTATACGTCATCACACAAATGATCATTGTAAATACGGCAGGAGTTTATTTCGCGGCACGTTCCCAGTTTTCTGTCCAAAACGCAGTAAAATCGGTGTTTACCCTGCCGGCGGTGTATGCGGCGGCGCTGGCCGTGTTTCTAAAATGCTTTGGGCTTCACCTGACCGCCGGGCTGGAGCAAGGTATTGCCATGGTCGCGGACGCTTATTCACCGGTGGTGCTGACGATCTTAGGCGCACAAATGATGAAGGTTGGGCGGCCGGAGGCGAAGCAGGTAAGGCCAGCCGCATTTTGGACGGGCACGGCGATCCGTTTGTTATTGGCACCGTTTGTGGCTCTTGCGGCATTAAAGCTGCTGGGCATTTCGGGCCTGCTGTTTTCCGTCCTGTTCATTCAAGCCTGTATGCCGGTTGCGGTTAATGCCGTTGTGCTGGCCGAGCGGTTTGATGCCGCTCCTGGTCTAGTGTCCAAATGTATCGTATGGACGACCCTCGCTTCCTTTTTGACGCTGCCGGCGTTGATCGTGCTCGTCCAGTAATGACCGGATCGGGCGGCATTGGGCCTGCTCCTCGTGATCACTGGAGTGAATTTGGTATGGTATCAGGATTGGGAGTTGGTATATTTCCTAATCCTCGTCGTGTTTTATGCGCTGTTCCGTTTGATTTTGCCGAAGCCGCTGTGGCCTGCACTCCTGACGCTGCTTATTACGGCGGTGCTTTTCATACACTACGGCGCCTTGAACCTAACGGGTATCATCAGCTACATCTCCCTTGCGATCCTGCTGTACTCCGTCATTCGCCGGCGCATGCTGCGTCAAGAAATGCATGAGCAAAATCTCCGCCTATATGGCAGAGCTGCGGAAGGCGTATGATGAACTGCAGGAGGCTTCCGTGACGTCCATGCGTTTTGCGGTCTTGGAGGAACGTACGCGCATCGCGAGGGACATCCATGATTCTGTATAGGTCATAGTCTCACGTCCTTGATCGTCCAGCTCCAAGCGCTGCGGTTCATGGTCCGGCAGGATACCGGACGAGCGGAGCAAACGATCGATGAGATGTTGGTCGTAGCGCGCCAGGGGCTTCAAGACATCCGCAACTCCGTCCATGCGCTGGCTGATGACGCCTCGTTCTCCGGCAAAACGGCCTTAAACGCCCTGTTGTCACGGCTGGAAGCCTCATCCGGAATTCGTTGCGTGATGCAAGACGAGCTGCCAGACGGGGATCTGGGAGACAAAGTATAGCAGGAGCCAAACCACCAGTATACGGAAGGAAAGGAGGAGCCCCATGACAGAATCATACCGGATTAAAGTGATGCTCGCCGACGATCAGAACATGATTCGTCAAGGCTTTGGCGATATTCTCAGCTTGCAGCCCGATCTGCAGTTGGTTGGTGAAGCGGGAAATGGGAACGATGCGGTCAAAATGGCTGAGGAACTGCGTCCGGATGTCATTCTGATGGATGTACAGATGCCGTTCATGGACGGTATCGAAGCGACAAAGCGGATCATGAAGCAGCAAGCAGGGGTTAAAATCGTTATTTTGACGACGTTTAAAAGACGCGGAAGCAAGCGACATGATCGAAGCGATCCGTGCCGCCTTATCGCGGGGAAGCCATCTATAAGACGAAACTCGCCTCCGGCGCCCTGCAGGAAGCGATTGCCAACGCATCGCCGTCCGCTCCTCACAACGTGCAGGCAGTAAAGCTGCTGGAACTGTTGACCGAGCGCGAACGGGAGATTCTCCAGGAGATGGCCTACGGGCTTCGTAATGAGCAAATTGCGGCCAAGTTGTTTATTACCGAAGGAACGGTAAAATCTCATGTCCACCGAATCTTGCAGAAGTTCGGCTGCGAAGATCGGACACAGGTGGTTGTGATGGCGCTGCGGGGCGGATTGGTTCAATGACCGGACGCCTCTTTTTTGTGCCGCTTATAAGTTAAACCTATTGCATTTATAGATATTATATCTTGGAACAATTAACACGATCATGTTATATTGGATTCAACATTCAAGGCCGGAGGGAGCAGCAATCTGCACTTTTGCCTTGATCACGTGTACGAATCCTTCTGTGGGGTGATTGATCATGAGCAGCAAAAAGACAATGTACGAGAAAATTTGGGATAACCACGTCATCTATCAAGAGGAAGGCAAGCCGAGCATTCTCTATATCGATTTGCACCTCGTTCACGAGGTGACTTCACCGCAGGCGTTTGAAGGTCTGCGCCTTAGCGGACGCAAGGTGCGCCGCCCGGAATTGACCTTCGCTACGATGGACCATAACGTTCCTACCAAAGACCGTTATAACATTACCGACCCGATCTCGAAGCAGCAGATCGATACGCTGGCCAAGAATTGCCGCGATTTTGGCATCACCTTGTACGACCTCGACACGATTGACCAAGGCGTCGTGCACGTTATGGGGCCGGAGCTGGGCCTGACACATCCGGGCAAGACGATCGTTTGCGGCGACAGCCACACCTCCACGCACGGTGCGTTTGGTGCGCTTGCTTTCGGGATTGGTACGAGTGAGGTTGAGCACGTACTGGCAACTCAATGCTTGCAGCAGGCGAAAGCGAAAACGCTGGAAGTCCGTTTTGTCGGCAAACGTAAACCAGGGGTAACTGCAAAGGATATGATCCTCGGCGTTATCGCCAAGTATGGCACGGATTTTGCTACCGGCTATGTTATCGAGTATACGGGTGAAGCGATCCGGGAGCTGTCCATGGAAGAGCGGATGACGATCTGTAACATGTCGATCGAAGCTGGAGCAAGAGCAGGCTTGATTGCCCCGGACGAAACGACGTTTAATTACCTGCGGGGCCGCGAGCATGTGCCGCAGGGTGCAGCGTTCGATCAGGCGGTGGAGGAGTGGAAGAAGCTGGCTACCGATGAAGGTGCAACTTACGACCGTGTCGTCGAATTCGACGTGGATTCGCTGATTCCGCAAGTTACCTGGGGAACGAGCCCTGGGATGGGTACGGGGATCAACGGCGTGGTGCCGAACCCGGCCGACTTCGCAAATGAGAATGAACGGAAAGCCGCTGAGAAAGCGCTGGAATACATGGGCTTAACACCAGGTACACCGATGACGGATATCGCGATCGATTATGTCTTTATCGGTTCCTGTACGAACGGCCGGATCGAAGACCTGCGTGCAGCAGCGGAAATCGCTAAAGGCTACAAGGTTTCCGACAAAGTTACGGCGATCGTCGTTCCAGGCTCGGGCCGCGTGAAGCTGCAAGCGGAGAAAGAAGGTCTCGACAAAATCTTCAAAGAAGCGGGATTCGAATGGCGTGACGCAGGTTGCAGTATGTGTCTGGCCATGAACCCTGATGTCTTGCAGCCGGGTCAACGGTGCGCTTCGACCTCCAACCGTAACTTTGAAGGACGGCAAGGGCGCGGCGGCAGAACACATCTGGTTTCTCCAGCCATGGCGGCAGCAGCGGCGATCAAGGGTCATTTCGTCGACGTGCGTGAATGGGAAATCAAGAGTGAAGTCCTGAGCTAATCGAGGGAAAAGGGGAGAACAGACGATGGAAGCATTTGTGAAACATACTGGAATCGTAGGTCCCGTGGACCGTGTTAACGTAGATACCGATGCAATTATACCTAAGCAATTTCTGAAACGGATTGAGCGTTCTGGATTTGGCCAGTTTCTGTTCTATGAATGGCGGTTTGACACAGAAGGGAACCCCAATCCGGAGTTCGAATTAAATAAACCGCGGTACGCGGGTGCGTCCATTCTGATTTCACGCGTCAACTTCGGTTGCGGCTCCTCGCGGGAGCATGCGCCGTGGGCCATTTTGGATTATGGATTCCGTTGCGTGATTGCACCGTCTTTTGCGGATATTTTCTATAACAACTGCTTTAAGAACGGTATCCTGCCGATTAAGCTGTCGGAAGAACAAGTGGAGGAGCTGTTCCAACGCACGGCAGCCCATGAGGGATATAAACTGACGGTGGATCTGGAGCAAAAAACGATCACCGACGAGTACGGCTTGAACATCAGTTTTGATCTGGATGAGCACCGCCGCCAGTTTTTGCTGCAAGGCTTGGACGATATCGGCTTGACGCTCCAGCACGAAGATTTGATTGCGGCATACGAGAAGAAGAAATTTGCGCATTTGGCTTAAACCGTCTGAACTTGGCGGGAAGCCCCGGCTGCGACATGCAGCTGGGGCTTTTTTTGTCAATCTATGAAAATATAAGTCTATCAGCCCCGTGTTTTTTCTGATATTATGGAAGTAATTAGCAACGTTTTAGGAATGTTGGCGTTTACAATGCTCGCTGGATCCCATTCTGGTGGCGTATCCGTCAATGAGATTCTTGATTCGGCAAAATACGAGGGTGGGGTAGGGATTTACGGATGAAGAAACTCGGCTTATTGATGTTTATGTTGGTTGGTTTGCTCGTGTTTCCGGGATTGGCGAACAACGCCTACGCCGCCTCGGCGGAGTCATCCGGGACACATATCGTGTTGGACGGCCAGGAGCTTGAGCAGCCTGCCGGTGCCCAAGCGGGGATCGTGAGGGGCAACGTGATGGTGCCGCTGCGCGTCGTTGCCGAAGGTTTGGGTTATCAAGTCGCTTGGGAGAAGAAGAGCGGCACGATTACGATCACGCAGGAGGGCACCGAGCTCAAGCTCACGCTGGGTCAGGACACCGCTTATGTTGACGGTCAGTTGGTCAAGCTGAGTAATGCTCCTTTTCTGCAGGGAGACTCAACGCTTGTTCCGCTACGTTTCGTTGGTGAACAGATGGGCATGAAGGTCAGCTGGGATAATGCCACGAAATCCGCTTACTTAACCAGTCCTGCGGGAGGTTCCGCCGCCGGTGTTGTTCCGGGTACGGCCAGCCAAGCCCCAGGGTCGGAGACTCCGAACTCTGTTCCGGGAGGGCAGCCAATAGCGGGGGATGACGATACATACGACCCGGGAGCTTCAACCGGGAACCAAGCTGAGAGCCCTATCGCGTTGATCCAAGGCATCAGCTTTAGCGAAAATCGTTTGATGTTTGCTGTTTCCGGCAGCGTCACCCCGAACGTATTTAAAATGAGCGGTCCCGAACGTCTCGTCATAGATATTCCCAACGCCGACTTTGCTCCGACATTCGGGGACGTTCATCCTTTGGACTCAGGCCGGAATGGTCAATTTGCCGTCAGCGATTATCCGGACGTCTCCCAGATCCGCTATTCGCTGTTTAGCAAATCGCCGTCAACTGTTCGGATTGTAATCGATTTGAACCGGAGCGTTGAGTTTACGGTCACGAACCTCGACGATGGCCTTGTAACCGTCGACTTGACAGCAGCCGCAGGCGTACCGAATACCAGCACGGGCGGAAGCGGCCGACCGCTGGTTGTGATCGATGCGGGGCATGGCGGGAGCCAGCCTGGGGCAATCAGCGTCACCAAGAAACAGGAGAAGGAGTTTACGCTGGCTGTGGCGCTGAAAGTCGAGGCGCTGCTGCAGCAGGAAGCCGGGTTGGAGGTGATCCTGACCCGTACGACGGACGTCACCATGTCGCTCCAAGACCGGGTTAAGGTGGCCAACGATCGCGGGGCTTCGGTGTTCGTATCGATCCATGGAAACAGCATCGATCCTCCAAGCAACCCCAGCGGTTCAGAAACGTATTACACCCGGGACGAGAGCATTCCGCTCGCCAATGTCATGCACCGGCATTTGGTGAAGGCAACGGGCTTGGCGGATCGCGGCGTCAGAAAGAGCAGCCTGCATGTCACACGGGAAACGAAGATGCCGGCCGTGCTGCTTGAGGTGGGGTATCTCAGCAATAAGATCGATGCCGGATTAATGTACACGGAGGAATTTCAGCAGCGTGTTGCAGAAGGTATTGTCGCGGGTATTAAAGAATATCTGGGCTTATAATCGATAAGAGAGGCCGAAACGACAAGGAGGGGAGCGGCATGAAAAGAAAAGTGGCGGTATTGCTGGCTTTGGTGGCTATGCTGGGGGTTGCCGCAGGGTGCGGAAACAAGCCGGCGGCTTCACCTCCGGAGAATGAGCATCTAAGGGAAACCGCCCTAAGCAGCGGGGCGCAGCAAAGTGAAACACAGATGCAAGAGGTGCAAGGGCCGGTCAACGGTACCGGCGAATCGGGGGATCCCCAAGCTGGTGCGCAACAAACGGGGGCGGAGAAGCTGACCATTCAGGTTTATTTTACAGATGATGAAATGATGGAGCTGAAGCAGACGCCGCGTGAGATTGAATTTACAGCGGACCATAGCAAATACGAAAGCGCCTTTGAGGCGCTGCAAACGGCAGATGACAGTCTGTTCTCCCTATGGGAGAAGGTGGTCCTGAATACGGTGAAGTTCGTACCGGAGAATGGGCTACTAACGATTGATATTCACTTGCCGGACGAAGCGCGCCTTGGTGCGGGTGGGGAGTCGCTGGCTATCGAAGCGCTGAAGAACACGATGTTCCAGTTTGATGAAGTTCAGCAAATCGAGTTGACGGTGGATGGTCAGCAAGTCGAATCGCTGATGGGCCATGTCGATCTGGAACATCCGATGACCCGGTAAGCACGAAATCAAAGAGCGCGGAAAGGCCGCCGTGTGAAATGTAACGGAACTCAAGAGCCGTTAACAGACTATAGCCAGCCTAGTAAATCCATTTGAGGATTTGCTGGGCTGTTTTTTTGCTCTGGCGGCAATAGCGGTACTTTGTGGCCTTATTCCATGATTTATACCCGCTATCACGACAATAGCGGTAATTCATGGCCTTATTTGTCCAGGATCGCCCCATTATCCTGCTTTTTTCCCCCTTCCCACGAAAATAGCGCCCAAAAGTTCCTCTATTTTTGCCAAATCCCCTACCTTGTTGAAGATAGCGCCCTTTTAAGGCGTTATTTCACCGGTCAACGCAAACTTGGGCCCAATTCTCTCTTTCCCATCCAGGAAACCTAGGATTTTCGTAGGAAACACTGGCAAAAGTTAAGCAGAAAAATGCCGGATTTTCGCAACTTTCCAAGCGGTTTGGCGTCTAATATGTCGTCTGGTGATGTCGAAATGGAAGTGAACACCCACGGCATCATAAGGCAAAAATTCTAAAGGTAGGGGTGACGGATGAAGAAAAAAAGTTTGGTGACGCTCATGTTCGCCTGGTTGCTTCTCTTCGTAATGGCGCAAACAGGACATGCTGCGTCCGGCATTACGAGTATTTATCTGGATGGGAAAGCACTCGCTTTGCCCGAAAATGGACAAGTCCAAAATGTGAATGGAAATGTGATGATTCCAATTCGTGTCGTCGCGGAGGAGCTAGGTTTTGACGTCAACTATGAGAAGAAGACGCGCACGGTAACCATAAAGCAATCCGGTACAACGCTTATTCTCGTCATTAATCAAACAACCGCTTCCGTCAATGGAAGCGAGGTCAAACTGCCCGTCGCGCCGAAGCTTGCCCAAGATACTACGCTCGTACCTATGCGGTTTGTCGGAGAGCAAATGGGGCTGCAAGTGGCTTGGGATAACACAGCTAAGGCTGCCTATTTGACGACGCCAAGCTCTGGCAGTGGAAGCGGAAATACCGGCAATGCCGGGTCTGGCAACAACACCGGGAACGGCAACGGAACCGATGGGCAGCAGCCGGGAACGGTTGTACCTCCGGCAGATACCAGCAATTTGGCGAAAGTGACCGGAATCGCGTTTGATAACAACAGCCTGATGATTGCGGTCGATAAGAATGTGACGCCTAATATTTTTACGATGAGCGGCCCGGAACGGCTCGTGATCGATCTGCCGCAAGCTCAATTTGCCGAAGCGTTGGCTGGAGGCGCGCCGCTGGATGCCAGCAAGAGCGGGTCCATTGAGGTAACGGAATACCCTGATGTTTCCAAGGTCAGATATGCGTTGTTCAGCAACAATCCCTCGACGGTTCGGATCGTATTGGATTTGAATCACAAGGTGAATTACCAGCTGGTCAATGAGAATGACGGCTTAATTTTTGTGAATTTGAACTCGGAATCAAGTCAGGGCGGAGGAACCTCTGGCGGCAGCGGGAAGAAGACGGTCGTGCTGGATGCCGGTCACGGGGGAAGCGACCCGGGCGCCATCAGTGTGACGAAGAAGAAGGAAAAAGACTTTAACCTGGCGGTCGTTCTGAAGGTGAAGGAGCTGCTGAAAAACGATCCGAACATCAATCTAGTGTTGACGCGCGAAAGCGATACGTATCCGACGTTGTCTGACCGGGTGAAGATTGCCGAGAACGTAAAAGCAGACATCTTTATCTCCGTACATGCGAATTCCGGCTCTGCTTCGGCCAGCGGCGTGGAGACCTATTATACGCGGGCAGCCAGCCTGGATCTGGCGAAGGTCATGCATAAGCATCTGGTTCAAGCTTCCGGCTTGGCCGATCGCAAAGTCCGTACGCAAAGCCTGCACGTGACCCGGGAAACTACGATGCCGGCCGTGCTGCTGGAATGCGGGTACTTAAGTAACAAAAACGATGATGCACTGTTGGCAACCGATGAGTACCGGAGCAGAGTTGCCCAGGGTATCGTTGACGGCATTAAAGAATATCTCGGCCTTCAGTGATCGCCGGGCGAAGGAGGAAGTCACCGTGAACAGAAGAAGAAGAAGCATCCTTGGAATCCTGGTACTTCTGCTCGCCTTGAGCAGCGGCTGCGGGCAGAAACCGCAGGCCGCTCCGAATAACGGAGCGGGGAATGCCGAGGCCAACCAAGGAAGTGTGCAAGTACCAGACGAGGCTACGCCGCAAAATTCCGATTCGACGCAAGGAGCGGACGAAACGAATGCACCGCAGCAGATGACGGAGAGCATCGAGGTTTATTTTACCGATGATCAGATGCTGGAGCTAAGCAAAGAGAGCCGCGAGATCTCTTATCCAGCGAAGCAAGATAAATATTTGGCAGCCCTCAAAGCGCTGCAAGCTCCTAGCAATGCGAGCCAGTTCTCCCTATGGGGCAAAGCGGAGTTTCATTCCGCCGATTTCAAGGAAGGAACGGTAACCGTTGATTTGACGCTGCCGGATGAAGCGCGCCTTGGAGCAGGCGGGGAAGCGCTGGCGCTTGATGCGCTGAAGAACACTTTGTTCCAATTCGACGAGGTGCAAGCGATCGATGTGCTGGTTGATGGCTCTCCCGTGGATACTTTGATGGGTCATGTCGAACTGACGCATCCATTAGTAAGAAATTAAGGGATTGGGGAGGAACTCGCCCGTCCGCCGTCGAATGGTTTAAGGAGATCTTTTTTGTAGAAAGGAAGAATTTGATGGCATCCTATAAACGCACGTTTCAACGCAGTACCCGGAAAGCGGTCTCCGCGATGCTGGTCACGGCCATGTGCTTGGGCGGGACGACGGCGGCATTCGCCGAGGAAACGCCGGCTGTAACCACCTCGCAAAGCGTTGCGTCGGTATCCTTGTTTAGCGACGTACCGAACGGTTTTTGGGCGGAGAAACATATATACAAATTAGCAGCTGAAGGCATTCTGCTAGGCGATGCCGGCAAGTTCCGTCCGGGCGACAACGTCACCCAGCAGGAAGCGATTACGATGGCGATCCGGTTCATGAACCTGGATTCGCAACTGGGCAACGGTGCCGGAGCTCCGGCAGATCTGAAAGTTGGCAATTATTTTAAACCTTATTTGGAGCTGGCACTGTCGAAAAATTTGATTGACAAAAACGAAGAGCTCGCATCCACGAAGGAAGGCGAAGCTTGGGGTGAGAAGAAGGCTTCCCGGGAATGGGTGGCCAAGCTACTCGTTCGCGCCTTGGGTAAAGACGCGGAAGCGAAAGCCTCCGCAACGCTGCCAACCGGCTTTGCCGACCAAACCAGCATCTCCGCGAACGCGCGAGGATACGTTAATGTTGCGGTTCAACTGAAGCTGACCAACGGGGTGGAGGGCAACCGGTTCGATCCACTGGGCAAAGTCACGCGAGCCCAAATCGCAACCTTCTTTAGCCGCGGCAGTGAATACGTAAACCCGGGCTATGCCAACGTCTACGAGGGGATTGTTACCGAGCTTACGGACAGCAAGCTGACGTTGTATACGAACGGACAGCTGAAGAGCTTTACGTTGGATAACCGTTCGGTCTATTTCACGAAGGATTCCGAAACGAGAACAACGCAAAGCGCCTTGAAGCTGTATACGAAAGTGCTGGCCGTGGATAAGGTGGGCTCAGCCGCATATGTAGAAGTAACCGATCCGAACCAGCAGTTGGAGCGCTCGGAAGGAACGTTGCTGCGTGTCCTCGGGAATAACCAGTTGCTATTATTGGTCAATAACAATCCGTTGACGTTGACCTATGACAGCAATACCACTTTTGTGGATCAGTACGGGAACTCCATTAAAGTCAGCGACTTAACGCCGGAGAGCACGGTAGTTGTTCAACGTGAGACATTTACGTCTGACAAGAAGCCGGTGATCATTCAACTGCAATCTGTAGGGAATGTATCCGGCAGCGGTACGGTTTCGAAAATTGATCTTACGGGTAAGAACATTACGATCAAACTTGCTAACGGCAATGAAGAAACGTTCAAATTCAACGATAAGACGATTTTGCTCTACCAAAATCAAGTTCTGAATCAGATGGGCGAAGTGAACGAAGGGGCATCGGTTACGTTTGAAGTGAAGGACGGCGTGCTGGCCTCCTTGGTTGTGACCCAAGCGACAGAACGAACGGTGACCGGGACCTTGCTGGATCTCGTTGGCGATACGTTGCTGAGCTATACGAATGCAGGCGGACGTGACGAAATCAAGCGGCTGGCGAAGAACGTGACTGTGGAAATCAACGGGATCGCTGATGCAAGCCTGGACGATCTGATCACCGACGAAAAGGGCGGGGACAAGGTCGAATTGACACTGAATCCTGACGACGAAGTGACGAAGATCGTAGTTACGGGGCGTCAATCCGAGAAATTGGAGAGCGCAACGGTGATCAACTACGATACGAAAACCAAGGCGCTTACTGTCTTGGATGCGTCGGAGAAACCGTATGTGTTCGTGATCGATGAGAAGACGAAATACAGCTACAACACAACCTCGCCAACGTTGTCCGGTCTGGAGGCTCTGCTGTCCAAAGGGCGCAAGGTTGATCTGACGGTTGTAGGTTCTCGCGCAGTTAATGTGGATGTGACCTACAAGTACGAAGGCACTTATGTATCGGCCAATACCTCATCGAAGAAAATTACGATTTTGCAGAACAATGGCAAAACCGTAGAAATTCCTTATCAAGGAACAACGCCGACGATCAGCATTTATGGTAAAGCGAACGCCTCGCTGGCCGATCTCAAAGCCGGGGATGCGGTTACCGCGATGCTGACGGCGAATCAGGACGCGTTGCAAACGTTGGCGGTGAAGAGCTCCATCCAGTTTGAAGTCGTTTCGGTAAATACGGCAAACAGCCGCATTCGGGCGACGGCGAACGGTGTGACCTCCGAGTTCTATGTGGATCAAGCTGTACTGCTTGGCGAAAATGGCGGGGCGATTAAAGTCAGCGATTTGAAGGCGGGCCAAACAATTAACGTTACGTTTAACGGCCAAACGGCGATCTCGCTGCAAGTCGTGAAGCTGACGTTAGGGAAGGTTCAAAGCGTTGATGGTTCGACCTTGCTGGTAAAATCTTTTGCCGGGAACGTGGAAACCTATTCCTTAGCGAGCGGCGTGAAGGTTCAACGTGGAACGGAAGTCAGCACAAGTGTGACATCGCTAACGACCAGTGATCATGTTGAGGTTCGCAAAGATACAAACGGAGCGGTTGTCGTTAAGGTGCTGACGCCGCAAGAACGCAAATTCTCCCGTTACGACGGGGTAAGCAAGGAAATTATCGTCTTGCGGTCCTCCACGTCTGACAACAATTATCGCTTTGCGGTAACAGCGGATACGTATATTCACCAAGGTGACACGACAATATCCGTGCAATCCCTCCAGATTAATGATAAAATTGTTTTGTATTTCAACGGAGACAAGCTGGTTGAAGTCGAAAAGCAATAATCATTTTTCGTGAGATCAACCGTCTTGATGCGGGATGTTTCCCGAGTCAAGACGGTTTTTTCGCGGATAAAACCATGCGGCCAGCAGGGCCTCCAGGAAAGGAGTGGAGACATGAACGCGGCTGATGTCCGCCATATTTTAGACACCATCGGTGCCATGTTTCCGGATGCGCGCTGTGAGTTGAACCACGAGAATGCCTTTGAGCTTACGATTGCCGTCCTCCTGTCCGCGCAGTGCACCGACGCTACGGTAAATAAAGTTACGGCTGATTTATTTAAGAAGTATAAAACGCCGGAGGATTACGTATCGGTTCCGCTGGAGGAACTGGAACAGGATATCCGCAAAATTGGCTTGTATCGCAGCAAAGCCAAGCATATTCAAAGTTTGTGCAGAATCTTGCTGGAACGGTACGGCGGAGAGGTGCCGAGAGAACATGAGAAGCTGGTTGAGCTGCCCGGTGTTGGGCGTAAGACGGCAAACGTTGTCGTATCCAATGCCTTTGGCGTTCCGGCGATCGCCGTTGACACGCATGTGGAGCGCGTCAGCAAACGGTTAGGTTTGGCCGGGTGGAACGATTCCGTTCTCGAGGTGGAAAAGAAGCTGATGAAGCGGGTGCCTAAAGAGGAATGGACATTAACGCATCATCGCTTGATCTTTTTCGGAAGGTATCACTGCAAGGCGCAAGCCCCCAAATGTGATGTCTGCCCGCTGCTTGACGTTTGCCGGGAGGGCAAAAAACGTATGAAAACGCCGCAAAACAGAAAACCTAAGAAAAATGCGGCAAAATAAGATAACCCATAGGTGAGGATGAGAGACCATATGAGATGCATTTCTGTGTATACCGACAACTTTGAACAGTTCTCGGACGTATTTGAGCAAGTCCTTGATTTGAATTTAGGTGAAAACGACGAACGTGAAGTGGAAGGGTTAATGGTCAGCGACTCCGGTGAAGTGCCTGAGCATTACTTGGGGCGGATGTCGGCGAAACCTGAGGTCGTCGTCATGAAGGATAAGACGCGCGGCATCACGATTTTGCAGCATGGCAAGGTGTTTGAAGTCCTGCTTCCAACAGAAACCGCAGAAGTTGCGGTGAAGTAGAGCGCAGATCCTTCTCATCAAAAGAGAAAATGAAATCCCCTCGGATGCGTGGTGTAATAACCCACATTCGAGGGGATTTTTGTTGTTGAGCTTATACATGATCAATCGTTTCTTAGGCGCGAGGAGATCAGCAGTAGTCCGAAGGAGAGCAGGATCGTGCAGCCTGTTAACGCCCAGGCCAGCTGCAGGTTTCCGGCGTCAACGGCAAAATAAATTGCCGTCGGAATCGTTTGCGTTCGGCCGGGGATGTTGCCGGCGATCATCATCGTTGCCCCGAATTCCCCCAGCGCACGGGCAAATCCGAGAATAAATGCCGCCTGCAGCGAACGAGAGGCGAGCGGCAGCACGATATAGATAAGCACCTGCCATTCTCCGGCTCCCTGGGAACGGGCGGCGTCTTTCAAATGTTTATCCACTTCAAGGAAGCCGGACTTCAGCGTTTGATAAATCAGCGGGAAGCTGACGACGGCCGCAGCGACGATCGCGCCAAGCGGCTGAAACACAAAGCTGATGTTGAACAGGCGGTCCGCTGCCTGTCCGATCCAGCTATTTTTTCCCAACACCACCAGTAAAATAAACCCTACCACGCTTGGCGGCAGAACGAGCGGAAGGAGAAAGACGGTTTCCACCAGCGTTTTCCCGTAGAAGGAGGCCGCGGACATGCGCCATGCCACCAGTAACCCTACCACAAAAGCGATGGCAGTGGCGGCGATGGACACTTGCAGTGATAACGTGATCGGCTCCCAGAACGAAGTCGAGATTTCAAATGTACGCATGTGAGGTTACTCCGCCGGGGTGAACCCGTATTTGACGAACACCTGCTGGGCTTGGTCGCTTTTTAAAAATTCGTAGAAAGCTTTAGCTTCGTTGCGATGAGCGCTGTCCTTGAGCACTCCGATTGGATATTCAATCGGGTCATGGCTTTCGGCTTCTGCGGTCAAGGCCACCTTCACCTTGTCCGAAAGGGCTGCATCGGTTTTGTACACGAATCCGGCGTCGACATTGCCGGTTTCTACATAAGACAACACCTGCTTGACGTCCTTCGTCAGCACTAGATGGGATTGCAGCGGCTCCCAAAGCTTATGGTAGGTAAGAGCTTGCTGCGCGTATTTTCCGGCCGGGACCGATTCAGGGGTGCCAATGGCGATATCGCCGAGCTTGCTTAAATCTTCCATGCTTTGGACCTCTGCGGAACCGTCCTTGGGAACAACCAGTACCAGATCATTGGTCAGCAAATTGGTCTTAAGTTGATCGTCAATGAGACCTTTGTCGACCAAGGCATCCATCTGCTTGGTTCCAGCGGAGAGGAACAAGTCGGCCGGCGCGCCCTGTTCAATTTGCTGCTGAAGCGTACCGGAAGCGGCATAGTTAAAAGTGAGCTTCACTTGGCTGTGCTCGGCTTCATATACGCCCTTGAGTTCATCCAAGCTTTCGGTTAAGCTGGCGGCGGCAGAGATGAGCAGCTCAACTTGCTCAGCCGGTTCAGATGGATTCTCAGCTGTTGTGGACGAAGAGTTTGCCGCGTTGCTGCTATCGGCGCTTACCGAAGATGTGTTGCTGGAAGAAGCAGATGGATCGCTGCATCCCGCGGATAGGAGTAGAATAATGGCTGCGAATGCGGCCAAAAAGGGCAATTTCAAAAACTTTTGCATATGGAATCCTCCTTGGTTATGTCTAATTATAACTAGATTATACGAAACATAACTAGTTGTATAGATCACTTAGGGAGCATTCATTGAAAAAAAGGGAAATCCCCGGTAAGATGAGTCTAGTTGCATGAACTATGATGAAGGAGTACGCTATGACCGAACCGATCTCTTATACAGCAGAGGAAATCGCCAAGCTGTTGAAGGTGTCCAAGCTAACTGTCTACGATCTAATCAAAAAAGGAGAGCTTCCTGCTTATCGGGTAGGTAAACAGATGCGGGTGGATTCCACCGATCTGGAAGCTTATAAGCAGAGAGCCAAAGGCGGGGCAACGCCTCATGCTGCCGCTGGTGTGCCGGTATTCCAGGTGCCCTATACCGTGCCGCCTCGGCCGGATGTCGATGGTGGAGAAGCGCTCGGTGCAAGAACGCTGGTCATTACCGGGCAAGATCCAGGACTCGACCTGCTGGCGAAAGCGCTGGAATCGAGGCTCCGCGGGTGCCGGCCGTTGCGTTCTTTTGCCAGCAGTATGGACAGTTTGGTGGCCATGTATAACGGTGCGGCAGATATCGTGAGTACGCATCTGTATGACGGAGATACCGGGGAGTACAATTTGCCTTATATCCGCAAACTTTTTATTTCCCTTCCTTATATGGTGTTGAATTTTGCGGCACGCCGGGCTGGATTTTACGTCAAGCAGGGCAATCCGCTGGGGATTCGCTCCTGGGAGGATCTGACGCGGCCGGGAATTCGGTTGATTAACCGGGAAAAAGGCTCTGGCGCTCGGGTGCTGCTGGATGAACAGCTCCGCAAGCACGGGATATCGCCGGATTCCATTATCGGATACAACCAAGAGGAAACGTCGCATATGGGCCTTGGCGGGCGAATTGCCCTCGGCCAAGCGGACGTAGGTATCGGCAGTGAGAGACCGGCTAAGATCGCCGGACTTGAGTTTATCCCGCTTACCCTGGAGCGGGTGGATCTCGTCGTCCTGAACAAACCGGAAAACCGCGAGTGGATCGCCAAGCTGCGCGAAGCGCTGGAATCCTCTGAGCTGCGCGGGGTGCTCTCCTCGCTTGGCGACTACGATCTGTCGCTCACCGGAAAGGTGTTAGCGGATCGGGAGGCCGGGTTATATTAATAAATCTTGAACCGTCTCCATTTGGGGGCGGTTTTGTTGTACAGGAAGCCCGCAGGGAAGCTGCGGCAGGGAGCATTTCCAAGCGCCCGGGGAAATGTTAAAATATGAATAATTAAAATGAAACTTGATTTCGCAGCGTGGAAAACGGAGGGGCTTGGATGGATCGGACGATGACGAAGACGGACTATGAACTGCAGGAGCGGCTGCATCAGCTGCAGCACTTGCTGGAGCAGGAAGGAGATGCAACCGCGGCGGCGGAGCTTCGGGAAGTGGGCGATAAGCTGGGCCGACGGGAGCTGGTTGCGGCGTTTTGCGGCCATTTTTCGGCAGGGAAGTCGAGTCTGATTAATGCGTTAAGCGGGAAGACGGTGATGCCGGCCAGTCCGCTACCTACCAGCGCCAACGTGGTACTGATCCGGGAAGGGGAGCCGCGCGCGCTGCTGACGCCAGCCGATCCGGCGAAACCGAAGGTCGAGGTGCCGGTGGACGAGGTGGTAGCGTATTGCCGCAACGGGGAGGAATATGCCCGCGTTGAGTTGTGGGACCGGGTGGAGCTGCCTCCGCGCGGCGGCGTTCTGCTGGATACGCCGGGGGTCGACTCCAACGACGCCGGCCATGCGATGGCCACGTATTCTGCGTTGCATTTGGCGGACGTTGTTTTTTACGTGATGGATTATAACCATGTATCGTCGGAGACGAATTTAAGCTTTGCCAAATCGTTAAGCGATTATGGTAAACCTGTCTATATGATCGTGAACCAAATTGATAAGCACCGGGAAGAGGAGCTGGCCTTCACTGCGTACCAGGCATCGGTCAGTCAGGCGTTCCGGAACTGGAATATTAAGGCGCAGGGGATTTTTTATATCTCGCTTAAAAAAGAGGACGCTCCTGGCAATATGCTTCCGCAGTTACGGAAAGTGATCCGCAATTTGTTTGCACGGGGAGAAGGCTTGCTGGAGTATAGCGCTTATGCTTCAGCCGCCCAGTCGGTTGAAGGTTATCTGGCCCGTGCGGCTGCGGCGGAGCAGTCCCAGCGTGAGCAGTTGGTGGCGGAAGCCGGCGGGGAAACGGACGTGACCGCGATGGAAGAAGAGCTGCGGCAGCTGGAAATGGCGGGGCCGTCGGGAGAGCAGGTATGGGATATGCGGAAGCAGGAGTGGCTGCGCCGCATCAGCAGCCTGTTGGAAACGGCCCAAATGATGACGCCGCCGTTGCGGGAGCAGGCGGGGCGTTATTTAGAGAGTCAGGCGCCGGGCTTTAAAGTGAAGGGCTGGTTCGCTGCCGGGAAGACGGAAGCGGAGAAGCAGAAGCGGCAAAGCGAGTTTTTGCAGGCGTTAGCCGAACAAGTCGAAGCGCAGCTGGACTGGCATGTGCGCCAGGAGCTGCGGGCGATCGGCCAAGAGCTGGAGATTTGGGGCGAAGCCTGGGAGCAGCAGCTCGACGAGCGGATGCCAAAGCCGGCGGAGGCGTGGATCACGGAGCCGCTTCCAGGCGGGGCGATGCTGTCCGGCGAGTCGACGCTGCACTACGCGGCAGCGGTGGCCGCAGGCATCGCCGCGCGCTATCGCCGCGCGGCCGTGGACGTGATCGACGCGCTGCTCGCCGCGCCGTCGCCGCGCCGCGCCGCCGAGGCGGAGGCGGCGCTCGCCCGGCGCGCCGAGCTGGCGGCGCGCCTTCCCGCGGCCCGCGCCCTAGCGCAGCTGGACGCGGCCGCCGAGGCGCGCGCAGCGCGCTGTGCCGCGCTGCTGGGCGCGCCCGTGCCCCTCACCCCCGGCCTGCTGCCGGAGGTGAGGGCAGAGGCGGCCGCGCCGCGCGCAGCAGGCGGCGCGGGAGCGCCTGCGGCGGCTGAGGCAGCGAGCACCGCTGCCTCAGCCGCACCGCCGCCGCAGGCGATGGCCGCCGGGGGCAGTGCCCCGGCGGCAACGGCGCCCGCGCCAGCCGCGGCGGCGCAAGAGCCGCCGGCTGCGCCTGCGCGCGGGCGCGCGCTTGCCGCCGCCGCACGCCTGGCGGCTGCGGCGGAGCGGCTGGCTCCCCACCCGGCCTTCGGCACCGGGGTGCGGGAGCTGACCCGGCGCGCCGCCGAGCTGCGCGACGGCGTCTTCACCGTGGCGCTGTTCGGAGCGTTCAGCGCCGGAAAATCGTCCTTCGCCAGCGCTTTGCTCGGCGAAGCGGTGTTGCCCGTCTCGCCGCATCCGACCACCGCGGCGATCATCCGCGTGATGGCGCCGGCAGAAGGTCAGCGCCATAACACGGCCGCCGTCAAATTCAAGAGCGCCGAGGCGATCCGCGAAGACTTGGCCTACTCCTTCCAAGCCCTCGGCTTAGGGGAATGGAAGGAGACGGCCTGGATGGAGGCGGTACGGCGCTTGAAGCCCGAAGACATTCCGGCGGCCGGCCGAGCGCACTACAGCTTCTTGCAAGCTGCAGCTGCTGGATGGGCAGAATCCGCTGATCGGCTTGGGCAGGTGGAGGTCGTGGAAGCGGAGCAGTTCCGCAGCTATGCGGCAGACGAAGCGAAAGCCTGCTTCGTAGCGGAAATCGATTTTTATTACCGCTGTCCGTTAACTGAACAAGGCATCGTGCTGGTGGATACCCCGGGGGCCGATTCGATCCATGCCCGCCATACCGGAGTCACGTTCCAATATATGAAGGATTCCGATGCGATCATCTTCGTGACGTATTACAATCACGCGTTCTCGCGTGCCGATAAACAGTTGCTGAGCCAGCTGGGACGGATGAAGGGCAGCTTCGCCCTCGACAAAATGTTCTTTGTCGTCAACGCCGCCGATCTCGCGTCTTCGGAGGAAGAGCTGACGGCTGTCGTGGAGCATGTACGGGATGGTCTTCGTACCGCCGGCATCCAGCAGCCCAACGTATATGCCGTATCCAGTATGCGGGCAATGGCTGCAAGGCGGGATAATACGGCGGATGACCCAGGCTTCTCCCTTTTCCGGCAACGCTTTTCGACTTTCCTGGAACAGGATCTCGGGAATCTGGCGGTTTCGTCCGCAGTAGAAATGATGAAGCAGATGCAAGAACGTTTGTCCAAATGGACGGAAGCCGCTGGACAAAGCGCGGAAAACGCGGAGCAACAGCTCGCCGCCTTGCGCGGACGCCGGGATCGGTTCGAGCAGGCGGTTGCCGAGTTTCTTCAGGTCGATATCGGCAGGGAATGGAGCCAGGAGAACGCCGAGCTGCTGTTCCACGTTGTGCAGCGGGTACGGCTGCAGGCGCTGGAGCTGTTCACGGAATTTTTCCATCCCTCCTTGCTGCAGGAGCATAACGGTCCGTTGAAACGGAATTTTACCGTCGCGCTGCGCGGATGGCTGGATCAAGTTTCGGGCGAGTTGGAGCGCGAGCTGCTTGCCACCACGCTGCGTTTGGAGCGTAAAGCGGAGGCGCTGCTTCGCCGGGAAGCCGAAGGCTGGTGCCGCCGGCATGAGGCGGCATTGGATATGCCGCTCAGCTATTCGAACGCGGAAACGAGCTGGGATACACCGGCGATTCCTGAAGGCTTGCTGGGCAGCGGATCGTTGGCGCCAGAGACCTATTGGCCGTATTTCAAAAATCCAAAGGCGTTTTTTGAAGGCGGCGGTCGTTTGCAGCTGCGGGCGAAGCTCGAGGAGCCGCTGCTCGCCAAGCTGAAGGCGATCGTTGGCGAAATGGAAGCCTTTTTCCGGGAACATTATGAGCACGAAATCGCGCTGCGGAAGGAGCAAACGGCTGAAACGTTCCGCGGTTTGTGGGCGGAATGGGAGCAGAGCATCCAAGGCTCCAAAGTCTCTCCGGAGGAGCTGGCGCGTTGGAAAAGCATCCTTGCTCAAATCGGGCGGGATGTGGAGGAAATGGAAGCTTTTTATGATAAATAGGCGGGTTTCACCCGTGATAGAAGCCTAATATCCGTATTTACCGGATATTAGGCTTTTCTACGCTTTGCCGCGGGAAAATCATGATGATAAACTGCAAGGGACTAAGACCATGAAAGCGCATGCTTTCAGGCGATGACAGGTTTCGCGGCGTTCAGACGACTCTCCCTGATCTTGCTGCTAAGACGTCCGGAACCGTTTGGTTATGACGGGGTATCTGAAGTATAGTTCCACAAACGGGTGTAGGAGGAGAGACATGGAGGTTCTTAGGCAACTTCGGGTTTATTACCAGGCAAAGTTGAATTACTTGGTGTTGTCGATTTTATGCTTGGCAGCTGCGACTGGGCTTGGCTTAGTCTACCCGATGCTGCTTCGCAAGCTGATCGACGATGTAATTCGGCCGGGGAATTATGGAGAAGTCGTATGGATTGCCGCGACGGCGGTTTCGGTTGTGGCTGTGAAGGCGCTTTTGCAGTTCCTGCACGGTTTTTTTGGCGGAAGGCTGGGGAACTACCTGGCGTACCGGCTGCGTAACGCATGTTACGAGAAACTGCAGTTTTTATCGTTCCGCTATTATGACACGGCGAAAACTGGGGATTTAATGTCGCGGTTGACCGGGGATTTGGAAGCCATCCGCAACTTCGTGGGGTTTGGTTTTGCCCAACTGCTGAATCTGATCCTGATGGTTACGTTTGGGGCAGCGGTCATGCTGTCCATCCATTGGCAGCTTACCTTAATCACGATGATAACCATCCCTTTCCTGGCCGGTGTCGCCCTCAAATTTGAGTCAAAAATTCATCCAGCGTTCCAGGAAATGCGTTTGGCGCTGAGTTCCTTAACGACCGCGGTGCAGGAGAACGTGACGGGCGTGCGTACCGTCAAATCGTTCGCCCGGGAGCCGCACGAAGTCGAGAAGTTCTCGCTTCGGAATGAGCGCTATAAAGATAATCAGATCTTCGCGGCCACGCTGTGGAGCCGGTTCTTTCCGGTTATGGAGCTGCTGGCTTCGATCAGCGTTGCGGTGCTGCTGTCCGTTGGCGGGACTTTGGTGATCAAAGGGTCGATGTCGCTCGGTGATCTGGTCGCGTTCTTCAGTTTAATCTGGTTTATCATTGGTCCGATGTGGGGCTTAGGCTTTCATATCAATAACTATACGCAATCCAAAGCGTCCGGGGAACGGGTGCTGGAAATTCTAAATCAACCGATCGATGTGAAGGACAAAGAACAAGCGATAGAGCTTGATCCGGATCAGGTTCGCGGAGATGTCCGGTTCGATCGAGTGACGTTTGCTTACGGGAACAAAATGCCGGCGGTGGTGGACATCGATTTCCATGCTCCGCCCGGCTCCGTCATTGGCTTTCTTGGCGGCACCGGCTCCGGCAAATCAACGATTATCCAGCTGCTAATGCGTGCTTACGACGTGAATAAAGGCCGCATTCTGCTGGACGGCCAAGACATTCGGGAGCTCAGCGTGCGCAGCTTGCGCAGCCAAATTGCTACGGTGTTTCAGGAGACGTTCCTGTTCTCGTCATCTATTAAGAACAATATTGCTTACGGCATGACCAACGTAACGATGGAGGAAATCATTCGTGCCGCCCAACTAGCCAAAGCGCATGATTTTATCATGGAGCTGCCGGACGGTTACGATACTGTCGTAGGTGAACGGGGACTCGGATTGTCCGGGGGCCAGAAGCAGCGGATCGCCATCGCCCGCGCCTTGCTCAAGAATCCAAAAATCCTGATCTTGGACGATGCCACCAGCGCGGTGGATATGGAGACCGAGCAGGAGATCCAATCCGGGTTCCAGGAAGTGATGCGAGGACGGACAACGTTTATTATTGCCCATCGGATCTCTTCGCTGCGGCATGCCGATGAGATCCTCGTCTTAAACGAAGGCCGGGTAGTACAACGCGGGAAACATGAGGAATTGATTGAAATCCCGGGTCCGTACCAAGATGTGTACCGTATCCAATATGCAGACCATTTGGCTGGAGCCCTTGGGCATGAAGGGGAGGGAGATGCGTGAATACCTATACCGCGACCAGGTCGAAACCCAAGTCCGGCAAGGATGCCGGCCTTGGCAAAATCGAAGAGCGGTTTGTGTACCAGGACGATGAGCTGATTGACAAAGCCTTTGACTGGCAGCAATTCCGCCGGCTCTTTGCTTATATGAAGCCGTATGCCAAGCAGATGCTGCCTTTGATCATCCTGATGACGGTGCTTGGTACTGTGACGAAGCTGGCCGTACCTTACTTGACGAGTCTGGCCATCGACCGCGCGATCGCACCGGCGAACGGTCAGACCAACTTATCGCTGCTGTACGGCATCACCGCCTCCGTCCTTGTCCTGTACCTCATCCAATGGGCTTCCGGCGTTTACCGGATCAAGTTCACGAATATCATCGGGCAGAGGGTCATCTATGATTTGCGCGCCGATTTGTTTAAGCATATTCAGAAGCTCTCGTTTAACTTCTTTGACAAACGTCCGGCCGGCTCGGTGCTGGTACGGGTCACCAATGACGTCAATTCCCTGCAGGATCTGTTCACCAACGGGGTCGTCAACCTGATGATCGATTGCGTGCAGCTGGCCGGGATCGTCGTGATTTTGCTGTTGATCAACTGGAAGCTCGGGCTGGCGGTGATGGTCACCGTCCCGATCATGTTCCTGATCTCCACCAAACTGCGGCAAAAAATCCGGATGGCCTGGCAGGAAGTCCGCATGAAGAACTCGCGGATTAACTCCCATTTGAACGAGTCGATTCAGGGGATTCGCGTAACTCAGGCTTACACACAAGAGCGGGAGAATATGCGGTACTTCGATTCGATGAACCTGAGCAACAAGAAATCGTGGGATAAAGCGTCAGCGATGAACCAGGCGTTTGGCCCCTTAATCGAAATCACCGGGGGGATCGGCACGTTTGTCTTGTTTGTACTAGGCGTCTACCTGATTCAGTCCGGTGAACTGACGATTGGTCTGTTGGTGGCGTTCAGCAACTATGTGGGTAATTTCTGGGACCCGATCAACCGCCTGGGACAAATGTACAACCAACTCCTGGTGGCGATGGCCTCCTCTGAACGGATCTTCGAATTTATCGATGAGGAGCCGAATATCGCCGATAAGCCGGGAGCCAAGCCGCTGCCGGTGATTACGGGCGAGATCCGCTTTAACCACGTCGTCTTTGAATATGAACAAGGACGCCCTGCCTTAAAAGGCATTGACCTGGAGGTACAACCCGGCCAGTCGATCGCCCTCGTTGGCCACACCGGCTCAGGGAAAAGCACGATCATCAACCTGCTCAGCCGGTTTTACGATCCTAGCGGCGGATCGGTTGTCATCGATGGTCATGACATCCGCGACGTGACGGTCCAAAGCCTCCGCAGTCAAATTGGCGTAGTGCTCCAGGATACGTTTATTTTCTCGGGAACGATTCGGGAGAATATTCGTTTTGGCCGATTGGAGGCCACCGACGAGGAAGTGGAAGCAGCGGCTAAGGCAGTGAATGCCCACGATTTTATCGTGAAACTGCCAAACGGTTACGATACCGAGGTGGAGGAACGAGGCAATGTGCTGTCCATGGGTCAACGCCAACTGCTATCTTTTGCCCGGGCGTTGCTGGTTAATCCGCGGATTCTGATCCTTGACGAGGCAACGGCCAGCATCGATACGGAAACGGAGCTCAAGATCCAGGAAGCGCTGAAGGTGCTGCTCAAAGGGAGAACGTCGTTTATCGTAGCTCACCGGCTCTCCACCATCCGAAGTGCTGACAAAATCGTCGTGCTGGATCATGGTGAGATTAGAGAATCGGGCACTCACCGGGAATTGATGGAACGAAAGGGAATCTATTACGGCTTGGTCCAAGCACAATTTCGGTATTTGTAACTTTTTATCGAAAAATATTTAGATATTTAATTAGAACTATTGCAATCTTGCCCGTAAAGCCGGAAAATAGAATAGGATACTAAAACGGCAAATTTATTAAAGGTGGTTTGGTCCAATTGAGTAGTGAGGCGTTAGCTCCGGCTTTGGTCATTCGCAAGGCTTGTTGCGACGATGTTCAACACATGCTTCCTTTAATGCGTCAACTGCGTTATCCGATGACGGCCAGTGTATTAAAGGAACGTTTAGAGATGTTGGAAGGCCAGCTGTTGCTAGGCAACCTGGTTGCGGAACTAGACGGCGTGATCGTTGGGACAGCTTTTCTTAAGCAGCTTCAGACGCATGACATGAGTAGACCGGTAACCCGGATTACGGCATTGGTCGTTGACGAGAAACACCGCGGCACAGGGATCGGAAGACGGTTGATCGAAGCGGCGGAGATGTGGGCCCGTGAACGGGGCAGCACAGATCTGGTATTATCTACAGCCCGCGAGAACCATCTGTCCGCTAAAGCGTTCTATGAACATTGCGGCTTCAGATGCACCGGCTACCGAATGAATAAGCCGTTGAACTAAGCTGAGAAATTAAATCAAACTGCGTTGTACGCGATATAGCTCCGCCCTTTTGAAGGGCGGGGCTTTTTTGTGTTTTGCAGGGAAGGCGGGAGACATCTGTGTAAATTTATTTTACTTTCTTGGCTGGAGAACAAGTTGGAAACTGTAGTTTTACGTAGTCGAGGGAGTAAGGTGATTTCAGATGTCACTAATACTAACATAAGTAACGGAATAATAAGTGATTTATGTTAGACAAAGTGACTTATACATGACATAAATGGGGCGAAGCCCTAGAACAAGATTGATCTGAGGAGGATGTGTATGAAGGGGAAAAAAAGAATTGCCTGGCTGGTTAGCGCTTGTTTAATGATCGGGTTGCTCTCGGCGTGTAATTCGTCCGGCAACGCGGCAAAACCGGCAGCTGGAAATACCAGCGCTGCTGGAGGGGGACTTACGGTCATTAAGATCGCCTCGCAATCCCCGTTATCCGGGGGCTCGGCCATTCAAGGGGAATCGATTAAGCTTGGGGGGCAGATGGCGCTGGAGGAGCGTCAGGCTGAGTTTAAGGACCTGGGATTTGATCTGCAGTTCGTTCCTTACGATGACCAAGGCGATTCGAAGAAAGGCGTCGCCAACGCCGAATTGATCGGCGCGGATCAAGCGGTATTGGCGGTGCTTGGGCATTTGAACTCCGGGGTATCGATTCCGAGCTCGGTCGTCTATGAGAAATATAGTATTCCGATGGTGTCCCCGGCCAGTACGGCAACGGACTTTACCGACCGGAAGCTGAAGATCGCCAACCGCATTGTCGCTCGCGACGACTTCCAGGGACCAGCGGGTGCCGAATATGCCGTGAAGACGGTGGGTGCGAAAAATATTTTTGTGATCCAAGATAAAACGGCTTATGGCCAAGGGTTGGCCGATGCCTTCCTCAGCTCGGCTGAAGAGCTGGGGGCGACGATCGCCGGATACGAAGGGATCACGGTGGGTGAGAAGGACTTTAACGGCGTGCTGAACCAGGTGCTCAGCAAGAAGCCGGACTTCATCTTCTTCGGCGGGATGTATGCCGAGGCCGGATTGATTGTTAAACAGGCCCGGGAGAAGGGGATTACGGTGCCGATCATGGGCGGGGATGCGCTCGATTCCTCGGGGATGGTGGACATCGCCGGTGACAAGCTGACGGAAGTCGCGTACAGCTCCGTGTCTACAGACGTTACGAAATCCAACAAGGACTGGGCAGACAAATATCAAGCGAAGTTTGGCAAATCCGTGGAGAACTACTCCGCTTATGCCTATGATTCGATGAATATTATTTTGAATGCTGTGAAAAAAGCGATCGAAGACAACGGCGGCAAACTGCCAACCCGTGAACAGGTCCGTGATGCGGTCCGGGCGACAACCGATTTCGAAGGCATCGCCACGAAAGTCAGCTTTGACGACAAAGGCGATAACGAATATGCCAAGGTCTTCATTTATAAATTCGATTCACCAACTTATCCTGGCACGATGGTATCCGAAATCGAACAGCCGAAGTAATCGACGAACGGCAATAACGCAGAAGGGGTAAGGACAAATGGATATGATCCTGCAAACACTCCCCCAGGTTTTGGTGGACGGATTAACGTTAGGTGCAGTCTACGCGGTGGTGGCCATCGGCTATACGATGGTCTACGGCATACTCGAATTTATTAATTTCGCGCATGGGGAAATCTTTATGACCGGCGCGTTTGTGGGCACCGCAGTCTTGCTGACGATGAACTCGGCCGGTTGGCTCAGCGGGCTGCCCGCCGCACTTGCTTATTTTCTGATCCTGGCGATGGCGATGCTGTCAACCGGGTTGCTGGGGATCGGTATCGAGCGGGTGGCTTATCGCCCGCTCCGCCGGGCTCCCAAGCTCATCTCATTGATTTCAGCGATCGGGGTATCCTTTCTGCTGCAGGACATCGTCCGATTTATCGCGGATCTCCGTACCGGAAATTTTATCGTTACCGGCATTTCACTTTACGGGGAAAATCTGAAGCTAGGCGCATCCTCCTTATGGAGCGGGTTTGACGACGCCTTTCTAAAGTCGAATACGATCATTGTTGTGGCGGTGGCCGTCGTTCTGATGGCGGGGCTTGATTTTTTCGTAAACCGTACCAAGTGGGGAACCGCCATGCGGGCGGTAGCCCAGGACCGGGAGACGGCGTCGCTGATGTCCATTAATGTCAATAAGGTGATTGCGCTGACTTTCTTTATCGGATCGGCGCTTGGCGGCGGGACCGGCGTTCTGTTCGCCCAGCAGTATGGCACCATCGATCCATATATCGGGTTTATCCTGGGGATGAAGGCCTTCACCGCAGCGGTACTTGGCGGCATTGGCAATATCCGGGGTGCCATGTTTGGCGGATTGTTCATTGGCGTACTGGAAATGTTCTCGTCCGCGAACCTGTCCGTCATCACAGGCGGCGCGCTGGGCGGGGAGTATAAAGACGTCGTCGCTTTTCTGATCCTGATCGCGGTGCTCATTTTCAAGCCGGAAGGGTTATTCGGCAAAGC
Organism: Paenibacillus phoenicis; assembly: GCF_034718895.1. NCBI lineage: Bacteria > Bacillati > Bacillota > Bacilli > Caryophanales > Paenibacillaceae > Paenibacillus > Paenibacillus phoenicis. Next base: position 1,549,943 of record NZ_JAYERP010000001.1, on the reverse strand, counting down.
CGTGAAAGAGAAAGTGTAGGTGATCTGCCATGAATCAACTGAAGCTCTGGCTGGGCCAAAGCCAACTTGCCCAAGCTTTGTTATTTACACTGTTTGTCATTGTTACGGCGGCAAGCGTATATTTTTCGAATAAATCGGTAATCGCCTTTCTCCTCTTACTTGGCTCCTTGCTGCTGCTGTATTTGACGACCTTCCGAACCTCGATCAAATGGGCGGTTGGCGCGGCGCTGCTGCTGGTGGTCATTCCGTTTGCTACTTCCGGCGGCCCGGCCCATCAGTCGTATATGGAGGTGGCTACGCAGTGCGGCATTTACATCGCGATGGCGTTAGGGCTGAACATCGTCGTCGGATTCGCCGGACTGCTCGACCTTGGCTTTGTTGCGTTCTTCGCGGTTGGAGCTTATACGTACGCCATTTTTGCCACGCCGCAGGCCAACGAGTTTATCTCCGGCCAGCTGTTTCCGCTGCCTGGAGGCGCGTTCTGGATCTTCATCGTTCTTGGCGGCTTTATGGCTGCGTTGTTTGGGCTGCTGCTTGGTTTGCCGGTACTGCGGGTCAAGGGCGACTATCTGGCGATCGTTACGCTTGGGTTCGGGGAAATTATCCGGATTATTTTTAACAACTTGGATAAACCGGTGAATATTACGAACGGGGCGATGGGGTTGGCCTCGATTCAGCCGCCGAGCTTGTTTGGTCTATCCTTTACGTTTCCGAACCAGTTTTACTTTATCGTCCTTTTTATATTGGCGATCGTCATTTTCGGCGTGAAACGGTTGGAGCATTCCCGGCTGGGACGGGCTTGGAAGGCGATTCGGGAGAACGAGATCGCCGCACAATCGATGGGCATTCCGCTCATCCGCACCAAACTGACTGCTTTTGCGATTGGCGCTTCCTTTTCCGGCATGATGGGAGTGGTGTTTGCGGCGAAGCAAACGTTTATCGATCCGACGAGCTTTACGCTGCTTGAATCGATTACGATTCTGGTGATGGTGCTGCTGGGCGGCATGGGCAGCGTGCCTGGCGTCATACTCGGCGCGGCATTGGTTACAATTCTGAATTTACAGGTGCTGACGGAGCTCACCAACTGGTTAAACCAGTTGACACTGCAGGGAGTCATCCAGCTTCCCAGCTCGATTTCGCCTTCCAAGATGCAACGCCTGATCTTTGGTGTAATCCTGTTACTCGTCGCCATCTTCAGGCCAAACGGCTTGATCACCGCCAAGAACAAGAAGGTGGATGCCGAGCGGCTTAAGGCGCAGCGTTCCGGCAATACGTTATCCACTTTGCCGCCGGCCAATCAACAAAGCGGAGGTGTGAGCCAATGACGACGATTCTGAAGGTAAGCAAGCTCGTGAAGCGCTTTGGCGGACTGACGGCGGTTGGAGGCGTCGACTTTGCGTTTCCCCGCGGCAAAATTTCCGCTGTAATTGGCCCAAACGGCGCCGGGAAAACGACCTTTTTTAACATGATCACCGGCATTTATACCCCGGACGAAGGCGCGATTGAGTTGGATGGTGAGTCTATCGTTGGCGTCAAGCCCCATCAGGTCGTCAGTCTGGGAATCGCCCGGACGTTCCAAAATATCCGCCTGTTTGGCAGCATGACCGTGCTGGAAAATGTGATGGTTGGCATGCATACCCATCTGAAGACAGGAATCTTCGGTACGCTGCTCTCGCTGCCCCGAGCCAGACATGAGGAGGAACAGGTGCATCAAGAGGCTTACCGTTTGCTGGAGTTCGTCGGGCTGCAAGAGCTGCTGAACGAACAGGCGGCGAGCCTGCCGTACGGCGCGCAGCGGCGGCTCGAAATCGCCCGGGCGCTGGCGGCGAAGCCGAAAGTGCTGCTCCTGGACGAACCAGCCGCCGGGATGAACCCGCGCGAGACAACCGAGTTGATCAGCTTGATCCGGCGCATTCAGGAGGAAACGGGGATGACGATCATCCTGATCGAGCATGACATGAAGCTGGTGATGGAGTTATCCGAGCATATCCTGGTGCTTGATTACGGAACGAAAATCGCGGAAGGCGGGCCGGATCATATTCGTTCCCACCCTAAAGTGATTGAAGCTTATTTGGGCAAAAGCGCGGTTCAAGGCAGCGGCGAAACCGTCCGATTCGAGGTGATATCATGAGCTTGCTGGAGCTGAAAGAGGTTCACGCCTATTATGGAGCGATCGAAGCTTTAAAAGGCATATCCTTAACCGTAGAGGAAGGGGAGATCGTTTCGTTGATCGGCTCCAACGGAGCCGGTAAGTCCACGACGCTCAAGGCGATTTGCGGCCAGGTGAACACGACCGGCACCATCCGCTTTAACGGTACGGAGATGTCCAACTTACCCCCGCATCAAGCGGCGTTGGCGGGGATCGCACATGTGCCGGAAGGACGGCGGATCTTCCCGCGGTTGACGGTGAAGGAGAATCTGGAGATGGGCGCTTTTTCCGTGAGGGACAAGAAGGTGATCAAGCAGCGGATGGAGCGGGTGTTCGACCATTTCCCGCGCCTTAGGGAACGGATGGCGCAAACGGGCGGGACGATGAGCGGCGGGGAGCAGCAAATGCTGGCCATCGGCCGGGCCATGATGATGCAGCCAAAAATTCTGTTGTTGGACGAACCGTCGATGGGGCTTGCTCCGATTATCGTCGAGCAAATTTTCGAGATGATCCAGCAGTTAAACCGCGAGGGGATGACCGTGCTGCTCGTCGAGCAAAACGCTTTTCAAGCGCTGCAAATCGCGCACCGCGGCTATGTGATGCAAACCGGAGAAATCCTGATGGAGGACGAAGCCGATTTGTTGCTCTCCAATGAGCAGGTGAAGGAAGCTTATTTGGCTTAGCCCTGCTGCAGGTCGATCCCTATCGTTGTCCGGACACTTTTTGCACGATTATCCCATTGGATCAGGAGAATGTAAAACTGATTAGATAGAATAAGAGAGCGAAGAAACAGAGAGTACAGTCCCTCCTTATCAAAAGGGATAATCCTGCAAAGGAGCACGGAGAGTAAGTACCTTATGGCTAACGAAAAAATCCTTCCGAATTCAGATTAAACCACGTAGCCTAAACTACGTGGTTTTTGTTTTGCCGAATATTAATTTGCCGCATAATACCGGCTTTGCTCGTATGCTGCTGCCGTGCGGCGCGAATAGCAGTACCGCTCGCGGTACGTATCGAGGCGCCCGCGGAACTCGAGCTGGAGGTGCGGACAGCCGCAAAGATCGGACGGCGTTGTTAATCCCGCGGATTTCTCCAGAAGGTTGACGCCGGCTTCTTGGAATACCCGGCTGACGAACTGAGAACAGAAGAAAGAATTTTTTCCGCCAAGCTCCATATTTAAGATGATCCCTAAGAGTCCCAAGAAATTATAGGTGTAAAGCTCGTCGTTATCCTCGAAGGTTTTCACAAAATTTCGCATGCGCATGTAATTCTCCGCGCTAACCTTGCAGCTGTATACAGCGCAGGTTGCTTTCTCGAATACTCCGGAATGAATGTCCTCTCTGACGAAGCCGCCAAAGATAGGGATGAAAGGGTGTTTGCGCCCGAAGCTGTAAACCTCACGCAGCTCGGGATCAAATGCGATCGAGGCATGATTGTAAGGCGCTCTTGTATATAGGCCGATCATTTTGGCCACAAGTGTTGTCGGATTGCTTAGCAGGACATAAATTTTCTTCTCATTGTTCATCATTTCGACCACCATTTACTGTTGATGATAGTTCCATTGAATATTAACATGGTACTTGGATTATGGGAATCCCAAAACGGACCGAAGGCGGAAAACAAACTAGACTAAGGTCTTGGTTCCTTCTAGCCGCTCCGTGTGATCCGTAATTTACTTTTGCGGACCGATACGTTAAAATCGGGGGGAAATCAGGGCATGGAAGAGGATGGTCCATCGATGTATAAATTGATCTTAGCCGATGATGAAGAAGATGTGCGGGAAGGCCTATTAGGCCTAATCGATTGGGAAGGTCTCGGTTACGTCGTCCAAGAGACGGCGGAGAACGGCAAGGAAGCGGTTGAGCTCGTGGAGAAGCATGCGCCGGACGTTGTGGTGACGGATATTCAAATGCCGTTTATGAACGGATTGCAGCTCTCCGAGTGGATCCGTGAACGGTATCCGGCAACGAAGATCATCATATTAACCGGATACGAGGAATTTGAATATGCACAGAAGGCCATCCGACTGGGAATCGATGAATATGTTTTGAAACCGTTTTCGGCAGGAGAATTGGCCGAAATTTTACGTAAGGTGAAGCTGCAGCTCGACGAGGAAGTGGCTGCGAAGGAAAATGTGCAGCTGCTGACCGAGCACTACCGTAAAAATCTGCCGATCCTGCAAAGTCTATTTTTGTCTTCACTCGTATCCCGGCGGCTGCAAGAAGCGGAAATTCGTGAGAAATGTGAGCATTATGATCTAGACCTCAGCGGGGATCGATACATGGTTTCTGCGATCCGCATCGATTCCGCGCCAGCTTGGCGGGGATCAGACGGAAGCCACGAACCCGGTAACGGTACAGCGTTGTCTCTGAAAGATACGAATGACACCCAACTGCAGCTTTTTGCTGTCTTTAACATTGCGGAGGAAATCGTCCGGCTCCATCCGAAAGGCAGGGCATTCATCCATCATGACGAGGTGGTGGTGCTCAGCGTAGGGGAACCCGGTGCGGACAAACCGCTTGCGGATCAAACGCTGCAATTATTGGAAGAAATCCGTTTTAGCGTGGAGCGCTTCCTCAAGCTGACGGTGACGATTGGCGCCGGTTCTGAGGTGGGGCAATTAAGCGAGCTTGCCGGCTCCTATGAAGAGGCGGTGAAGGCACTCGATTACCGCGTCATTCTCGGGGGAAACAAAGTGATTTGGATTGAGGACGTGGAATCGCGGCAAACGGACCCGTTGTCGTTGGATGAGATGAAGGAGAAAGAGCTGGTCCGTTGCTTGAAGGTTGGCAGTGACCAGGAGCTGGTTAATCTTCTGGAGGAACTGTTCAAGGCATTAACGGACAGCAAAGCATCGTATCAAGACTTCCAATTGTATTTGCTGGAGTTGTTGACCGCAGTGATCAAGGTCGCCAAGGACATCCGTGTTGACCTCGACAAATTGTTTGGAGATGGGGCTGGATTTCTCGGACAGTTCGTCAAATTTTCGCATGCCGATGAAGCAAAAGCCTGGTTCCTGGATATATGCATGAAGCTGAAGCAATCCATCGCCACGGACCGGCAATCCAGCTACAACAAGCTGGTGGACGAGGCGAAGGAATATATTTTGGCGCATTACGGTGACCATGATATTTCCATCGCTAAGGTATGTCAGCATCTCCATATCAGTACCGGGTATTTCAGTAACATTTTCAAGAAAGAAACGAAGACGACCTTTGTCAATTACCTGATGGGCGTACGGATGGATGCCGCGCAGGACCTGCTGGCAACGACGGATCTGAAGGCTTTTGAGATCGCCGAGCGCGTGGGGTTTGCCGATCCGAACTATTTCAGCTTCTGCTTCCGCAAAAAATTCGGCATCTCCCCGAAAGAATATCGTATCGGAGCGAGAAGCTCATGAAGTTGTGGCGTTCGTTCACGCGTCTGTTTCAAGGGTTTCATGTTCGTAATATTCAGGTGCTTATTTCTCTATCTTCGATTACCGTTACCGTATTGGCGGTTGTATTAGTCACGACGTTGCTATACAACCGCTTCTCTAAGGTTGCGGAAGAGAACGTTTACTTAAGCCTGGAGCAAATTATTGAACAGGTTCATTCCAACCTGGAGCTGTATGTCAGCGGGATGCAGGATATTTTTGACCTCGTGGAGCAAAAAATCTCCGTTTCCCCCAACTTGCCCACCAACGATCAGCTTGGAGAACAGTTGCAGACCGTACTCAGTACTCGCGAAGATCTGGTCTCCATGGCGCTGTTTACCGAGGATGGGAAGCTGGTGCGCAACGTGCCGACGCTTCCGATGCGGCAAAACACACGGCTGCAGGAGCAATTATGGTTCGAATCTGCGGTTCAGAATCCCGGGAAGCTGCAATTTACTCCGCCGCATATTCAGAACCTGTTCAAATGGCAGTACCGCTGGGTCGTATCCATGAGCAAAACCGTGGACTACCGGGATCAAGGCCAGATGAAGCAAGGCGTATTGGTGATTGATATCAACTTCCGTACCATCGACGAACTTAGCGGGCGGATCAGCTTAGGCAAAAAAGGGTACGTGTACATCATAGACGCCGTGGGAAATATCGTATACCATCCGCAGCAACAGCTCATTTATGCCGGGTTGAAATATGAAAATCTGGAGCCGGTGCTGAATTATTCGTATGGCCGTTATTACGATGAGTTGGAAGGGGAGCCGCGGATCATTACAATTCAGACCGTAAAGCCAGCTGGCTGGAAAATCGTTGGGGTGGCTTATGCGGATGAATTTTTGACGACGAAACGGGAAGTTGGCGACTTTTTGTCCTGGTTTTTACCTCTGGCCATCGCCATCATTCTGTTCATCAGCATTTATGTTTCGGCCCGGATCTCGCAGCCGATTCGCAAGCTTGAACGCTCGGTTCAAATGGTGGAACGCGGAGACTTCGGAACAAATGTCTATGTTAGCGGCGCTTATGAGGTGGAGCAGCTGTCCAAACGGTTTAACTTGATGCTGCGCCGGATCCGCGAGCTGATGGATCAGATCATCCAGGAGCAGGAAGCCAAACGCAAGAGTGAGCTGGATGTGCTGCAGTCGCAAATCAACCCACATTTTCTCTATAACACGTTAAATTCGGTCACCCGGCTGGCCGAGCTGGGACGGAACGAGGAGGTCGTGACGACGATTACGTCCTTGTCGCGGTTTTTCCGGATCAGCTTGAGCAAGGGGAAACATATCATCAGCGTGCAGGACGAGTTGGAGCATGTGCGGCATTATTTGATCATTCAAACGATCCGGTTCAAGAACAAGTTCCGGTATGAGATACGGGCGGATGAAGCTGCGTTGAAATGCTCGACCTTAAAGCTGATCTTGCAGCCGCTTGTCGAAAATGCCATCCATCACGGGATCGAAAAATCGGCCGAGCAAGGATTCATTGACATCGAGGCCCGTTTGGAAGGAGAAAACCTGATCTTCCGGATCCGTGACAACGGCATCGGCATGTCTCCCGATACGGTGGAGAAGCTGTTCAGTGGAAACATCCGCAGCGAAAGCGGCTCAGGGGTGGGGGTACGAAACGTGCAGGAACGCATCACGCTCTATTACGGTCCTGGTTACGGGCTTCATTTCGAAAGTGAACCGGAGGAAGGCACGACGGTCACGATTACGATCCCGGCTGTACAGCCGGAAAGTCTGGAACAAGGCGGGATGCAGTCATGAAGCGGTTGCCGAAGTGCATCTATCGAGCTGGCATTCTGTTGATGGCAGGAGCGCTGATCACTTTGCTGTCCTCCTGCGGAGGTCCCGGGAGCGGGGCGGATCATCAGCAAATTTACGACGTGGACATGATCGTCAAGATGGATCGCGGCGATTATTGGAAAACGACCAAGCTGGGGGCGGAGGTCGCGGCCAAGGAGTTTAATGTCCGGTTGAATTTTGTCGCCCCGGAGAACGAAAACGATGTCGAAGGCCAAATTCGCCTGATGGAAGAGGCGATTGAGCGGCGTCCGGACGCCATCATCCTGGCGGCTTCCGACTATGAAGCGCTGGGGCAGGTGACGGACCGGACATCCTATTACGACATCCCGGTCATTTCAATGGATTCGGAGGTCGCTTCCACCAAGGTAAAGACGTTCGTGGGGACAAACAATTACGAGGCCGGCCAGAAAGCGGCCGAACGCTTGGTCGATCTCACCGGGCCTGTGAGCGAAATCGGGATTATTAATTTTGTGAAAGGCGCCCGTAACGCCAACCAGCGTGAGGAAGGCTTCCTTGATTACGTCGCACGCTTTCCCGATGTCCATGTCGTCGATATTCAGTATTGCGGGTCGGACGAGTATCTCGCCTACAAGCTGACGGCGGATATGCTGAAGCGGTTCCCGAATCTGAACGGCATCGTTTCACTAAGCGCCGAATCTTCGATTGGCGCAGGCCGGGCCGTCGACGAGCTTGGATACGGCGGCAAGGTGAAGATGATCGCCTTCGATAATCCGCCGGAGATGCTTGAACTCCTGCAGGAGGAAAAGGTGCAGGCGATGGTCGTACAGAACCCGTTCAACAACGGGTACATGGCGGTTGCTGCCGCTGTCCAGGCGGCCCGCGGCGAGAAGCTTGAGGATCGAATCCCAACGGATACGAAGCTGATCGACCTGAATAATATGCTGTGGCCTGAAAACCAGAAGCTTCTGTTTCCGTTCGTGAAATGAGTGAAGTGGACGGTTGGCGTAGCCAAGTTGTTCTAGAGTTGAAGCTGGGACGAGCAAACAGCAAGTGGTTACCGGGAATCCGGGGCGCTTGCTGTTTGATGTTTTTTTGCGACTATCGATATAAGGATTTAGATATTTAATTCGACATCATCAGAATTTTGATAGAAAAATCTTAGAATTTTGGATTCGCAAGGTGCCCGAAACCATGCATAATGAAAACGTATCCAAGAGGATATCACTTAGAAATACACTTTCAGGAGGTCAAAAAATATGAAGAAGCTTACAACGGTCATGCTGGCTGCAGCCATGCTGGGAGCGACGATGGTCGGATGCTCCAACAGCAGCGATAAAGAGAGCAGCGGAGGAAATGGGGGTTCTACTCCAAACGTAGGTGTGGCGATTTACAAATTTGACGATACGTTTATGACAGGCGTTCGTAACTCGATCGAGAAAAATGCTGACGGGATCGCGAAAGTGGATATCGTTGACAGCCAAAACTCCCAGCCTACGCAAAACGATAAAATCGACTTGTTCTTGACGAAGAAGACGAATGCGCTGATTGTTAACCCGGTTGACCGGACGGCAGCAGGCGTCATTATCGACAAAGCTAAAGCGAAGGACACACCGGTTGTATTCTTGAACCGCGAACCGTTGCCGGAAGATATGAAGAAATGGGATAAAGTTTACTACGTTGGTGCGAGAGCTGAAGAATCCGGTACACTGTCCGGTCAAATCATCGTGGACTACTGGAAAGCTCATCCGGAAGCAGATAAGAATGGTGACGGCGTGCTGCAATACGTTATGCTGAAGGGCGAACCTGGACACCAAGATGCTGAGCTGCGTACGCAATATTCGGTCCAAGCGATTGAAGATGCCGGCATTAAGGTCGAAAAAGTTGCTGAAGACACAGCCATGTGGGACCGCGTAAAAGGCCAAGAGAAAATGGCAGCCTTCCTGGCCGCAAATGGCGATAAAATTGAAGCCGTACTTGCGAACAACGATGACATGGCACTCGGCGCGATCGAAGCTCTGAAAGCTGCTGGTTACTTCACGGGTGACAAATACATGCCGGTTGTAGGCGTTGACGCAACGGCACCAGCCCTGCAAGCGCTTGAACAAGGTACATTGCTGGGTACGGTTCTGAACGATGCGGAGAACCAAGGGAAAGCAGCGGTTATCCTGGCTTCCTTGCTGGCCAAAGGCGAAGCGATCAGCAAAGACAACGTAGGTTTTGATATCACCGACAATCAATATGTGTGGATTCCATACCAAAAAGTAACGAAGGAAAACGCTGCTGAATTCAAATAAGAGTACGGCGAGCAGGTCAATCAGCAGGACTTCTCATATTCGCTAGAACAACATGGGAGGTTCGATGCCGAAAGGTACGGACCTCCTGTTTTTTCACAGGGGATAGGAACACAGGAGGAAACGATGCTGTGCCTCTAAAGCGGAAGAAATGATCAGGGGGCGAAAACCATGTCTGAATATATGCTCGAAATGAAGGGCATTACCAAGGAATTTCCCGGCGTTAAAGCGCTGGATGGCGTAACACTGCAGGTTCGACCGGGTACCGTTCATGCGCTGATGGGCGAGAATGGGGCCGGCAAATCCACGCTGATGAAATGTCTGTTCGGGATTTATAAGCCGGACAGCGGTGAAATTTATTTGAATGGTCAAAAAGCGGAAATCAACAATTCCAGCGATGCGCTGAAGCTTGGGGTCTCGATGATTCACCAAGAGCTCCATCCGGTACCTTTCCGCAATGTGATGGAAAATATCTGGCTCGGACGTTTCCCGATGAAAGGATGGGGACCCTTCCAATTCGTCGACCATAAGAAGATGTATCAGGATACGGAAGAGCTGTTTAAACAATTAGATATTGATTTGGATCCGGATACGATTGTCGGCAAGCTGTCCGTTTCCAAAATCCAGTCGATCGAGATCGCGAAGGCGGTATCGTTTAACTCGCGGATTATCGTGATGGACGAACCTACCTCTTCCTTGACAAGCGTAGAGGTTGAGCATCTATTCCGGATCATCAACGACTTGAAGAAGCGCGGGGTGTCGATCATCTATATCTCGCACAAGATGGAGGAGATTTTGCGGATCTCCGACGATGTAACGATCATGCGTGACGGCAAGAAGATTGGGACGTGGCCAGCGTCGGAGATGACGACCGACCTCATTATTTCCAAGATGGTTGGGCGCGATCTCACGCAGCGATTCCCGGATCGCCACAACAAGCCAAACGGCGTCATTATGAAGGTAGAGCATCTGACGTCCGTCGATCCAAAATCTTTTAAAGATGTATCGTTCGAATTGCGCAAAGGGGAGATCCTTGGCGTAGGCGGTCTGGTTGGGGCGCAGCGCACCGAGTTAATCGAAGCGTTGTTTGGCCTTCGTGAAATTCAGTCCGGCACCATCTCGATTCACGGCAAAGAGGTGAAGATCCGCAGCGCCAGTGAAGCCAAAAAATACGGATTGGCGCTATTGACGGAGGAACGCCGGACAACCGGTATTTTCCCGGTATTGTCTGTTCATGAAAATGCGGCCATTGCCAACATTGACCGTTATGTGACGCCTTTTGGCCTGCTGAATGAGCGGAAGAAAAAGGCTGAAGCCAATCAAATGGTTGAGAAGCTGCGGACGAAAACGCCGTCGCCTAAAACGCTGATCATGAACCTTTCAGGCGGGAATCAGCAAAAGGTGTTGCTGGCCCGTTGGTTGCTCACTAACCCGGAAATTTTACTGCTGGACGAACCGACGCGCGGGATCGACGTCGGGGCAAAATACGAAATTTATTCCATTATTGCGGATTTGGCACAGCAAGGCAAGAGCATCATCATGATTTCATCCGAGATGCCTGAACTGCTTGGGATGTCCGACCGTGTCATGGTAATGTCCGAAGGCCGTCTGACGGGAATATTGGATGGAGATAAGGCTACGGAAGAAGAAATTATGCGTCTGGCAGCCCAGCACTAAGGATTTGAAGGAGGAGAAAATCATGAATACAAAGAAAATTCAGAGCTTTGTGACCGAAAATGCCATTTATATCGTTTTGGCCGTGCTGCTTATCGGCATCGCCGCTTATGATCCAAGCTTTATCGGACTAAATACGTTTCGCGATATTTTGATCCAATCGTCCACCCGGGTTATCATCGCCCTTGGGGTTGCGTTTATCCTCATTACCGGCGGTACCGACTTGTCCGCGGGCCGGATGGTCGGATTGACGGCTGTCGTCTCTGCCTCCATGCTGCAAGAGGTCGGTTATGCCCGTCGCTTTTTCCCGAACCTGCCGGAGCTTCCGTTGTTTGTACCGATTTTGATCGCAATTGTTGTAGGTCTGATCTTTGGTCTGATCAACGGGATTATCGTATCCAAGTTTAAGGTTCCGCCGTTTATCGCTACACTGGGCACCATGGTTGCCATCTACGGGATCAACTCCCTATATTTCGATACGGAGCCGAACCAATCCCAGCCGATCGGCGGATTGCGCGACGACTTTACAACGTTAGGTTCAGGTTCATTGTTCAGTAACTGGAGCTTCTCGATTCCATATATCGTCATTATTGCGATTGTCGTTTGTGCGATCGTTTGGGTCATGTTCAATAAAACCCGGCTTGGCAAAAATATGTACGCCATCGGCGGCAACCAGCAAGCTGCGAAAGTATCGGGGATTAACGTCTCCAAAAACTTGATTATGATCTACTCGATCGCCGGGGCGCTTTACGGCTTGGCTGGTGTGCTGGAAGCAGCCAGAACCGGCGGTGCTACGAACAACTACGGGAACATGTACGAGCTTGATGCGATCGCAGCCTGCGTCGTGGGGGGCGTATCCACCACCGGCGGGATTGGTACGGTTCCAGGCATTATGGCTGGCGTGCTGATCTTTACGGTCATCAACTATGGCTTGACGTTCGTAGGCGTAGGTCCTTACTGGCAACAAATCATCAAAGGTGCAATCATCGTTGCTGCGGTAGCGTTCGATATGCGGAAATACGCAAGCAAGAAATAAGGTCATTTAGGGTTAAGTGAAGGGCGGCTTTTGTGCCGTCCTTTTTTCCATTTTTTACGCAAGCGGAAGCCGTCGAAATATGTTAAAATGTGACAAGAATCATAAGACAAGAATCGGCGATAGGAAATCGGCTGGGGGGAGCAAGCCATCATGAAGAAGTGGAGCAAAATCGGTTTGTCCGGGCTGCTGATTGCAGCCTTGGTTTTGGTTATGACGACGTGGCAAGGAGGAACTGGATTCGGTACGGATACTGCGTATGCCGCAGCTGCCGCCAGCAATTCCTCGAAGTCGCTTGCAGCGGTCTACCTGAAGATCCAGACACAGAACGCGTCCAAGGTAGTTGAACTCGTCAACCAGGAGCGTAAGAAAGCCGGTCTGAAGCCGCTGATCGTACATACCAATTTGACCAAAATGGCCAAAACCAAAGCCATCGACATGTTCAAAACCGCGTATTTCAGCCATACATCACCGAAATACGGCTCTCCCTTCGACATGATGGACGCGTTCAACATTACCTACATCTACGCAGGAGAGAACATCGGCAAAGGGCAACGCACCGCTGAGGAAGTGGTCAAGGATTGGATGGAGAGTCCCGGCCATAAGGCGAATATCCTCAACCCTAAATACAAGCTGATCGGCGTCGGGTATTATAATGGGTATTGGGTGCAGGAGTTTATTGGGAAATAGGAAGTTCCCTTCATCCTATTGCTGATCCACGAAAAAGGATAACGACCACGAGCCGCTCTTGTCCGCCGTTTGTCCATCGATGAGAGGGAAGGAAGACAAGCGGCTCCCAAATGCGGACGTAAACTCCCTTAGGTTCGTTATTCTTTTCTTCAAGCAATAGGACGCCGGAAATGTGGGCGGATGCAGGAAGAGCCCGGCTAGACAGCCGGGCTCTTTGATGTATTTTAGCGGAGTCTGGGGAGCGAAAAGTGTGTTTGAGCAGTCGGCTGACGGACCAACGTAGAGTGATTCAACGGGATAATGGAGTTTTAGCGGAACTGAGAGATGCTATTTGGCTCTAGGTGCATGATTGGGAATTCTAACGGAACGAGGAGACCTTATTCGGGTGAATTTGGCTCTATTGGGTCCATTTTGAGGTGAATAACGGCTTCCGGTTCCGTTAGAACGGGAAATGACCGGGAAATGTTTAAATAACGTCTCTACGTTCCGTTAGAGATCAGGTGCGGGAGAAACGAAGTGGTCGCCTTTGGGAGCGGATTTCTACAGTGTTGGAGTTTACTGAATCCAAGAAATCCGCGAGCAACAGCGATCGTAAGAACATTTCACCCGGCGGCCACCAAAGCTCTTTAAATCAATCTTTCATGCTCATCGTCTAATCTGAGATATTTTATTGAAACCTCCCGAACTTTGCAGCGTAAACATAAGCATAATCTGATATTTTAATCGGGAGGAAAAGCAAATGTCCATTTTCAAAAGATTACGCGATTTGACCATGTCTAATATCAACGCTTTGATCGACAAAGCGGAAGATCCGATCAAATTGACCGACCAATATATCCGGGATATGCAAGAAGATCTCGAAGATGCGGAGAAGGCGGTTGCCGCCCAAATCGCGATTGAGAAGAAGTTTAAAGGCTTGTATGAAGAGCAGCAAGCGTTGGTCGAGCGGCGTACCCAGCAGGCGCATCAGGCGGCTCAAGCGCAAAACGTTGACCTGGCTCGCCGCGCACTTGAAGAGAAGAAAGCCGCTGAGGCAAAAATGGCGGAATACAAGGCAAGCTACGAGCAAAACAAAGCCGCTGCCGACAATCTTCGGGCGAAGCTTGAGGAAATGCGCAAACAGCTGACGGAAATGAAGAATAAACGCGAAACGTTGGTTGCCAGATACAATGCAGCTAAAGCGCAAAATGAAATCAACAAGACGATGTCCGGGTTTAACTCCGATTCCGCGGCAAACGGCCTGAAGCGGATGGAAGAGAAGATGCTGCAAATGGAAGCCCAAGCCGAAGCCAGCAATGAGCTGAACTCTAAGGCTAAATCCTTGGATGAAGAGTTCGAAAGCCTGAACAAGGATTCTGCCGTGGAAGCAGAATTGGCCGAGATGATGAAGCTATATGAGGATAAAAAATAAGCGACTTGATTCTAAAGTGAGGCTAGACCAAATATGAGCGTATGGAAAAGACTCGGCAATTTGTTTGCCAAACCGGCGCCGCCTGTCGTAGAGAAGAGCATGCTATCGCTGGCCCCGGGCGATATCTGCGAGGTATCGCTCATTTCCTACGAGGTGACCGGCCGGGTCGGCAATCGCGGGCGTAACGCGGTTATGCTGACGCTGCAGGACGGCAGTCAGATCCGTTATCTGCTGGTCGAGGATCGTGAGACGCTGCAGTATCATCTCTATCAGCCGATTGACGGACGGCTGAACGATCCGACCGAGGTGCCGGGCCAGATGGATCTTGACGGAACGCTGTATTATTTGGAGGAAGAGTACGGCGGTTACGTATCTGTGGTTGGCAAGACGCCGTTCCTTCAAGGCGGGGAACAGCATGTGTGGCAGTACCAGTCAGACGACGGCAAGCTGCTGCGGATCGAATGGCAGAACGGGCGGTTTATGTTGTACGAAGGCGTTAAGGTGATTCCGGCCGACGTCAAAGTCATTCGAGCCAATTAAGGCGATAATCTTTAAGCAACTATTGTTCCAAAGCGCGATGAAGCCCGATGAAGCGCGAGAACGAGGCGATCCCCTCGATTCCCGCGCTTTTTTTCGCCGAAAGCACACAAAAAAATAACATCCCCCAAGCTGCCAATGCAGTGGAGGATGCTATAAATGGGTTATGCAGGGGTCGAACCTGCGACCTGCCGATTAAGAGTCGGCTGCTCTACCAGCTAAGCTAATAACCCTTAATGTAAGGTTCCTTAATGTGAAGGTTTCTTAAGGACAAGAACTATTATAACTCTACAGTTCTAAAAATGCTAGTCCTTTTTTCGAGAAAATTTGCATCTCTTTGCAAGAAGTTTTATGTTATTTACATAAGTTGGAGAGTTACTCATAGTTAGCGTAAATGAGGGACTGCGAGGAAACAGGAGGGGTTACATGAGCAGGACGTCCCGGATTTGGCGGTGGGCGGGATTGGCGTCACTGGTATCGACTTTAATTCTGCTCGCTGGATTCGTATATGCGGTGTCGGATATTGCCGATCCGTCGGCAGCCGCTGGCCATTCGACAGTTTCACCGTCCCAAACGGAACCCGCCGTGAAAGCGGGGGCCTGGGATGTGACGGCCATCGGGGATTCCTTGGCCAAAGGGACTGGGGACGATACAGGCAGCGGATTTGCCCGCCGGACGGTGGATCTCTTTAATAAAGAGGGCGCCACGTCTAAACTGGTCAATAACTTGGGAATTAACGGTCTGACAACGAAGGAACTGCTGCCGATGCTGGACGATCCGGGTGTGAAATATGCCCTGCAGCAGTCGGGGATTATCCTGTTGTCGATTGGGGGAAATGATCTGTTTGACGGCACGGAGGCGTTAACCTCGGGACAGCAAGTCCCAACCCAGACGGAAATCGAAGCGGCGATTGAGAAGAGCTCGGCGGATTTTGAAAAAATCGTAGCACAAATCAAGAAAATCAACGTGCAAGCGCTCCTCGTCTACGTGGGTTTATATAATCCGTTCAGCGATCTTGATGGGATGCGCGAAATCGGTAACGATGCGGTAGCGCGCTGGAACGCGATGGCGATGAAAACGCTTGGGGAATATGACGGCACCTTGGTCGTGCCAACCTATGACTTGTTTACGAATAACTCGTCCCGTTATTTGTCGAGCGACCATTTTCATCCGAACGGAGATGGCTACCAGGCGATTGCCGAACGGATGGTCCAAAGCATCGCGCGCTAATGACGGTTTAATGCTGGAGTCTAAATGAAGGAGTGAACGCCATGGCAGCACGGCAGCCGATCATCGCTAAGCAGCGTCAACCTGTCCTAAGGGTGCAGGGGCTCAAAAAGAAAATCGGACGTAAATGGATCGTGCATGAAGTGAATTTCGAGGTGTACGCCGGAGAGATCTTTGGGTTCCTTGGTCCCAACGGAGCCGGCAAAACAACCACGATCCGCATGCTCGTCGATTTAATTCGGCCAACCGAAGGCCAAGTACATATTTGCGGATACAATGTACAACGGGAACCGGAGCTGGCGCTCCGATGCGTTGGGTCCATCGTGGAAAATCCCGAGGTTTACAGCTATTTAACCGGGCGGGAGAATCTCGAGCATTTCGCCCGCATGATTTCGGGCATCGATGGGAAGCGGATTGAAGAAGTTGTGCAAATGGTTGGGCTAACGGGCCGGATCGACGACAAAGTGAAAACCTATTCGCTGGGCATGCGGCAGCGGTTGGGTATTGCCCAAGCGTTGTTGGGCCGGCCGAAGCTTCTGATTCTGGACGAACCTACAAACGGTCTGGATCCCAAGGGGATCAAAGAAATGCGCAGCTTCATCCGCCGGCTCGCGGAAGAAGGGATGGCCGTTTTTGTATCGAGCCACCTGCTCAGCGAAATTCAACTGCTGTGCGATCGAGTGGCGATTATCGGGCGCGGGCGTGTACTCGCCGTCGGCAAAGTCGATGAGCTGATCCAGGCGAATCGAAGTTATGTGGTCTGGGAATTGGAGCCCCGGGAGCCTGGCGAGCGGCTGCTGCGGTCGGCAAGCGGGGTCAACGTGGTAACCGAAGCCGGAAACGTCTTGGACGATACGATTATGGCGGGAATCCAGGGCCAGGCGATCGTAACTCAAATGCAGCCGGAATTGATCCCTGGCCTCGTACAGCGTCTGGTGCAGGAAGGGATCCGGGTAGAGGCCGTGCAGAAGGTGAATCCGACGCTCGAGCAGATGTTCCTGGAGATGACGGAAGGTGAAAGCATTGAATAACATTCTTCCTTTAGTAAAAAATGAAACGATCAAGATGATTAAAAAGAAACGCTTTTACGTCATCTTGCTCGTGTTGATCGTGCTGGTCCCGATGTTTGCATACGCCCAACTGCGACAAGCGGAGGACAAACGGGAGAAGTTCGGGACGGACTGGCGCCGGGAAGTGCAACAAGCGATCACAGACAATCAGAATTCCCTGGGCAGCGACCGGGTGCCGGAGGAATGGAAGAAATACCGTAAAATTTATATTCAGCAGTTGAAATATTATTTGGAGCATGACGTGAATCCCAGAGAACCGGGCGGCGTATCTTTTACTCGGGAGTTCTTGGATAACGCAGCTACGCTGTTCATTCCGCTGTTAATTATGGGCGTAGGATCGGATATTGTGTCTTCGGAACGGACGAGTGGAACGGTCAAAATGCTGCTTACTCGGCCGGTAAGGCGATGGAAAATCCTGCTAAGCAAGCTCATCACGCTGATGATGTTTGTGTCCTTGATCATTGTATCAACCTGTTTGATATGCTATTTAATTTCAGGGTTATTTTTTGGTTACCGCGGATGGGCGCTGCCGGTATTTACAGGATTCCAGCTGCGGGGGGCCGAAGTAGACATTTCGGGTGTGCATGCAGTGCCGCAATGGTTGTATATTTTCATGCAGGCCGGCCTGATCTGGTTTGTCAGCGTGGTGGTGGCCGCCTTGGCGTTTATGGTGTCGGTGCTGGTGCGCAGCACGTCGGCGAGCATTGTCATTATGATGGCGACGCTGATTGCCGGCAATATTTTGACGAATATGGCTTCCTCCTGGACCAGCGCCAAATATTTGTTTATGGTGAATCTCGGTTTAACGAATTATTTGGCGGGGACACCGGCTCCGATCGAGGGGATGACGCTGGGATTTTCGCTGGCTGTGCTGGCGATTTGGGGGGCTTGCGCCCTCGTCGTTTCATTCCTTGTCTTTACGAAACAAGATATTTTGAATTAAAATGGACAAAGGCACCAAAACATCTGTTCGACTACTACATACAGAGGTAGACTAAAGAATTAAAGGGGGAGCATGATGGCCGAACAAATCGATTTGTTCGAGGACGTACCCGGCACGAATGCCGATGGCCCGTCTTCGGGATACGACGCGGACGACATTCAAGTGCTCGAAGGGCTTGTCGCGGTACGCAAACGGCCAGGGATGTATATTGGCAGTACGAGCTCGTCGGGACTTCATCATCTGGTATGGGAGATCGTCGACAACGCGGTCGACGAGCATCTGGCGAAGTACTGCACGAAAATTGATATTACGCTGAACAAGGACGGATCTGTCACCGTACTCGATAACGGCCGGGGGATTCCAACCGGCATGCATAAAACCGGCATTCCGACGCCGCAGGTCGTTTATACGATCCTGCATGCAGGCGGCAAGTTTGGCGGAGCGGGTTACAAGAAATCCGGCGGCTTGCACGGCGTTGGTGCATCGGTAACGAACGCCTTGTCCGAGTGGCTCGAAGTGGAAATTTATCGAGACGGAAAAATCCACCGGATGCGCTTCGAATATTGGGTTGACGAGAAAGGCATTGAACACGTCGGTGAGCCGGTCACAGGGCTGGAGATTATCGGCAATACGAACAAGACCGGCACGAAGGTGACGTTTAAACCGGATATTCGCGTCTTCTCCGGCGGGATCGGATTAAACTACGATACGCTCGCGGAACGGTTGCAAGAGATCGCGTTTCTGAATTCGGGCCTGAAGGTGACCTTGAAGGATGAGCGGGCTGGCCGTTCTGACGAGTTTTTTTACGAGGGCGGAGCCAGCCAGTTCGTTGAGTTCCTCAATGACGGAAAGGACGTGCTGCATGATGTCATCCACTTCTATGCGGAGCGGGATGACATCGAAGTCGAAGTGGCGCTGCAATACAATGCAGGGTATACCGAAACGCTGGTGTCGTTCGTTAACTCCATCCCAACTCGGGGCGGGGGAACGCATGAAACCGGATTCAAGACAGCTTACACCCGCGTGATGAACGAATATGCCCGGAAGAACGGAATGCTCAAGGAAAAGGACAAAAACCTCGAGGGTAATGATTTGCGCGAGGGCATGATGGCCGTAATCAGCGTTAAGATGTCCGAGGTGGAGTTTGTAGGTCAAACGAAGGACCAACTCGGAAGCGCATCGGCGCGCAGCGCGGTGGAATCGGTAGTCGGCGAGAAAATGGCGGTGTTCCTGGAAGAGAACCCGCAGGTCGCCCAGACGCTGATCAAGAAGGCGATCCAAGCCTCCAAAGCGCGGGAAGCCGCTCGCAAAGCCCGCGACGAAATGCGTTCGGGCAAGAAGCGGAGCGAAAGCTCCAACCTTGGCGGCAAACTGACGCCGGCGCAATCGAAGGATTATACACGTACGGAGCTGTTTATCGTGGAAGGGGATTCCGCTGGCGGTTCGGCCAAGCAAGGGCGTGATTCGAAGCTTCAGGCGATTTTGCCGCTGAAAGGGAAGCCGATGAATCCGGAGAAGGCCAAGCTTGCGGATATTCTCAAAAACGACGAGTACCGGGCGATCATTTCGGCGATTGGCGCGGGCATCGGGCCGGAATTCGCCTTGGAGGACAGTAACTTTTCCAAGATCATCATCATGACTGACGCCGATACGGACGGTGCACACATTCAAGTGCTGCTCCTGACGTTCTTTTACCGTTATATGAAGCCGCTGATCGATGCAGGACGGGTCTATATCGCGCAGCCGCCGTTGTACAAGATTACCCGCCGTTCCGGCAAGCTGGAGACGGTGAGATATGCGTGGACCGACGAGCAGCTGCAAAACTATCTGAAGGAATTCGGCAAAAATTTCGAGCTGCAACGCTACAAAGGTTTGGGAGAAATGAATCCCGAACAGCTGTGGGAAACGACGATGAATCCGGAAACGCGGACCATGCTGCAGGTGCAGATCGAAGACGCCGCCAAAGCGGAGCGCCGCGTGTCTACGCTGATGGGGGACAAGGTCGATCCGCGCAAGCGATGGATCGTGGAAAACGTGGATTTCACGGAGTTTGAGGAATAGAAGGTGAATTGATGTGAGCATGCTGGAAAACTTTTTGCCGGCGTTCTTGGAAGAGGTTGTAGGCGACCGCTTTGGCCGGTATTCCAAATATATTATTCAGGACCGGGCGATCCCTGATATTCGCGACGGGTTGAAGCCGGTCCAACGCCGGATTTTGTATGCAATGTACGACTCCGGCAATACGCCGGACAAGCCGTACCGTAAATCGGCGAAGACGGTTGGGGACGTCATGGGGAACTACCATCCGCACGGGGACTCTTCGATCTACGAAGGGATGGTGCGGATGGCGCAGCCATGGAAGATGGGCCATGCGCTCATCGACGGTCACGGCAACTGGGGTTCGCAGGACGATGACCCGGCAGCGGCGATGCGGTATACCGAAGCGCGCCTGTCGGCGATCGCGATGGAGCTATTGCGAGATATTGAGAAACGGACCGTGCCGTTCAAGGACAACTTCGACAACACGGCGAAGGAACCTGTCGTATTGCCGGCGCGGTTCCCAAACCTGCTGGTCAACGGGGCTAGCGGGATCTCCGCAGGGTTTGCAACGGAAATTCCGCCGCATAATCTGCGCGAGGTGATCGATGCCTGCATCGCCTTGATGGAGAAGCCGGAAATGACGCTGGAGGAAATTCGGTTGTTCGTCAAGGGACCGGATTTTCCGACGGGCGGAATTATCATGGGCGAGGAAGGCATTCGGGAAGCTTATGAGACCGGCAAAGGCCGGATTTATTTGCGCTCCAAAACGGAAATCGAAACGCTCCGCGGCGGTAAGCAGCAGATTGTCATCACCGAAATTCCTTATCAGGTGGTGAAGTCGCGCTTGGTTACGGCGATGGAAAACATCCGTCTGGAGAAAAAAGTGGAGGGCATCGCCGAAGTGCGGGACGAAAGCGGCCGGAACGGACTGCGCATCGTCGTCGAGTTGAAGAAGGATGCGGATGCACAGGGGATTTTGGCGTATTTGCTGAAAAAAACCGACCTGCAAGTCACTTACAACTTCAACATGGTGGCGATCGTCAACAAGGCGCCGCGTCAGCTGGGGCTCAAAGCGATGCTCGAAGCCTACATTGCCCACCAGCGCGAGGTTGTGACCTACCGGACGCAATATGAGCTGGAGAAGTTGGAGGACCGTGCTCACGTATTGGAAGGCTTGGTCAAGGCGCTTAACATTTTGGATGAGGTTATCGCGGCGATCAAAGCTTCCAAGAACCGTCAAGATGCGCAAAACAACCTGCAATGGATGTTCGGGTTTACCGAACGGCAGGCGGATGCGATTTTGACCCTGCAGCTGTACCGTTTGACCAATCTGGAAATTACGACGCTGCAAAAAGAGCTGGAGGACATCCAGAAGAAAATCACCGTGTTGCGCGGCATCTTGGAAAGCGATAAGAAGCTGATCGCATTGATCAAGAAAGAGCTGATCGAGATCCGCGATAAATATGGGATCGACCGCCGCTCGCACATTCAGGACGAGGTCGAGGAGCTCAAGGTCAACCTCGAAGTGTTGGTTGCCCAAGAGGATGTGCTGGTCACGATTTCCCGTGAGGGATACATCAAGCGCACCAGCATGCTGTCGTTTACTCGATCCGGCGGGGAGCGGGATGGCTCCGGGGTCAAGGAAGGCGACTACATTAAGTATCTGCTAGAGGTAGATACGCTGCAGAACCTGTTGATCTTTACGCAGCGGGGCCAATACTTCCTCTTGCCGGTGCACCAGATTCCAGAGTTCAAATGGAAGGATAACGGGACGGCGATCGTCAACGTGATCCCGCTCGCCAAGGAAGATCGCATTGTCAGCGTCATTCCGGTGAAAAGCTTCGATGAGAATCCGGAGCTCAGTTTGGTCTTCGTGACGAAGAACGGTCAGGTGAAGCGGACGGAGCTGAAAGAATACGAGAAGAAGCGCTCCGGCGCGGTAGCTGCCTGCAAGGTTGGCGACGGCGATGAAGTGCTGAGTGTCACCGTCAGCCGGAACAACCAAGAGATCCTGCTGCTAACGAAGCAGGGGATGGCGATTCGGTTCGCCGAAGACGAAGTGAACCCGATGGGACGGGTATCGGCAGGGGTACGCGGAATCAACCTGAAGGACGATGACGAAGTTGTTTCCGCGCTCTGGGTCGAAGGCGAGGAAGGCGAAGTGCTCGTCGTGTCCGACTTGGCTTACGCTAAGCGCAGCCTGCTGCTGGATTATCCGGTTCAAAGCCGGGGCGGCAAAGGCGTTCAGACGTTTGAATTTAAGGAAGGCAAGCGGGTCAAACCGAACGGCAGCCGCTTGGTCGGCGGCGTTCACTGCAAGGAGCCGGTGCTGCTGCAGGCGGTCACGAAGGAAGGGCAGATGCACACCTTCAGCTCGGAGGATGCTCCGATAGCGGACCGGAAGTCGATCGGGAAAGCGATGATGTCCGTGGACAAAAACGACGAGATCGTGGATCTCTTCGTCAAAGAATAAGCGATAATCTCCGGGGAAGGGCTTGAAACTTTCCCGGAGTTTTTTTTAGGATCTACATCAATCCGTGGTGAAGGGATGGAATATACGATGGCGGCACAAGCAAAAACGCAAAGGACCTGCCCGAAGGGGCATACCTACTACAAAAGCAGTGATTGTCCGACTTGTCCCATCTGTGAACAGGAGCGTGAACCGGCAGCGGACTTTCTGACGCGGTTATCTGCACCGGCTAGACGGGCCTTGGAAGCGAATGGCGTAACGACTTTGGAGAAGCTGGCTGAGCTGAGTGAACAAGAGGTGCTGCGATTTCATGGCATGGGGCCAGCTTCCATACCTAAGCTTAAAGAGGCTTTGCGATCGAAAGGATTAACGTTTAGGAGCTGAGACGGGGGCTTGAGTGTCTTCCTCGGTTAAATGACGGATAAACGCTTGGAGCGTAGGGTCCATAAACGTGCTCCTTCGGTAGACCAACCCGACGTTTTTGTGCGGTACGGGCTCTGCCAACGGGATGAAGGTGATTCCGCTGCGGCGATTCGTGCTGGTCAACGTCCGGGCATAGGAGCCGGGGAGAACCGTTCCCCCAACGTGGTGGATGACCATCTGTACCTGCGATTCAATCGTCGACAGCTCCATGACCGGCCGGATCTCGATCCCCTGTTCAGCGCAAGCTGTATCAAGCAGCTGGCGAACGTAAAACTTCGGCGGAAATAACACAAGCGGCAGCTGCGCGACCTGCTCCAGCGTCACTTCCGGCAGCTCCGCATACGCGTGCTGGCTGGAGACAACCAGCACCAGCGCCTCGTCGAACAGTGGGCGGCTGACGATGTGCTCGTCCTGGAGCGGCAGAAACACGACGCCGAGATCCAGCTGGTTGGCGAGCAGTCCGGCTCTTGTCTCCTCAGTAGCAAGCTCAAGTACCGTCAGCTCGATCCCGGGGTACTGGCGATGGAAAGAGATCAGCTTATCTTCCAGCAGGTGGTTGCCGGAGCAGCCGATACGGAGCTGTCCGCGCTGGACGCCGGTGAGCTGGCCAATTTCCAATTTAGCCTGTTCCACCTCATAGATCACTCGGCGGGCGTGCTCCAACAGGATTGAACCCGCTTGAGTCAGATGGTTTTTTTTGCCAATCCGTTGAATGAGGGCCGTCCCAAGCTCTTGCTCCAGCAAGCGAATTTGGTGGCTGAGCGTCGGCTGCGTAATTCCCAGTCTTTCCGCGGCTTTGGTGAAATGCAAATCCTCGCCGACTGCGATGAAATATTCCAATAGACGATGCTCCATAGCGGATGATTCTCCCCGATACATAGATATTGTCAATGATTATAATTGAAACGATATTATTGATCAATGAAGAAAGAATCGGTATAGTGAAAGACAGAGAATTCATTGCTTCGTCAGTTCGTTAATCCGATATGGGAAAAGAGGAAATTTAACATGGGAAATTGGTCCATCACATTAACTACGGCTAAAAAAACGAAGCCGGCTGCCGATCAGCTGGGCTTTGGCAAATATTTTACCGATCATATGCTACTTATGGATTATTCGGCAGATCAAGGCTGGCACGATCCGCGAATCGTGCCGTACGGACCGATTTCGCTGGATCCATCGGCGATGGTGTTCCATTACGGGCAAGAGGTGTTTGAGGGGATGAAGGCGTACCGGACACCGCAGGGAGAGCTGGTATTGTTCCGGCCCGATATGAATTTGCGCCGCTTGAACCATTCGTGCGCACGCATTGGGATTCCCCAAGTTGATCCGCAGGAAGTGCTGGAGGGCATCTGCCGTCTGCTCGCCCTGGAGGAGGAGTGGATGCCGGAAGGCGAAGGCAATTCCTTGTATATCCGCCCCTTTATTATCGCTACCGAAGCAGGGCTTGGCGTGCGGGCTGCGGAGGAGTATCGGTTGATCGTCATTTTGTCGCCGGTTGGGGCTTATTATCCGGAAGGCATCCATCCGGTGCGCATTTACGTGGAGGATCGGTACGTCCGGGCGGTTCGCGGCGGTACAGGCGAAGCGAAAACCTCCGGGAACTATGCCGCAGGGATCAAAGCGCAGGAGGACGTCAAACCGCTTGGCTACTCCCAGGTGCTATGGCTTGACGGCATCGAAAAACGGTATATCGAAGAAGTGGGCAGCATGAATGTGTTCTTCAAAATTGGCGGGGAAGTTGTGACACCGGAACTGAATGGCAGCATCCTGGCTGGCGTCACGCGGGACTCAGTCATTCAGCTGCTTAGGGCGTGGGGAGTTCCCGTCAAGGAACGCCGGATCTCGATCGAAGAACTGTTTGAGGCTCATAAGGAAGGTCGGCTTGAAGAAGCGTTTGGCACTGGAACTGCGGCGGTCATTTCCCCGATCGGCAGCATGACGTGGGAAGGTCATGACATGGAGATTGCCGGAGGCCAGACCGGAGAATTGTCGGCCAAACTGTACGACACGCTGACAGGAATCCAACGCGGGGAACGGGAGGATACGTTCGGCTGGCGGTATCCTGTCCGATAAAACAACCAGTGCGGTGCCCCCTCTGCCGCAAACCACCGGATAATTGCTTCAAGGCAGCAGGAATTTGCGAAGGAAGCAGCGAATTATCCAAGTGGTGATGTAAGGCAAGGAGGGATAAGATTGCATACCGCTGAATTTGCCAGATTGCTTGATCTCATCGTGAAGGATTATCAGGCCCACATGGAGGAGGAGCTGGCTCCCACGCTAACGACGTCGCAGTTGACCGTTCTGGAGCTGCTGGAGCAGCAGGGCAATCTGAAGCCGTCCGATTTGATTCCGTTTCTCTCCACGACGCCGGCTGCAGTGACGATGCTGCTTGACCGAATGGAGCGGGGCGAACTGATCCGCCGTGACCGGGACGAGAACGATCGCCGCAACGTATGGGTGTCGATTACTGATAAAGGACAATCCGAAGTCCGGCGGGGCATCGAAGTTCGCAACACTTACTTAAGCGGCGTGTTGAATCGCATCTCCACCCATAATCAACAACTGCTGGTATTTCTGCTGGGCAAAATTTCCGGAACGAAATAAGGAACTTGCCTACGAGGGAGTCAATGAATAGGCGGGACGTCAGGGAGCTGAATAATCAGCTCCGGACGTCCCGCCTTTTTTACATTTCTATTCCGTTTCCCCCGGCCTGCAGCAGCGCTGCGAGGCGGGTATACGTTCCTTCCTCCCACCGATCCCAGGGATACGCGCGCGGCGGGAGGGAGACCAGATCGATCGGCTCCTTGGTCACCGGGTGCGGAAAACCGACGTACAGCGACCAAAGTGCGATTTGTTGGCCTGGTTTATTCCGCCCCGCGCCATATTTCTGATCGCCATACAGGGGGCAGCCGATTTGGCTCATTTGCACCCGGATCTGGTGCGGCCGGCCGGTGTGCAGCTCCACCTGCACAAGGCTCAGCCGCTCCGATGCGGAGGTGCCGAGCACCCGGTAATCAAGCCGGGCTTCTTTGCCGCCGGGTGTCCCCGCGGGAACGACAGACACCGTATTGGTGCGTTCGTCTTTAAGCAGCGTATCCGTCAAACGACCTTGCCGCTGCGGCGGCGTTCCGTGTACGACGGCGACATACGTTTTGCTGAACCGGCGGCTCCGCACCATCTCCGCTAACCGCGAAGCGGCTTTTGATGTCTTGGCAAAAATCATGGCGCCCCCGACCGGACGGTCCAGCCGATGGACAAGTCCGAGATAGACGTTGCCGGGCTTGCCATACCGCTCCTTGATGTCCGCCTTCAGCAAATTCAGCAGATCGGGGTCCCCGCTGGCATCCTCCTGGGTGGGGATGTTCACCGGCTTCTCGATACCGAGCAGATGGTTGTCTTCGTAAAGGATTGCCATCGCCGGCTGCCCCGAGGTCCGCTTAGCTTCGGAATCCATTGATTATTCCTCCCAGCGTCCGAGAATGCCGCAAGGGAGGTGAAGCCCCGAGCGGGTGATCGGCAGTCCCAGTTCGCCGGCCGAGATCCGTCCTCCGTAACGCTTCTTGACGGTCATCGTCAGAATGTTGTTCAGTACGGTAGGGGAAATGCCGGTCGTATACGAGTTGATGAGGAAGAAGAGCGGCTTGTCCGACAGAATCGACAAGCAAGATTCCACGAACGGGTAGAGGCTCGTCTCCAGCTTCCACATCTCACCGCCCGGACCACGCCCGTAGGACGGAGGATCCATGATAATCGCGTCATAACGGTTGCCGCGCCGTTGCTCCCGCTGCACGAATTTGAACACGTCATCCGTGATGAAGCGTACATGGCGGTCGGCCAAACCGGACAGCGCCAGGTTCTCCTTAGCCCATTGGACCATCCCTTTCGCTGCATCGACGTGAACGACCGAAGCGCCGGCCGAAGCTACGGCTACGGTGGCGCCGCCGGTATATGCAAACAGGTTCAGCACCTGAATCGGCCGACCCGCGCCGGCGATCTTGTCCATCATCCACCGCCAGTTGGCGGCTTGCTCCGGAAACAATCCGGTATGTTTGAAATTGGTTGGGCGGATATAAAATTTCAGCCGGTCATAGGAAATCGTCCAACGGTCGGGAATCTGCTTCTTCATCTCCCACTGTCCGCCGCCGGAGGAGCTGCGGTGGTAATGCCCGTGCACATCGTGCCAGCGGCGATCCTCATTGGCGATCGGCCAGATGATCTGCGGGTCGGGGCGCCGCAAAATGATATCCCCCCAGCGCTCCAGCTTTTCCCCGTTTCCGGTGTCCATTACTTCATAATCCTGCCAATCGTTTGCTACATACATGTGTTGATCCTTCCTTCCGCCGCCTCATGCGGCCCGCCCGTTTGGGCATGTCCTTAAGTTCTGTAGATTCGGTAGTTATTGTACCTTATTTTTCTATCGGCATGCTACCTTCCTGGTGAAAACGATCTTCAATTAATTCCGCGACTGTGGTAGTCTTTCATTAAAACGCCAAGTTTTGGAGAGGCAAGGAGAGAGTCTTGGAAATGTTACGTCGTTTTTTTCATATTACCGACCTTATAAACATTTGTTTATTCTAGATTTCAGCTGTGCCGTGGTGGCAGCGCTTTATTTCAATGCAAAAATGACCAAGACCTACCGCGGCTTGTTTTCCGCGCTCGCTGATTTCAATTCCCGCGTAGAGGAGAACATCGGCGGGATCCGCGTAGTCCAGGCGTTTGTGAACGAAGGGCATGAACAAAAACTGTTTGAGGAAAACAACAATGCCTATCGCGCCACGAAGCTTTGGGCTTACAAAATCATGGCCGGCGGCTTGTCCATCAAATACATGCCCAGTTCGGACATTTGAATGCCTTAAAGCAACGAAGACCGCAGAAGCTCTTAAGGGGAGCCTGCGGTCTTATTCGTTTCAAGATCAGCGCAAATAAGCATAGTAGTCCTGGGATCGGCATACCCGGAACCCCGCCTGTTCATAAAGCTTTTTGGCTTGGGGGTTGTTCAGTGCTACTTCCAGCCAAACGTCGAAGCCCTTTGCTCTTTCACGTTCAACGACCTGCCGCAAGGCGGTACCGCCGATGCCTTGACCCCTGTGGGATGAAGTAACAACAAATCCATAAATCCAAGCCTCCCGTTCGCGGGGGGAAACGCGAATTTTCCCGACGGCCTCGCCCTCATGCACGATCAGCTCGTTCTGGCGGATCTCCTCCTCGGTTAACTTCTCGTAGAACAATCGGGTTTCCTCCGCAGCGAGATTAAACCCCTCCTGGTCGAGGCGAGCGAGCAGCGGTCGGTCCGCTGCCTCAGCCGAGCGAAGCGTGATCTGTGCCGTTCTTGACGGGGCATTCACCGCAGTTGCTTCCGGGGTGTATTTCATCTGATATTCGCTGAATTCAAAACGGCAAGGATAGGCGGCCAGGAATTGCTTGGCCGAGTCTGAGTTCCCAGGAGCATTCAATAGGATCTTCGGATACGAACCCAAAGTAGCCGTGTTTAATCCGCGTCTAAGCAGGGAAGTGAAGATACCTTGTCTACGGTAATCCGGGTGAACCATGCCGCAGACTTCCAACGTGCTTCCGAACGGATACAATCCCAAGAAGGCTACCAGTTGCCCTTCGCGGAACTCTACCAGATCTGCGGCACTCTCTTCCTTACGGGAGTGCAAGGTATCCCAATTTAACTTCAAAGCAATCCCGTCATGCTGCTCTACGCGTTGTTGAAGGGCTTCCACGTCAGCCCAAGTCCATGTCGGATTCATGATACCTCACTTCCTTTCATTTGTATTCTAGCGGATCGAAAGGAAATTGGCACGCGAAACCATCAACAGCCGGCGCTTGACAAACCGCAAGGACGGGGGTAGCTTGAGAGTACTGCAAATCTACTTATTTTTTCGGAGGTACTAAGAATGGATATCATCGAAATGAATCAAGTGACTTGGTTCCGGGATGGGAAGGCCGTATTAAACGGCATCGATTGGACGGTCCGCGAGGGAGAGCATTGGGCGATGCTGGGCTTAAACGGTTCAGGCAAGACGACGCTGCTTAATATGATCAGCGGCTACCTCTGGCCGACGTCCGGCCAAATCAGCGTACTGGGAAACCGGTTTGGCGAAGTAGATTTGCGGGAGCTGCGCAAAACGATTGGGTGGGTTAGTTCTTCGATGCAGGCCAGACTGCACGGGGAGCAAAAAGCCGAGGATCTTGTGGTGAGCGGCAAATTTGCATCCATCGGACTTTACGAGAAGCCAACGACAGAGGATTATGAACAGGCTGCAGCCTTAATGAACCAGCTCCACTGCAGCCACCTGCATGGACGGGCTTACCAGACGTGTTCCCAGGGGGAACAGCAAAAGCTGTTGATTGCCCGGGCCTTGATGGCCTCGCCCCAGCTTCTCATCTTGGACGAGGCGACGAACGGGCTGGATTTCATCTCCCGGGAAGGGCTTCTGGAAAGCATCGCACAGCTGGCCGCCGAACCGAATACGCCGCATATGCTGTATGTGACGCACCATACCGAGGAAATCTTGCCGATTTTCACGCATACGCTGCTGCTTCGGCGGGGAGAAGTGTACGCGCAAGGGAAAACATCGGATGTCCTGAACGAAACCGGGTTATCCGATTTCTTTGAAACGCCGGTCGCTTTGCGATGGAATCAGGAACGGGCTTGGCTTTCGACGAAATAAGCCTTAACCCGTCGGAGTGCTCCCGGCGGGTTTTGTTGTTTTGGACCCGGAGGATTTTTTGCGTATTGCGCCGATGAACCAATAAATACTTGGGATGATAAACTCGGCAAAGCAGAACAGAAGCGCCCCCTCCCAGGACAGGAAAGAAATAATTTCCGGCGGGGTTCTAACAATGGACAAGGAGTATATGGACACAAAGGCGACAACCGGCAAGGTGAAGGGTTTGTGATCCTTTACGCCGGCCAACTGGGCGAGACATAAGACCGCTGTGTAAACAATAAACGACATTTTCACAAAGATGCTGGTTAACCACAAACTAATTAAGATCGGGTCCATTGTTTCGATAAACGAGCCAACGCGAATGAAACGAACCAGTTCCATGTCGGGGTAGACCAGATTAGCTCCCAGCTTCGGTCCAAAGGTCAGCAGAATCGGAATGAGATGCATCAGGATCAACAGCAGCGAAGTGAGTGTAGCCCAGAAAAGGGTTCGGAACACCTTTTTTGGCGTTTCTAGATAAGGGAAAAGCAGAAACAAGAAAGCCATCTCGCCAAAAATAGCCATGGTATCTACAATTGAGGCCCACATATCCTTCACCGACAGATGGTTTATCAAGGCGGTGAACATATCCAGTTCCATCTCTTGAAATCCGATGAACGGAAGACAGATTAAGGCGGCGGCAAAAACAAGAAAAAAGCCTTCTGCCATTCGGAAGATGGTCAAGATCCCGCAGCGTACGGCATAGGCAACACATACTCCAAAGATGGCAACCACCGCCCAATCCGGCGTACCAATCAAATATTCCGATAACAAGAAATCAGCAAGCTCCCTTAAATTGAGGGCAGCCAGAAAGAGATGAAGCAGCACGATATAAAGGACGAAAATGAAATGAAGGGGGCGGCCCACCACTTTGCTCCCGAATTGAACAAAAAATTCGTTGGGGCGGGAGGAAGCGAGCTTATAGGCCGGGTAGCAAAATAGCAGCCCCAGCAAAGCGCCTACCAAGACGGCCATCGGCGTGGAATACTTGCTGCCTCCGAGCAGCATCGCTGTATAAAAGGCGATGACTGTGGTGAAGGATTGCAAGCTGAAAAGCGCAAATATTTGATTGGTTGTAATGTTATTAAGCATGCTTTCCGCCTCCTAAAGTCCCGTGTCAATACGATCTGCCCAGCAATGTATGGCATAAATATTGGAACATGATGATCACATTCCATTGTTCCTTCAGTTTAAATGTGACTTCTGAGGTGATGAAGAAACAGATGGAGACGAGCAGTACGGTCATTCGGGTTTTCAGCTGGACGCCCTCTTTTTTCTGCATCATCCAGTCTACCGTCATAATGAGTACATACAGGATACCAATATAGACCACGTCGATCCCTCGCTATCTATTGGTTTCGTGAACCACCGAACGATAAACGCCGCCCGTACGGTTTACACGGATATTAACGTCAACCTCAATCGGGAGTTCGTTGGCGTAATAATTTTTCCATTGATCCTGCATCGTATGCCAAACTTTTGGATATTTCCAATCCAGATATTGTCTCATGAGGAAAGCGTCGGAACGGGCTTGACGGGTCTTGTTCAGAACGCGGATGAACTGCTCTTCCACGTCTTTACTCAGGATTTCTTCCAATTGTTGAATAACTTGCGGATCCTTCAAATCGATGTGAGAGAGCGAGGATTCCACATAAGCTTTGGCACTGCTAACGAGCCGGAACGAGACCTGATCTCCCTGTACTTTCGGTTTAATGTCCGTCTTTATTTCCTCGATGTAAAAGCTCATCTCCTTCCCATCGGTGGGAGAGGAGATCGTGAGCGTCGTATTTTTAAGCTGGGAGCTGATCCACAGCGCGGTTTGATGCTCGAGAGGGGTGAGCACGGTCTTTGCCATTTTACCGTTGCTGAAGATCGCTGCACCTCCGGAACCCATCCAACGGTTCTTCTTCGGATCCTCTTGCGCCACTCCTGGGAGTTCCCCGAAATACATCAGCGGGATTAGAATATCCCCTCCTTCATATAATGCCAGCTTGTAATCCTTGATTGTGGTGTCTAGTACATAGTGATTGTTGACGTATTTTCGCAGGATGTCACTGAGAATACGTTCAAACACCATCGGTGCTTTCGTTATCTCTTTAACATCGCCGGGTGTTATAAACAAGCTAGCACTCAGTCGGAAGGAAGGCTGGCGGAAGACGAATTCGACAACCTGGTCCAAGCCATACTCCGCCTGTCTTCGGCCAATCACGACGATGCGGGTTTGACCAAAGGTAATATTCCGGGGCACGTCGATTTGAATTAAATTTAAGGCCTGGCTTAGATTTTCTGCTCGCCTGGTCACAAAGCTAAACGGATCCCCTTGGGGTTGTCCTGTCCCGCCGGATTCCCCCGGAATCATCCGGTTGGGGAGCGGAATTCCTAAGGTCAGCTCCGTCTGCCCGTCCTCTGTTCGATCGATCAGCACCGTGTTCACAAACGCCCGGTTGTTTAGCTCCTGGACAGACCAGCATCCGCCAACGCCGATGAAGAGCAAGAAAACCAAAATTGCAGTTACGATAGCGCGATGGATTCTCGTCACTCCAATTCACCTTTCTCCTTTGCCCAACCCCGTGGATTTGAGTTTTGCCGGATTTCGTTGTTCGAGAGCTGCAACGGGCGCTTACGCATTTTCCACCAGGGAGCCCGAAGGAACGTGTCGCCCAAATCCTTGCCCATCAGCGGGGCAATCGGGGACATATAGGGAATCCCAAAGGACCTCAAATTGACCATATGGATGTAAATCAGAATTAACCCGCAGGTCAAACCGTACAATCCGAACATGGAAGCTAAGATCATGATCGGAAAACGCAGCAATCGAAACGCCAAACCTAAATCGAAATGGGGGATGATAAACGAAGCAATCCCCGTTAATGATACGATGATCACCATGGCCGCCGAGACAATACCCGCCTGGACGGCGGCGGTGCCAATGATTAAGGCGCCGATAATGGATACGGCTTGCCCGATCGATTTTGGAATCCGAATAGAAGCTTCGCGGAGAGCTTCAAACGCCAGTTCCATCGCAAATGCTTCCCATAGCGCCGGAAAGGGAACGATTTCCCGCGAAGCGGCGATCGTAATCAGCAGCTGTGAAGGGATCATTTCCGGATGAAACGTGGTCACTGCGATATAAATCGACGGCAAGGTTAAAGAAGCAAATACGAAAAAATAACGAATCCAGCGAATCCAGTTCGCCGCGATATAACGCTGGTAATAATCCTCTGCCGATTGCAGCAGCATCGGCAATGTCACCGGAGCGAGCAACACGATCGGTGAACCATCTACGATGATGGCAATTCTCCCCTCCAACAGCGCTGCGGTGACGACGTCAGGGCGTTCCGTGTACTGCAGTTGCGGAAAAGGCGAATAAGGGTTATCCTCGATGATTTCTTCCACGTAGGCGGAGCCCAGAATTCCGTCCATGTCGAGGTAAGAAAGTCGACGCTGCACTTCCTTCACGAGTTCCGGTTTACATACGTCCTCCACATAAGCCAGCACGATACCGGTTCGTGTTTCCCGGCCTTTATTGACCGTTGGCGTTTTGAGATGCGGACTCTTGATCCGGCGGCGAATCATGGTCAGGTTCTTCTCCAAATCCTCGATAAAGGCTTCTCTCGACCCGCGGATGACGGATTCATTGGGGGCTTCATCGATGCTGCGCGTCGGGTAAGCCGAAATGGAGAATGTCAACATCCGCATATCCCCGTCGATCATTAGCAAAGCTCCGGCATTCAGGATGGCTTGAACCGCTTGATTCAAGTCATCGATGACCGTAGCTTGAGATACGCTTAGTGCCTTGTCTTCGAACAGGAACTGATAAATATCTTTCTCTTGCAGCTGCGCGGATTCTCGCTGCAAGCTGCGAACGATAAATTGCTGGACCGTCTCCTGCGCAATCATCCCGCGCACATAGATTAAGGCGCACGGTTGCCCTGAGCTGATTGTAAATTCCCGATAGATGATGTCTGAGGTGTCCTTTAGCACCTGCTTCAACCAATCTAACCGAGCTTGTAAGCTTTGATCGGCAGCGGGAGCGGGCGAATCCGCACGGCTTGGGGGAAGTGTCGGAGTTTTGCCAGACTTTCCCCCGATGGAGTGCTTTCGGCGCTGCAGCTTTCTGATGATGGGCATGGAACGTCCTCCTTCCTAGCCGACTATTCCCAGTTAAGATGCGCCGTTTACAGGAGAAATATTCTAATTCTTAGCAGAACCGGAGTAAAAACCAAAGTCAATCGCAACGAGATTATTTTTGAAGCAAGTTGGTAATAAAGGGTAACGACATCATCGAAAGGATCAGTTGATTGGAGAAGGGTTCTCATGCCAAGAATAATGTTATACGGCGGTTTTTATTTCGTTAACATTTCCGTCGCTATATATCGCCCTGGTGTCCTTTCACCAGGGGATGATTCCTTCCAAGCTGGCCTTTTCTACGGGATCATCCTGACCCTCATCATGATCTGCATTCACCTATCGAGACTGAACAGCTCCGGGGTTCCTTATTTAACGCCGTTGTCCCCCAGCTTTTATCGCGACTGGCGGGATATGGTCATTCGAGCCCCCTTACCGATGCTCACGAAGCGGCCCCAATTTAAGGCCCGCACCAAAGTTCGAGGCTCAACGGTGGAAACCAAATGAGAAAGGAGGACAATAGCTGAGGTGGGTATGGAGATCCGCCATGGAAGCGGAAGTGACGAGCTAAGGTCTTTTGGCCTGGATTTCAGTGAACAAGGCAGCAGCAGCCACCCCATCAAAACACGCCTTTAGGACTATTCAGGGCGGAGTGTGTTTGCGCGATATTTATAAGTATAAGGTAGATTTTAGGCGATGTACGCGCAGATTAAGAAGGGGGGGTCATATGAGAACTCACGTCATGGAGCTTCAGGAAGGGGACCGTCTGAGAACCGATGTGTTTAATCGAGCCGGTTTGCACATTCTTCCGAAGGGGACAAGCATTCATGCGGAGGAAATTGCCCTGCTGATTCGGCAAAGTATCGATTACGTCGATATCGAATTGCGCGAAGGGGAAGTTGCCCTGAACTCTGGTAAGAATTCAAGCTTCATCCAGCGTTTGCGCGATAACTTTTATTTTACGGTGAAGGGGTATCAGACGTTATTTTTAGAGGCGCTGACGACAGGGAAGTTTAATCAATCCATGGTTGAGCAGCATTTAGTGCCCATGCTTGAGGTCCTGGATCGAAATAAGGATGTCGTGTCACTCCTGATCGCCTTCACTGAAGAGGATGTTAATATTTATAACCACTCGTTGCAGGTAGGTCTGTTGTCCTATTATATTGCCACCTGGCTTGGACACCCGCCTAATGAATGTTATGAAATCAGCAAAGCGGGTTATCTGCACGATATCGGGAAGAGCCAGGTACGCCAATCGCTTCGCAACCGCGAGCATGAATTAACTGGGGAAGAACGGGAGGAAATGAATCGTCATACTTCCTACGGTTATGAAATCATCCGCCGATCGACAGGGGAAGAAGTGACGGCCCTCGTCGCACTTCAGCATCATGAACGGGAGGACGGCTCCGGTTTTCCGGCCAGCTTACGCAAAGAGAAAATCCATCCTTATGCCGAAATTGTTGCGGTAGCCAATGAATACATAGCGATGACGTCTCCAGACGCATCAGGTTCGCGGCAGGATATCTTGACCGTGCTGCGAAACATTTATAATCTCGGATTCGGCAAGCTGAATGAGAAGGCGGTTCAAGCGTTGACTGCCAATCTCCTGCCGAATTTCATCGGGAAGAAAGTGAAACTAAGCAACGGCGAAACGGCGACGATCGTATGGAACAACCCTACCGATATTTTCAAACCGTTGGTGCAAATCGACGAATGGCAGTTCCGGGATTTGTCGAGAGAACGAAATATTGAATTAGTACATGTGTTTGTCTAAAATTTCATCAATCCAGAGGAAACAACCCGCTTCTCAATCAAAAGAGAAGGGGTTGTTTTTTTGTTCGTACTACTTGGGATAGAAATGGCAGGTTTACTTGCTGTTTCTCCCGTCGTCATAACTGAGCTGCCATTCGATGCCGTATTTGTCCTTTAGGTTGCCGTAACAAGGGCTCCAGAACGTTTCTTGCAGCTCCATTTTAACCGAGCCGCCTTCTTTGAGGCGCTCAAACGCGGTAGTGATTTCCTCCCGATTGGTGCTGATCAGCGCCAAACTGATATTGGTTCCAACGGTATAAGGGGAACCCGGGAACACATCGGAGAACATCAGGTTGCTGCCGCTTATCTTCAAGTTGGCGTGCATGACCCGATCCTTCGCCTCTTCAGGAAGCGTATAATCCGGCTCTGCGGAGTGCGCTTCGCCGTAGGTCATGATTTGCGGCCGCTCCACGCCAAACGCCTGGGCGTAAAACTCAACCGCTTCACGGCAGTTGCCGTCGAAATACAAATATGCGTCAATCGGCATATCAATCTCCTCCCTTAAAATCGCTCGCTTATTCACATTTGACTCCCTTACATCATACCCAGAATCCGCGAACTCGAATCAGACAAAATCCATTACTGGGAGATATTAACTCCAATTTATTTACACTATTTTAGAAAGAACATTTGATGAGAGATAAGGGATATATTCAGTAAGATAGAGACTTTTTGTTTACATTGCGATAATATAATTCGTAAATTAATATCATAAAGATGTTTATACTTTAAAATAAAATTCCAAAACTTAATGAATGAATTTCCAAAAAATTTCACATGGTTTGCTTGTTTTTTGTCAGCTTTGCGCTTAAGATAGGATTGCAAGTCTAGTAAACATATCCAAATAGTGAAGTAGGTATGAAGATGGCAATTCATGATAATATTTTGATCAAAATTCGCGATATGAAGGAGAATCTGACGCCGGTCGAGCGCATGGTAGCGGAATATATTCTCGCTAATACGGAAGACATTCCCCACCTGTCGATCAAAAGCTTGGCCAAGCTGAGCAAAACAAGCGATGCTTCTGTGCTTCGGTTCTGCAAAACGATGGGATACAGCGGTTACCGTAGCTTTATCGTCAGTATTTCAGCGGCGCTTGGCTCGATGGACGACGAGCGGAAGGACCAGTACACGGATATCCAACCGGGCGACGACCTGGATACGATTATCGCCAACATTTCGCGCAACAATATGAAGTCCATTGAGGATACGTTAAGCGTGCTGGATCGCGGTGAGGTTGCCCGTGCCGTTAAAGCGCTGCGTGCCTCCAACCGCATTGTGTTCTTTGGGATCGGCGCCTCCGGATTGGTGTGTCAGGACGGGGAACAGAAATTTTCACGAATTAATAAAATGTGTCATTCGTACACCGATGGGCACAGTCAGTTGACCGCGGCGACATTGCTTGGCAAAGGTGACGTTGCCATCTTCGTCTCTAACTCCGGAAATACCTTGGAAATCATAGAGACACTGGAGATTGCCAAGAAGAACAACGCTACGACCGTCGCCATTACCAAATACAACAAAAGTGAGCTTGCAGATAAGGCGGATATCCTGCTTGGCATTTCCACACCCGAGATCACCATGCGTAGCGGGGCGATGGGTTCCCGGATTGCGATGCTAACGATCATTGATATGCTGTTTGCTGGGGTGGCCAGTGCGGAATATCAAAATGTGAAGAAGTATTTGACCAAAACGCACAGTATTTTAGCCGCGAAACACAAAAGATAAGAGTATCAACTCCACGAGACATGGGATCCTGACGATCCAATGTCTTTTTTTGTTGAAAAAAGGAGTAAAAAATCAAAAATATATTACATAGTAAAATTTTATTTCAAAAACTATTGACGGGGTAAAGTTTACCACCGTAAACTAAGACTCAAGTAAAGGGTGGATCAAACCAGATCATCAGTGAGGAGAATGAAGACGCCATGGAAGAATATTATGCAGGTCTGACGACGGAGGCTATCAACCAGAACACGCTAAGGATTGATGAATGCTCGACCGAAGAAATGCTGCGTCTGCTGAATCGGGAGGATGCCACGGTGCCCGCCTCCGTTGCTGCGGAAATTCCGCAGATCACCAAGGCGGTGGATCTTCTGCACCAACTGCTGATGCAGGGGGGGAGAATGTTTTATATCGGGGCAGGAACTTCTGGTAGATTGGGGGTGCTGGATGCTTCGGAATGTCCACCAACCTTCGGCGTTGATCCTGAGCTGGTGCAAGGGCATATCGCTGGTGGAGACATCGCTTTAAGAGCAGCTGTCGAAGGTTATGAGGATAACGAAGAGGAGGGGATCGCATTAATCGAACGGCTTGGGGTGACGAACAAGGATGCTGTGATCGGTATTTCTGCCAGCGGCAGCGCCAGCTTCGTCATCGCCAGCCTGAAGAAAGCTGCCGAGCTGGGGGCGACGACCATTGGCATCGTCAACAACAAGGCATCCAAGCTGGAGGCCGTCTGCGATATTTGTATCTCACCTGTCGTAGGGCCGGAAGCGATTATGGGTTCAACCCGTCTGAAGGCGGGAACGGCGCAGAAGCTGGTGCTTAACATGCTCACGACCTGCACGATGGTGAAGCTGGGGAAAACGTACAATAACCTGATGGTGGACTTGAAGGCTAGCAACAAGAAGTTGTATGACCGTTCCATCCGCATCCTCAAAATCGCCACCGGCGTCGACAGCGCAACCGCTGCGAAAGTGCTGGAAGAGGCATCGCTGAACTGCAAGCTTGCGATCCTGATGATTAAGACGGGGATGAAGGCCAAGGAGGCCGAGCGCGTATTAAGCGAGTGTGACGGAAATCTCAAGCTGGCTATTCGCACACAAAACAAAGTGGTTTAGCACGATAATCCAGGGGGAGGATTTTTTGCTATGAGAAAAATGCATGTATTGGCATCCGTATTGGCATTAACCATGTCGATCAGCTTATTGACGGCATGCGGGTCGGGGAACAAAGCCGCGAACGGCGGCAATTCCGCCGCTCCCAACAACACGAATGGCGCCGCTGAAGCGCCTGCCGAGGCCAAAGACACGATCACCGCGTTACTCCCGCCGGTTTCTGGCAACTTCCAAAGTCGTTTTGAGGAAATCGAGAAGGACTTCAACGCCCTTTATCCCAATTTAACCTTAAAGATTGAACCGGCCAGCTGGGAGGACATGACGCAGAAGCTGGATACGCAGGTTAACGCCGGCAGTCCCCCAGACATTGCCTTTATCGGATCGGATGGGATCTCCAAATACGTGCAGCAAGGGATGTTGATGGACATCACCGATACAGTGACCCCGGAAATGGTCGCGGATTTTGATCCGACGCCGCTCGAATACATGAAGAAAGCGGATGGATTGTACGGGTTCCCGGCCTACATGGAGGTTCACGCCCTTGGCGGCAATAAGCAGTTCCTTGAAGAAGCGGGAATCGATTGGAAAAGCGTGCAGCAAAACGGTTGGACGTACGAAGAGTTCCGCGAAGCGATCAAAAAAGGCGTCGTGAAGGAAGGCGATACGATCAAACGGTACGGCTTCGTGTTCGCAACAGCCGGGGTGACGGCCAAGGATTATCTGAACATCCTTATCAAAAATGCCGGAATGCCAGCCGCGTTCACCAAGGACCTGAAATTTGCTTACACCAGCAAAAATTACTTGGAAGTGCTGAAGGCGGTCCGGCAGATGATCGATGACGGCTCGATGCCGAAGGAGCTGAGCTCCGTCGATGCCGGCAAACGCTGGAACATGTTCCTGACCGGTCAAACGATGATTACCGGGAAAGGGTTGGCCACCTTCGAGAACTCGGCGAACCAAAACAACGAGAAGCTGAAGGCGAATGACGGCAGTGCGGTAGCTGGCAGCATTCCGGTTGAATACATCGTGCTTCCTGTACCAACATTCCTGGGCCAAGAACCGATCTCCAGCACGGTCGTGGACGGTTATGTCACCTTCCGCGGCAAGAAGGAGCCCACGGCCGAGCATAAGGCTAACGTCGTGAAGGCGGCTTACTTCCTGGCCAGCGGCAAAGTAGCAGCGTTGACGAACAATGACTTGTTTGCGGCTCACATTACGAAGAGCGGCAGAGAAGCAGCGAAGGACCTGACGGTGAACCGTAACCCGGATAACGTGGCCGCGGTCGAAACCCTGTTATCGCATGCCAACCCGGCACGTCCGGACATCCCGGTAGAGCTTGGTGCACAGGCGATCAAGCTGGAGGATGAAGTGATCATTCCGAAGCTGCAAGCTTTGTTAGCTGACGAGATTACGCCGGAGGAAATGTATGAAGCCGTCAAAAAAGAAGCGATTAAGATGTTTGGGGAAGACGGCGTTGTGATCGACTAGCAAATGAAGGATCGGATAGCCGTGCGTGATGGACCGCGGCTATCCGAACCGTTTTTTTTACACTAGCGAAAAGGAGTTTGGACACGATGGCCCAGTTGGCAAAAATGCGGACGGCAGGCCCAACAAAGAAGAAAATGCTGCGGATCAAGGGAGACACTAGCTGGGCTTATGCTTTTATCGCCGTGGCGCTGGTCGTCTATGCAGTATTTACGGCCTATCCCGTTGTCAGTGCTTTGATCATTAGTTTTCAGGAATACAAACCGCTGGGTTCCCAGTTTGTCGGGGGGGAGAATTATGTGAACACCTTCTCCGATACCTTATTTTGGAAATCGATCAAGAACACGATCGTTTATACGCTTCTGACGGTTCCGGTATCTTTGTTCCTGTCTTTTGTCATCGCGATTATGATCCATCCGCTGCGTAAAGGAATGCAAACGACATTTAAAGCGATCTATTATTTGCCGGCGGTGGCTTCCGGTGTGGCCTTGTCGGTCGTCTGGCTATGGATCTTTGATCCGATGACGAGCGGGATCTTAAACCAGCTGCTGGGCCTGTTTGGCATCACGAACCAGAACTGGCTGGGCACCAGCTCGACGGCGATGTTCTCGCTGGTGTTGATGGCATGGCTGT
Organism: Paenibacillus phoenicis; assembly: GCF_034718895.1. Taxonomy (NCBI): domain Bacteria; kingdom Bacillati; phylum Bacillota; class Bacilli; order Caryophanales; family Paenibacillaceae; genus Paenibacillus; species Paenibacillus phoenicis. The sequence goes on along the minus strand of NZ_JAYERP010000001.1, from coordinate 1,509,181 downwards.
CCAGTCACGGCACGAGCATTATCATCTATTTGGCGGCGCTGCTTGGCATTGATAATAGTTACTACGAAGCGGCGGAGCTAGATGGGGCTTCGTTCCTCCAGAAGCTCTGGCACATCGTGATCCCGTGCCTTAAGCCAACAACGCTGTTCCTGTTGGTCACCGGCGTGATCGGCTCCTTCCAAGTGTTCCAGAACGCCTATCTGATGACCGGAGGCGGTCCAGACAACGCGACAACGATGGTGGGGTTGCTGATCTTCAACAATGCCTTCAAGTATTTTGAATTCGGAGAGGCGGCGGCACAATCCTTGATTCTGACGGTGATTATTGCCGGCATTTCGCTGCTCCAGTTCAAATTTATGGGCAGCGACATCGAATATTAGCGCGGGAGGGAGGATGAACCATGGCACTATACAGCACCCATACCGGCCATCCATACGTTAGGCGAATCCGCAACGCAGGGCTCATGATCGTTCTTCTGCTTTTTGCGCTGGCGACGCTGTTTCCGATCTACTTCATGATTATTTCCTCCTTCGGCGATCCCGTGGAAGCGGGGGCCTTAAGCTATTCGTTGTGGCCGGGCAAAATATCGCTGGATTCCTACAAGTTTTTCTTCGACTATAGCGAGTATTCCTACCGCTGGCTGTTAAATTCGCTGATTGTGGCAACCAGCGTAATGGTGTCTAATGTCCTCTTTGCGACCTTGGCTGGTTACGCCTTCTCCAAAATCCGTTTCCGCGGCAGATCGGTGCTGTTTTCGATTATGCTCTGCGCGATGATGATTCCGTATCAAGTGACTCAAGTGCCGCTTTACATTTTGATCGTTAACGTGTTTCAAATTGAAAATACGTATAGTGCGTTGATTATGCCGGGACTGGTCACGGTATTCAACATCTTCCTAGCCAAGCAGTTTATGACCTCCATTCCGACGGAAATTTTGGAATGCGCGAAGGTGGAAGGTTGCAACCAGCTTCAAATGTTCACCAAGATCGTTCTCCCCCTCTCCAAAACTGTGATGGCGGTCATGGCCATTTTAACCTTTATGGATAGCTGGAACACGTTCTTCTGGCCATTTCTTGTGACAAACACGATGGACATGCAAACGATTCAGGTGGGGCTCAAAAACTTCCGATTCGCGAACACCACGTATTTTGCTCCCATGATGGCGGGGGCAACGATCTCGGCCTTGCCCATGTTCGTTTTGTTCTTTAGCTTGCAAAAATATTTCCTGGAAGGCGTCACCGTTGGAGCGGTGAAGGGTTGAACATGGAGGTGAGGAGATGGAACGTCCAAACGGAACCTCTGCGGTTTACCGCTATGCGGTTGGTTTAATGTCGGGAACTTCGGTCGACGGCATCGATGCCGCCGTGGTGGCCATTCGCGGTGAGCTTGATGGGAGCGAAAAACCGGAAGTCCAGCTGGTGGCGTATGAGAACACGTCTTATCCGGATCAGGTCCGAGCAGAGATCTTTGCGATGTTTGATCCCCGGCAAGCGACGATCGACCGGGTGAGCCGTCTGAACGTTTGGCTAGGCGAGCTGTTCGCCCAAGCAGCGCTGGCCGTGATTCGGAAAGCGGGATTAACCCCCGGCGATATCGCCTGGATCGGCTCCCACGGCCAAACCATTTATCATGCGCCGGACGCGGGTAGCGAGGACGGCCTTGATTTACGGTATACCGTACAAATCGGGGAAGGGGCTGTGATCGCGGCCCGGACGGGAATCCCTTGCGTCTCCGATTTTCGCGTCGCTGATATGGCGGTGGGAGGTCAAGGGGCTCCGCTTGTGCCGTATACGGAATATTTGCTGTACCGGGAGGAGAAGCGGACGCTGCTGCTGCAAAATATCGGGGGGATCGGCAATATGACCGTTCTACCCCAAAACTGCCGGCCCGATGAGGTGTATGCGTTTGATACGGGGCCCGGGAACGTGTTGATCGACGGGGTGGTGACGCGGCTTACGAAAGGAGCGGCAACGATGGATGTCGGCGGAAGTCTGGCCCGGCGCGGCCAAGTGCATGCTGGATTGCTTGAAGAATTAAAGCGCGAGCCCTATTACCAGCAGCCGATTCCGAAGTCAACCGGTCGAGAGCTTTTTAGTGCTTCCTACATGGATCGCCTGCTGGAGGATCAGGCTCGGTATGGCCTTTCGGCAGAGGATTTGGTGGCTACCGTCACCCGGCTTACGGCGTGGACGATCGGCGAAGGGTATCGCCGGTTTGTCCGGGCCCAGCATGCGGCCGATGTGTTGATCGTTGGGGGAGGCGGGAGCTATAATCCCGTGCTGATGAGCAAGCTGCAGGACGAGATGAATGCGATGGGGGTTGCCGTGATGACTCAAGAGGATCTGGGGTTTCACAGCGACGCCAAAGAGGCGGTGGCGTTTGCGTTATTAGCCGGCTGCACGCTGGACGGGGTGCCAAACAATCTCCCGCGGGTAACCGGGGCGGCTCATCCTGTGGTGATGGGGAAGATCAGTTATTCGCCTCCGGAGCGGGAATGACAGTTGGCCAACGTCAATTCATGAGAGAGGATGGCATCATCATGGTTGAAAACGGGATTGATCGGCTTTCGGAATATGCCAAGCTGCTGCAAGGCCATCGGCTTGGGTTGATCACAGCGCCGACCGGCCTCACCTCGGACTTTGTGTCTACGATTCAGGTGCTGCATGACGAGTTTCATTTGACGGCATTGTTCTCGCCCGAGCATGGCGTTCGCGGCGATCAGGCAGCCGGTGCTCTGGTAGACAGCTATATCGATCCGATCACGGGGGTGCCGGTACATAGCCTTTACCGGAAGGATTCCAAGCGGCTGACACCAGAGATGCTAGAGGAAGTTGATGCGGTCGTCTATGATATTCAGGATGTGGGCATACGGTACTATACTTACATTTATACCTTGCTTTACGCGCTGGAGGATTGTGCTGCAGCGGGCAAATCTTTTATTGTGCTGGATCGGGTAAATCCGCTGGATGGCGTCACGGTGGAAGGCAATGTGCTCAAGCCGGGGTTTGAGTCTTTTGTCGGCAACTACCCGCTTTGCGTGCGGTACGGCTTAACTGCCGGGGAAGTGGCCCGCATGGTCAACGAGCAAATGGGCTGGAACGCCGAACTGCATGTGATCCCATGCCGGGGGTGGAACCGGAGCATGCTCTATCCGGAAACCGGCCGGATCTGGGTACACCCGTCGCTGAATATACCTCGGTTCGAGACCGCCTTATTGTATGGGGGCACCTGCTTGTTTGAAGGGACAAATCTATCGGAAGGGCGCGGCACGACCTTCCCGTTTGAAATGATTGGCGCGCCTTATATTGAACCGGAGAAACTGGCGGTGGAAATGAATGCGAAGCGTTTGCCGGGCGTGTTGTTCCGACCGGTGTATTTTAAGCCAACGACGTCCAAACACGAGGATGAGCTCTGCGGCGGCGTCCAGTTATATGTGACCGATCCTCGGGCGCTGCAAGCGGTCGAGACCGGATATATCCTACTGGATACGATTCGTCGAAACTATGAGGCGTTTGCTTTCCTGCCGCCGATGAAGGAGAACCGCTTGTCGTTCATCGATATGCTGAGCGGTGACAAGCTCCTTCGCGAAGGGACCTTGCCGCTTCCGGAGATGCTGGAGCAATTTCGGGAAGAAAGCAAGGCGTTTGCCGAGATGAAGCAGCAATATCATCTCTATGCCTGAGGGGGATCGGCGGCTAAATCGGAGGTTTAGACGTTGTTCATCGGATTGATTAGCAGCAGACAAGGGAGGCGATATTAGGGTGAGATATGTCGTTGGCATCGACGGCGGCGGTACCAAAACGAAAGCGACGGTGGCGGATGAGACGGGGAATGTTGTTCGCTCGTTCGCCGTCGGTCCGCTTAATCTCAACGGTCAGGATGCCGGATCGGTGGAACAAACGCTAGATCATCTGCTGCGGATCGTAGCGGAGGTTTGCGGAGGGCTAGAACATTGCGTGCAGATGTGCCTCGGAGCGGCGGGGATTAGCAACCCTGTTGCTGCGGAGCGGCTGACGTCGCTGATCCGATCCGGCAGTTACCGCGGCGGGCTCGACCTGGTTGGCGATCACGAAACCGCCTTGTGCGGCGCATTAGACCGCTCGCACGGCCTGATCCTGATCGCCGGCACCGGGTCGATCTGCTTCGGGCGGAACGCTCGCGGGGAAACGCATCGAACTGGGGGCTGCGGCCACCTGATCGATGACGAAGGCAGCGGCTATTCCATTGGCCGCGAGCTGCTGAGCGCGGTCGTCCGGGCGGCGGACGGACGAAGCGGCCCCACGGCGATCACGGAGCTGGTCTATGCGCAGCTGGAGATCGATTCGGTGCGGCAGCTTATCGGATTCGTGTACAGCAAGGACACGAACAAGAAGGACATTGCCGCACTGGCCCCGCTGCTGTCGCCAGCCTGCGAGCTTGGCGACAGCACGGCGCTGGCGATCGCGCGGCGCAGCGCGATCGCTTTGGCGGAGATGGCCGCTCCCGTGGCCAGCCGGCTCGCCCTGGAGGAGGGCGAGCTGGCGCTGGCCGGGAGCGTGCTGCTCCGCAGCGCGCACGTGCAGGCGGGCGTCAGGGAAGCGCTGAACGAGCGCTTCCCTAGGCTCACCTGCACGCTGCCCAAGCATGACGCAGCCTACGGCGCGGTCATGCTGGCGCTGCGCGCGCTTGCACCCGGGCGGGGCTAAGCCGCCCGGGCGCACAAAAGGCGTTTCCCTTAAGGTTACATCAAGGGAACGCCTTTTATTTGTGGTCTGATCAGCAGAACCTACAGGGCCCGGTCTAATAGATCCATAATATGCACGGCTTCCATCTGCCCATTCAAGCCGGCTCGGTGAATTCCTTGCTTCATTTGCAGCAGACAGCCCGGGTTGGAGGTGACGATGAGGTGGGCTTTCGTATCCTGGACTTGTTCCATCTTGTCGTCCAAGATCTGCATCGACATCTCAATTTGAGTAAGGTTATACGTACCAGCCGAGCCGCAGCAGCTATCCGGCTGGCGCATTTCAACGAGCTCCAGTCCCGGGATGCGGCGCAGCAGCTCTCGGGGCTGGTTGCGCACACCTTGACCGTGGGCGAGATGGCACGAATCTTGATACGTGACTTTGCAATTCAGCGGCTTGCTGAACTGGAGAGGAGGGAGCTCGGCCAGCAGCTCGTTCGCGTCGCGGTTGCGGGCAGCAAACCGCTTGGCCCGTTCCTCCCAAACCGGATCGCCTTTGAACCAGTGCCTGTATTCCTTTAACGCCGCCCCGCAGCCTCCGGCATTGTTGACGATGAAGTCAACGCCGGCCTGCTCAAACGCCTCGATATTCCGTTTGGCTAACTCCTTGGCGCCGGCCATCTCGCCGGAATGAGCATGCATGGCCCCGCAGCAGTTTTGCGCTTCGACAAACACGACGTCGCAGCCGGCTTTCGTTAACAGCCGCGCCGTTGCCTGATTTGTCTCGAAGAACATCACGTCCATCACGCAGCCGGTGAACAATCCGACTGTCAGCTTGGTTTCCCCTTCAGCTTTCATTCGTTGTTCCCGCTTACGGCGCTCGCGCGGGGAAGCAACCGTTTCGACCGCCTTTTGCATTTCGCGCAGCGCCTTAGGCAGTACCCGGATCAGGCCGGTCCGATTGGCAAAGGCTTGCAGACCCAGCGCTTGAACGCCCCACAGGATATTCCCCAGACGACGAACGCGTTTCGGATACGGGAAAATTCGTTGGAAAATCAAGCTGCGCAAAGCTGAGGGCTTCACTGTCTCTTGTTTCGTTTCCTGTACGACCTGGCGAGCCGTTTCCAGCAAACTTCCGTAAGGCACGCCGGCCGGACAGGCCGTTTCACAAGCCCGACAGCCCAAGCAGGCGTTCATATGCTGCTCGAATTCCTCATTTACAGGGAGCTGACCAGTAGCCACGCCCTTCATTAAAGCGATCCGTCCGCGGGGACTGTACGTTTCCAGACCCGTTTGCTGATAGGTCGGGCAGGTAGGTAGACAGAAACCGCAGTGCATGCAGTTCATAATTTCATCGAGATTAAAGGGTTGTAGGCGGTTACCGTCCGAATGGGGCAAAGGGAGTGTCGCAGTTCCGCCGCAGACAGGGGAGGTGAACTCCTTGCGTACCATATGTTTTTCTCCGCTCATCGCTGCACCACCAATCTTCGCCGATTAGAAACGGTAAATATTTTGCCGGGATTCAGGATTCCATTCGGATCAAAGGCGGCTTTGATGCGCTGCATCAGTTCCAGGCTGGCTTCGCCGGTCTTCAGGTGCAAGAAGTCCTTCTTGGCCAAGCCAACGCCATGCTCGCCGGTAATCGTCCCTCCCAAGCGAATCGCCGCGTGAAAAATCTCCTCAAACGCCTTCTCAACGCGTTCGATTTCCTCCCGGTTCCGTTCGTCCGTCATACAGGTCGGATGAAGGTTTCCGTCGCCGGCATGACCAAACGTACAGATTTGCAATCCATACTTCTCGGCGATCCGTTCGACTTCCTCCACCATTTCCGCCAGACGGGAGCGAGGAACGGTGGCGTCCTCCAAAATCGTGGTTGGCTTGAGCCGAGAGAGGGCGGACAACGCCGCACGCCGCGCGGCCAGCAGCTTCGCGCCTTCCTCCGGGGAGCTTGCCACCTCTACTCCGGCAGCGCCATGTTCTTTGGCGATCCTAGCGATTCGCTCGATATCGCGGTCAACGACCTCGGCCGGGCCGTCTTGTTCAATCAGCAGCATCGACTTCATTTCCAAGGGGAGACCGAGGCCCGCGAAATCGTCCACGACCTTCATCGTTCCTTGATCCATGAACTCCACGGTGGCCGGGATAATTTTAGAGGCGATGATGGCTTCGACGGTTTTGGCCGCATCCACCAGATTCCGGTAATAAGCGACCAGCGTTCGCTTTGTTTCCGGCAAGGGGAGCAGCTTGAGCGTAACCTCCGTGATGACGGCAAGCGTTCCTTCGGAACCAACGAGTAATCGTGTCATATCATAGCCGGCGACGTCCTTGACGTTCTTCCCGCCGCAGCGCAGGATCTCGCCCGAAGGCAGCACGTATTCAAGTCCCATGACATAATCCTTCGTTACACCATACTTGAGTCCGCGCATCCCGCCGGCCCCTTGGGCGATATTTCCGCCAATCGTGGAAATCCGCATGCTCCCGGGGTCTGGCGGATAGAACAGGCCCATTGCTTCTACGGCTTGATGCAGGTTGGCGGTTACAACTCCGGGGCCAACCGTCGCCGTCAAATTTTCCGTATCAATTTCGTGGATTTGGTTCATCCGGTTCATGTTGAGCACGATCCCGCTTTGGGTTGGAATGGTGCTGCCAGCCAGATTGGTGCCGGATCCCCGGGTGATAATCGGAATCTGGTGCGTATCGGCCAACTGCAAAATGCCGGAAACCTCTTGAGCCGAGGCGGGAAACACGACCGCGTCAGGCAAGGCTTGGTACATCGGCGTGGCATCGTAGGAATAGGCATACAGCTCGGCAGGACGGTCCAACACCCATTTGTCGCCGACGAGGGCTTGAAGCTGCGCTTTCACTTCGGGACTAATCAATTCTCATTCCTCCCGCTTTCTGGTATAAACTTATAATTAGTCAGGTCATCAGATGAATTTTAAATTTGAAATAAATCTACCATATCGCTGGTAAATTGTATAGACTGTAATTTAAGAATGATGTTTGTTTTTAGGAAGGCTGCGGTCGGAAGAGGGAGAAGTCATGGATTTAGGCAAAAAAAATTACGAAATCATCACCGAGGAACTGGAGCGGATCATTGAAACCGGGAAGGTGAAGCCGGGCGAGAAGCTGGAGACGATCGAAAATATGGCCAAACGCTATCGCGTTGGCCGTTCCACAGTCCGCGAAGCGATCAGCCATTTGAAAGCCCGGGGCCTGCTGGAGACGAGGCAGGGAGGCGGAACCTACGTCCGGGCGCAGGCGTTGGAATCGATGGCGGCCCAGCAAATCAAGAACCGCGAGGACTTGCAGCAGCTGCTGGAGGTGCGCAGCATTCTGGAGGTCGGGAGCATCGAGCTGGCGGCACTCCATCGGAGTGAAGCTGATTTGGCTGAGCTCTCAGAGATCGTTGGTCTGATGGAGGAAGCGATCGGGAACGAGGAAATTAGCCAGGTGCATGACGTCAATTTTCATTTGGCAATTGCCAAGGCGACGCAAAACCCGTTGCTCCGTCAAATGATGGAAAGTATCTCGGCCATGATGATGCGTACCATCCGCGACAGCCGGAGCTTGTGGCTGTTCAGCGAGCAGGAATCGGCGCACCGCCTGTTCCAGGAGCACCGCCAAATGCTGGAGGCGATCCGAGAACAGAATCCGCGTGCGGCGGCCGACCTTATGCGGACCCATTTGACCAAGGTAGGACATGCGCTAATGGGAGCTTCGGACAAGCCTGGTGCCCCGGAATCCATTGAATAGATACAAGCACAGAAAAGACCTGAATCATTACGATCAGGTCTTTCTTTAGATTTCAAGACGTATAAGTATTACAAGCTCAACCAGATTACTTCTTATGCTTCGTCACCAGCTTGCAGCATTAGATGGGTTGCCGCCGTTTCCACGCCGTTGACCAGCAGCACGATGCGGTGCTCGCCGGGGTAATGGCGGCGGGTGGACAAGTCGGCCCAGCTATGCCGCCGGGAGCCGCTGAGGCGTGAACCGCCGGCAACTGTTCTGTCCGAGAGCAAAAATAGCTTCCTCGACGTGCGACCTCCGGCTTTGACGAAATCGATGCCGTATTCAATGCGCACCTTGGCCGGTTGACCTGAACGGATCGTCAGCTCGTAACGGAGCTCGCTGCTATCGCCGATGCGCAGCGCGTTTGGCTCGATGACGAGCGACGCATCGGTTGCCAGAGGCTTGCTGTCCTCGCCAGTGGCGTAACCAAACAGCTCCAGCACCTCGGGACCGCCGCGGCGGATCAGCGTCCGGCAGCCATGGCGAATGATCCAGTCGGTGTGCGGGTGGGATCCTTTCCAGCGCCGGGCGATCTCCAGGACCAAGTCCGGGTGGTCCTTGGCGATGTCGTTCAGGTTGTTGGCCACACTCTTGCGGACATACAAGCTCGGATCGGCCTTCAGTTGCTCCAGGATCGGCAGGACCGGCGCCGGATCGCGTTTGAACATCGGCAAAGCTTGTCCCCACGGCAGGCGCGGCCTGCAGCCTTCGCTGGCCAAGCGGCGTACATGCTCATTGTCATGCTTCGCCCATGCCAGCATCTGCCGCATCATCCGCTCGGGATCCCGTTCAATAAACGAACGGACGGCAAACTCTGCGGACGATTTCGATGTAAAACGCTCCAGCGCCTGCATTGCAAGCTCCCAGTCCGATTCGGCCTTACCATACACCTCAACGAAATCGGGAAAGAACAGGTAGGGGAACCCCACGCAGGTTTCATCAATGGCATACAAGATGTCAAGCGCTTCCGAAAACCTTGCGGGCAGCAAAGCGCCCAGCTTTAACGAGATCTGCCGCATCCGCGCCTTGAGCTCCAGGTTGTCCCAAGTTTCGTCCATCACGTCAGCCACGAATCGTTCCATATCGAAGGAAGCGTAGGACTCCTTCACTTTGCTGCCGAATTCACGCAGAAATTCCTCACTATAAATCGATTTTAACGTATCAGCCATATCCATTCTCCGTTCTATTCCAAACTGAAGTTGAAAGTTTCAAGGGTCTATTTTACGATAACGATTTAATTCAGCGCAAACCATTACGATACACGCAGTTAACGTTATTTGATTATAATCTAACCATTTGTTAGTGAAAGGGGAAGCCCCAAATGAATAAATCGGCAATCCGTGCTTGGATTCTGTATGATTGGGCCAATTCCGCTTATGCGACGACGGTGTTGGCTGCCGTGCTGCCCATCTTTTACGCCGGGGTGGCTGCGCAAGGGTTAAGTGAAACAACTGCGGCTTCCTATTTGGCCTATACGCATTCTATCGGCATGGCGCTGGTGGCAATTATCTCTCCCTTGCTGGGATCCATCGCGGATTTATCGGGCCGCAAAACGACGTTCCTGACCTGGTTTGCGCTGCTTGGCATCGCAGGGACGCTTGGGTTCGCGCTCGTCGGACCGGGGGATTGGCTGCTTGCTTCAGCTTTACTTGTGGTGACCACCGTCGGCTTCTCCGGGAGCCTCACCTTTTATGATGCGTTGCTGCCTGACTTGGTACCCTCGCCATACCGGGATGACGTTTCGGCAAAAGGATATGCAGCCGGATATATCGGCGGCGGGATATTGCTGGCGGTAAACCTGCTGATGATCCAACAGCCGCAATGGTTTGGGATGAAGGATGAGCTTGCGGGCACCCAGCTTTCTTTCTTGACCGTGGGGTTTTGGTGGCTTGTCTTCTCGCTGCCGTTGATGCGAAACGTACCCAACCTCCCGAAACAAGCATCCGGCCTTACCGCTGGAGGATACCTGCGGGCCGCCTCCAAGCGGCTTGGCGGTACGTTTAAGGATATTCGCCGTTATCCGCAGCTGTTTCGGATGATCGCGGCCTTCTGGTTTTACAATGATGGGATCAATACGATTATCCTGATGGCGACGATCTATGGCACGACCTTGGGGATTGGCACGAGCGATTTGATTTTGGCCCTGTTGATCACGCAATTTGTGGGATTTCCCAGTACCATCCTGCTTGGAAAAGCGGCAACGCGTCTCGGCCCCAAACGCGTGTTGATCGCTACGCTGTGGACCTACGTCGTTATCGTTCTCTTGGGCTTTGGCATGAGCAGCGCGTTGCATTTTTATATTCTCGCCGTGATGGTGGGTCTCGTGCAGGGAGGCAGCCAATCGATTTCCCGCTCGATTCTAAGTGAGCTGATGCCGCCGAACCGGACGGGCGAATTTTTTGGTTTCGTCAATATTACAAGTAAGATTTCTTCCATCTTTGGACCGTTTGCTTTTGGGCTCATCGGACAAATTACCGGCAATTCGCGCATGGGGATCTTGTCGTTGCTGCTGTTTTTTGGCTTAGGAATCGCCGTCGTGATGAAACTGAATCTAAACCGAGGGAAAGCGGATGCCTTGCGGAATGCAGACGATCCCTTCCCTACCGAAACGAAGCCGCCGGCAACGGCTTAAAGCTTACTGGTCGGAAAAACAAATTAAACCGTCCCCGGCCTGTCCTGTTTCCTGCAAAAATGCTACGATAATTTCTATACAGAACCCTGGAAGATTAGAGGAGTGGAGACCCATGGCCGAAGTCAAAACCAATGCCATGCGCATGCTGGACAAGTCCAAAACGCCATACCAAATCTTTGCTTACGATGCCGAGGACGGGCAAATTCATGGAACAGCGGTGGCGGAGAAGATCGGCAAACCCGCCGAACAAGTCTACAAAACGCTGGTGGCGCATCAAGGTTCATCGTTATTTGTGTTTATTATTCCGGTTGCTGAGGAGCTGGACCTGAAGAAGGCGGCCAAAGCCGCCGGGGTCAAAAAGATTGAGATGCTGCCGCTGAAGGATTTGCAGCAACATACCGGCTATGTCCGCGGCGGCTGCTCTCCGATTGGGATGAAGAAGCTGTTCCCCACCTTTATCGACAGCCGGGCCGAAGGATTGGAAACGATTCTTGTATCGGCGGGACGGATTGGGTTGCAGATGGAACTGACGCCTCATCAGCTAGCGGCCCAAGTCAAAGGGAAATTTGCGCCATTGATTCGTGAAAGCGGGGATTAAAGACGGGGATGAACGAGCCCAAGGATCGCTAAGGGAAACGCAGGATTTGACATGCCGATAACAATCGCCATCTATACTAGAGGTAAAACCTAAACAGAAGGATGGCTGATCCGATGGGAATCCATGCTTATTTTCGCTCCTTAAACGAATTGGAACGCATTTATCGCTGTCCCGGAAGGTTCAAGTTCGAAGAACATAGCGTGGCGGCGCATTCCTGGAAGGTTGTGCAGTACGCCAAGACTTTAGCTGATATTGAAGAACAGCACGGCGTTGCTATAGATTGGAAAAAACTGTACGAAATCACGAGCAGCCATGATTATGGTGAGATTTTTATCGGGGATATCAAAACACCGGTCAAACATGCCTCGGCCGAGCTCAGGAACTTGATTCAGCAAGTTGAAGAAGGCATGGTGCACAATTTCATCGACGAACATATTCCTGTGGAGTTTAAGCCGATCTTTCGCAACCAGCTCCGCGAAGGAAAAGACGGTTCTGTTGAAGGGCTGATCCTGGAAGTTGCCGACAAGCTGGATCAGGTCTATGAAGCATTTGCCGAGCTGCAGCGGGGCAATACGGAGAAAGAGTTCGTCAAGATGTACCGCGATGCGTTGATCAAAATCAAAAATATTCGGCTCCATTGCGTCGATTATTTCCTCCGTGAAATTTTGACGGACATGGTGCTCGAAGGGACAAGCTCGCCCATTGATATTAAGCAGATTACCGAGGAAGCACTGGAGCAAGCGGGTGGAGTTTTAACCCGCACCTAAAAGTAGCCCATTCCAATTCGCTGGAATGGGCTGTCCCACTGTCATCTGAGATGACTGCGGGATTACCGCTTTTTTCCTTATAAATAAGGTGCAATCCATAAACGGAACAGTTCTGTTGGAGGTCGGTCCCGCTTCCGTTTATCGTTAGTCAGCACAACAACCGTCTCCAAGAGTGGAATGACATAAATGAACTGCCCCCCATATCCGCGAGCATAGAAAAAATCAAATTTCGACTGCCCGTCCTCTCCATAGACGTCCGTCCACCAATGCCAAGCATAACAGCCGCGCCAAGGAGCTTCGACATCAATCGCAGGCTTTACGGATTCCGCCAAACGTTCCGCCTGGATCACCCGCTGGCCTTCCCATTCACCGCCCTGCAAGTAGAGCAAACCAAATTTCAACATGTCCGTTGGACGAAGCCACATGCCAAATCCGCCGGTGTGGATGCCCTGCGGATCCTGCCCCCATCGGTACGTCTCGATGCCCAGCGGGCCGAACAGATGCTCCTCGGCGAATTGGGCGACTGGCATACCGGAGGCTTGGACCAGGATCGCCGACAGCAGCTGCGACGCGCCGGAGTTGTACTCCATCCGGTCACCGGGGCGGTCAGCCATCGGCTGATCCAGCGCAAACTGAACCCAATTAGGCGAACGGGTCATCCGCGGAAAAGAGTTATGCCCGCCAAACTCCGTCCAATTCCACCCGCCCGTCATGGTTAACAGATGACGCAACGTAATCTCACGTTTTCGCTCATCCGGATCTTCCTCCAGCTGCGGATAGAAGCAGCGAATCGGAGTGTCGGGAGGCGGCAGGAGACCGCGGTCCCAGGCGATGCAGAACAGGGCGGAGAGAAAGCTCTTCGTACAGGAGTTAATTTTGGCGAGCTCGTCCACAATTTGTTCGTTCCGGTAATGTTCAAGCACCAGCCTGCCTTGGGTGTGGATTAAACAGCTTCTTAAATCAAGCGGCGCGATGGCTGCCGAAATGGAAGATAAGTTCATAACCTGGATGTCCTTTCTAATGTCGTGGTGCCCAGAGAATAATGGAGACGCCGATCAGACAAATGGCGGCGCCAAGCCAATCGTAGAGATCGGGGGTTTTCTTGTCCACCCACCAGCCCCATAACACAGCGAGCGCAATAAATACGCCGCCATACGCTGCATAAACGCGGCCAAAGTTTGGAAACTTCTGCAGTGTTGGGATGATGCCATATACGATCAAAATCAGGCTGCCAGCGATTCCGTACCATAGCGGTTTGGATTCGCGCAACCACAGCCAAACTAAATAGCCACCGCCGATTTCGGCGAGTCCGGCGACAACAAACAAGAGGATTGCGAGGAGCATGATGCAGCCCCGTCCTTTCACGTTATTTTTACCAAAGATTGTACCATGGATCCGCGAAGATGAAACCTTGATGAAGACGCTGGCGTCTTTGCACGGATGCGCTATAATCAATGTAGAGCAAATTTTCAAAATTAAACTATCAAAACTACAATTAAAGGAGTGGATCCGGATGGAACGTGTCCAATCGGAATCGCAATTCGAACAATTAATTCAAAGAGATCAGTATACGGTGATCAAATTTGATACGACCTGGTGCCCGGATTGCAAGAACCTCGACCGGTTTATCGGGGATATCATCCAGGAGCATCCGGACAAAGAGTTCTACGCGATGGATGCAGAGGAATTCCAGCCGCTGGCTGAAGCCAATGAGGTGCGAGGGATTCCCAGCCTGCTCGTCTATAAAAACGGGGAGAAAATCGCCCACCTGCACAGCAAATTCGCCAAGACGCCGGGGCAAGTCCGCGAATACTTGAAGAGCTTGGCTTAAAGCGGCAGAAGGGATGTTCTTCGCCCAACCTTAATAAGGGGATGAGGAACATGAAAATTACGTCGACTTGACTGTAGCCGGCATCGGACGATTGAGTTTCCATACGCAGGATGAGTTCTCGCTAGCCGCTCTCGGACGGATGGAGGCCGAGGTTTAAATTACGCGTTCAGGGCTGATACCCTTGGATTTGTGGTGGTAACCCGCGCATCCGCCCGAGCCAATTCCGTGATGCCATCCCACAGCACACGGCGGCTCCGCGTATCAAGTCCGGTTGTAGGTTCGTCGAGGAACAGTACCGGGCGGCAGCGGTCAAGTCGAACTTACGAGGTTTTGAGGAGGGAGCGTCAAAGATGAACAAGCTGTGACCAACAATGTGAAATTTCGCACATATAAGTGAAAAAAATCACATTAACAAAAGCCGCTTTTTTTTATAATTCAAACTGAAGAGAAAAACAGGAGGGAAACAACATGAAAATGGTCAAAGGATTGGTTGTAGCCGGGCTTGCTGCAGCACTGCTGGCAGGTTGCGGTTCGAATGACGGGAACTCGGCGGCAAACGCCAATAAACCTGCGGAGCAAACGGACGCCACCACATCGGCTTCGATCGTAAATCAAGCGGATGCGTTCGTGAATGCAGTGAGTGAGAAAGGGACTTGGATCATCGCGATTCTAAACGACTTGACGGTGGATCAAGATGTTGTTGTTGCCGGCGAATTCCACGATAAAAACGATGCGTCGAAGGACATCTACCGCAAGATCGCGTTGTATGCGCAGGATGAAGACCATAATGTTACTGCTTCTTACACCTTAACGGTTCCGAAATTGATCGTACAAAGTGAAAACCTGAGAATTCAAGGCGGTACCGTGAAAGGTGACGTATATGTAGAAGCGAACGGCTTCAACCTGTACGAAAACGCTACGATTGACGGCAACCTTTACTTCGCCAATGCCGACGTGCAAGCCAGCGCGAAAATCGACGGCAAAGTAACAGGTGCAACGGAAGTTAAATAACAGCAAAACGAAGGGCCAACCGAATGAGGTTGGCCTTGTTTTTTAGATGAAGAACGATTGGATGAAAACATAGATTCCTAAACCAATAATCGCGATACCGCTGATTTTACAGGAGACATAATAGAAATCGCTTGGTTCCGCCTCGCGCACCCATAACCCGTGTAAGGAGAGATGAAATAAGACGTTTTGCAGCTTCTCAAAGCGGAATAAGCTCCATCCGAAAAACATGAGCACATAGGAGCCGTAGTAGAGCAGCAAGCTCCCCTGTTTGCTGTGGTATTCGGGAAAGGCCGCTCGGACGATCATACTAGGACTATACAAGCCAACGTGTTCGTCGATGGGCTGGGGGACACCATTGATGTTCCATGAGATTTCAGGGACCAACTCGCCCTGATCGTCCAGCCACAACAAGATCTCGTCGTGCGCTTCCACCTGGAACCGCTCCCCTGACGGATAGATCA
Organism: Paenibacillus phoenicis; assembly: GCF_034718895.1. Taxonomy (NCBI): domain Bacteria; kingdom Bacillati; phylum Bacillota; class Bacilli; order Caryophanales; family Paenibacillaceae; genus Paenibacillus; species Paenibacillus phoenicis. The sequence goes on along the minus strand of NZ_JAYERP010000001.1, from coordinate 1,493,426 downwards.
CCTCATAGCGTGGAACCCACTGGGCTTCCAGAACGTGGACCTTATATTCCTGCCGATCGATACTTACCCGCTTTTGGCCCGGATCGTTACCGTTCATGACCACGACCTCTTGACCGTCATAGGATCGATACGTTACCGCCTGCGGCTCCTGATGGATCGGTCTGAATTTGTCCCCATGCAAGTAAAACACCGCTTCCGAAAAATAAGGCGCTGTCCAAACACTTATTCCAATAATAACGAGGAGTGCAATTAACAGCTGGGCCCGAGTCGTCCTTGTCCACCGGGTGAACCAAGGTTTTAACTCCACATTATTATCCTCCCCCCAATCAGATACTATATTTACGTCTTCTTAGGGGTGAGGTTGCGGTTTGCCCGTCCGTATGGTCTAATCGCAGTAGCTGCGTTCTGCAGCGGAAGTCTCGATCAGGAGGCGAGCGGTCATGAACCTGAACCATTTACATTTTCATATCCATTATTGCAATAGTAAGCAGCCGAATGACGGTAAGCAGCTAAGAAATCATATCCGTCGAACGCTTACGCACCACGAATTGCTGCTCGTCACCGGAGGAAAGGGCAGTATTACGTTGAACCGCAAGAAGCATCTCGTTCAAGAAGGCATGTTATTTTATATCCACGCGGGGTTACCCCATCACATTCAGATGGATGAAGCGGATCCAATCTGTTTCTATTCCGTCCACTTTAGTTATGCGGGCATCCGCTTTGATGACGGGGCCTGGTCCATCGGGCAGGAAACCGAGCGCTTGCCGCTTCCGCCCATGCAGATTTTGCAGAACGGTTATTTGGTTGAGGATGCCTTTCGCCGGCTGGCGGCAGCCTGGTTCGCTAAACTGCCGGGGTATGAGCTGCTGACGAGAGCCGGGCTGGAGCAACTGCTGTATGAAATCTTGGTCCATGTGAAAAGACAAAATCAGAACCACGCGGTTGCGCTCAAAATCGAGAAAGTGATTCAGTATATGCGCGAGCATCTTGGCGAGCGGCTTACGTTGGCGGAGTTGTCGGATCTGGTGCATTTGTCCACGTATTATCTGTCGCGGGCTTTTAAACAGACGACCGGATTTACCGTCATTGAGTACTTTAACAAACTGAAGATCGATAAAGCCAAAGAGCTGATTCTAGAAAGTGATAAAAAAATCAAAGAAATCGCGTTGGAGCTCGGTTTCGCTGACGAATTCTACTTCAGTCGAATTTTTAAACGGACCGAAGGGATGAGCCCATCGGAATATTACAGCAAAATCGTCCATGGAGTTTAAGATAATGCATGGAGTAAAGCTAACCTTCGCGTTAATATTGTCCTGCAAGAATGTTCATCTTATTGTTCATCTGCGCGCGCAGGGAACAGGGGGGTTACAGAAGGAAGGCTTAAGGTTATGCCGATTTGGAAAAGAAATTTGATCGTTTGCTGGTTCGGCATGTTTGTGACAGGCGTGGGCATGAGCCAGCTTGCACCAATCCTGCCGCTTTACATCAAGGAGCTGGGAGTGGATCAGGCCGATGCGGTGTCCCGGTATTCGGGACTGGCCTTTGGCATCACGTTTATCGTCTCGGCGATTTTCTCGCCGATTTGGGGGCTTGCGGCTGATAAATTTGGCCGGAAACCGATGCTCTTACGGGCCAGCCTGGGGATGGCGATTATCATTGGGTGCATGGGGTTTGTCACCAATGTCCACATGCTGATCGCCCTTCGGTTCCTGCAAGGCATCATTACCGGCTACAGCACCGCTTGCACGACGCTGATTGCGACGCAAACGGACAAGGAGCACGCCGGCTGGGCACTAGGGCTCTTGTCTACGTCCAATATCGCCGGCTCGCTGCTAGGTCCAACGATCGGTGGATTTATCGCTGAACACGCCGGGCTTCAAGAGACCTTTTTCTTAACTGGCGGACTGATGCTGATCGCCTTCATCATGACGCTGTTGTTCGTGAAAGAGACGTTTGTGCGTTCGGAAGTGAAGGTGGCGGGCATGAAGGAAGTATGGGGCGCGCTTCCGGAAAAAAGCTTGACGGTGACGCTGTTCGCCACGTTCTTTATGCTGAGTGTCGCCATGTATTCGGTGGAGCCGGTCCTTACCGTGTACGTGAATGAAATCTCCCGTAACAGCAGCCATGTGGCGATGTTGGCCGGTATGATTTTCTCGGCATCCGGGTTGGCTAATATTTGGGCAGCGCCAAAGCTAGGGAAGCTGTCCGACCGGATTGGCGCTCATAAAGTGATGCTGGCAGCGCTCTTGGTCTCGGGGATCTTGTTTGTCCCGCAGGCGATGGCACGCAATCCCTGGGAGTTGATGGGGCTTCGGTTCCTGCTGGGAGCTGCTGCAGGGGGACTCAATCCCTCGGTGAACACCCTCATTAAGAAAATTACCCCGGAGCATCTAACCGGCCGGGTATTTGGATTAAGTATGGCGGCTGGCTACTTGGGAGTATTCGCCGGTTCGGTGCTGGGCGGTCAAGTTGCGGCTTGGTTTGGCATCCCGTATGTCTTCCTGCTGACCAGCGTGTTGCTCCTGATTAACGCAGCTTGGGTATATGCAAAGGTGTATAAAAAGCTGCGGGAGCCCAGCCATTCGGCAGCTCTGTAAAGTATACAAGAGAAGGGAAGTTCAGCAGAAATGATGGAAATGATCCAACCCGAAACGAACACGATGATTCTTGCGGAAAAAACCGCACTCGTGCTTATCGATTTGCAGCAAGGGATTTGCCATCCGTCCCGACAAAGTGCGCCGTACGACAGTGCGGAAGTCGTAAGAAACGCGAGCCGGTTGGCCCAGGCATTTGCCGAAGAAGGCGGATTTGTGGTGCTTGTCCGCGTATCTACGTTGGATGGCAAGGATATGCTCAAGCCTGATACCGACGGTCATCTCAGTCCAGGCGCTTACCCTGAAGGTTGGGATGAAATCGTGCCAGAACTGGCCAATATTCAAGGGACCCATGTCGTGACGAAACGCCAATGGGGTGCTTTTTACGGCACAGATCTGGATCTGCAGCTGCGGCGGCGGGGCATCGATACGATCGTGCTCTGCGGCATCTCCACCTCCATCGGGGTGGACACGACCGCGCGCGAAGCGTTTCAGCATGGGTACCATCAAATCTTCGTCGAGGATGCCATGACGGCATCAACAAAAGAGGAGCATGACTACGTCTGCCGCTATATCTTCCCACGCATCGGCAAGATTCGGTCTACGGAAGAGGTATTGGCGGCGCTGCGGTAAATAGAGCCAGGCAATAAAGTAAAGCCTTGAACCCAGCGGTTCAAGGCTCTTTTTGCGTTCAGCGTGCGCTAAAACTGCAGCACAACCATTTGATGACAGGACCACGGCGGCAGGGTGTAATGGACGCGGCCATTTTCCTGATGGAAGGGGAGTTTCATTCCCTGCGGCGCGAGGTAAACCTCACGAACTGGTGCGGGTACGGCTACCGTTACTTCGATGTCGCTGAGGACAGGCAAGTCTTCAATCAGATATTGCGTCATACGGATCGATGAAAAGGACAACTAGGTAAACCTGAAAATTTCTTGAAACCAGTTTACGTTCTGGCAGGAATCTGGTAATATTATCGCAACATGTAAATGCGATGACGAGAAGAGTAAGTAAAGAGAACCTTTCCAGAGAGCTCCGGTACGCTGAGAAGGAGCAAAGCGTGACTTTACTGAAGAAAGCCTCTGAGCAGCACATCGGAACGTGTAAGCGGCGGGATGGTGTGACAGGAGCTCCTGTTATAGAGCTAGGGTATACGCTTGGCAGCGCCAGGCTGTACTTGAAGAGGTTAATATGGCGACATATTAACGAAGCTGGGGTGGTACCGCGAGCATACCAATCTCGCCCCCAAGATGGAAGTCTCGTCTTGGAGGCGGGATTTTTTTATGACGATAATTCCAATACTCACAGGGAAAGGACTGGATGTTAGAAATGGGTCAAAAGTTGAAAGTAGGCATCGTTGGTGGAACAGGAATGGTAGGGCAACGCTTCGTACAGCTGCTGGATCAACATCCTTGGTTTGAGGTTACTGCGATTGCAGCCAGCGCCAATTCCGCAGGCAAAACCTATGAAGAGTCCGTCCAAGGACGTTGGAAAATGGCTACGCCGATGCCTGAAGCCGTGAAATCCATCGTCGTACAGGATGCGGCCAAGGTTGAGGAAGTTACGGCGAACGTGGACTTCGTGTTCTGCGCAGTGGATATGAAGAAGGCGGAAATCCAAGCGTTGGAGGAAGCCTATGCGAAAACCGGCACTCCGGTCATCTCCAATAACTCGGCGCACCGCTGGACACCGGACGTGCCGATGGTGATTCCAGAAGTGAACCCGCAGCATATCGAAGTGATCGCAGCCCAACGCAAACGCCTTGGCACGAACACCGGATTCATTGCTGTGAAGCCAAATTGCTCGATCCAGAGCTATGTGCCGGCGTTAAACGCTTTGCTTGATTTTGAACCGACGACCGTTGTGGCATCGACGTATCAGGCGATTTCCGGGGCAGGTAAGAACTTTACCGATTGGCCGGAAATGCTGGATAACGTGATTCCTTATATCGGCGGCGAGGAAGAGAAGAGCGAGCAGGAGCCGCTACGTATTTGGGGGCATGTGGAGGGCGGACAGATCGTCAAAGCAAGTTCTCCAATTATCACAACTCAGTGCATCCGCGTTCCGGTGACGGACGGTCACTTGGCTACCGTATTCGTATCATTTAAGAAGAAGCCGTCGAAGGAAGAAATCCTGCAGCGCTGGGCGCAATTCAAAGGCCGTCCGCAAGAGCTGGGGCTGCCAAGCGCTCCAAAGCAATTCATCACGTATTTTGAAGAAGAAAATCGTCCACAAACCAAGCTCGATCGCGACATTGAGCAAGGGATGGGGGTTTCCGTCGGACGTCTGCGCGAAGATTCGCTGTACGACTATAAGTTCGTTGGCCTGTCGCACAATACACTGCGCGGAGCCGCAGGCGGTGCGGTGTTGATTGCTGAACTGCTGAAAGCAGAAGGATACATTCAAGCGAAGTAAAGAGAGTTTGTACGGGCAGGGAGGGAGCCGGTTGTTAACCATCAAATTGGATGATTTAAGCGGACCTGAAATCAGAGCATTTATTGGCGAGCATCTAGCGAACATGGCGGAAACCTCTCCACCCGAAAGCATCCACGCGTTAAATATAGACGGATTGAAGCAGCCGGACGTCACGTTCTGGAGCGCTTGGATCGATGGCGAGCTCGCGGGATGCGGTGCACTTAAGGAGCTGAATCGCGAGCACGGTGAGGTCAAATCGATGCGAACCGCTCTGCCGCACCGGGGGAAAGGCGTTGCCAAGCAAGTGCTGGCGCATATTCTTGAAGAAGCCGCGCGGCGCGGTTATCGGCGGATCAGCTTAGAGACGGGTTCGATGGAGGCTTTTGCTCCGGCCCGTAAATTGTACGAAAGCTTTGGGTTTACGTTTTGCGGTCCCTTTGCGGACTATATCGAGGATCCGAACAGCGTATTTATGACTAAATCTTTATAACCAAGATGGACCATCTCAAAAGAAACACAAAAACCCGCATTGTTGCGGGTTTTTGGCTTTTTATCCGAGGATAAACGAGAAAGATTTATAAGACGACGGCGGTTCCGCTGACGGATACCATCAGCATGCCTTCGCGAATGACCTCATAATCGATATCGACACCGATAATGGCGTTTGCGCCGAGACGTGCAGCTTGGTCAGACATTTCTGCAAAGGCGGTGTCTCTGGCTTCCTGAAGCTTGTTCTCGTAAGCTCCGGAACGGCCGCCTACGATATCGGTGATCGAAGCTAGAAAATCGCGAACGACGTTAGCGCCCATGATGACTTCTCCGGTAACGATTCCGAGGTAACGTTTTACCGGCGATCCTTCAATGGATGGGGTGGTGGTCATAATCATATGTGAGTCCTCCTTATTTTTAGAGCCATATTGGTTGTTACGCAGGTATGCCATGATGGTTTCAACTTAAACTATAATGGATGCAAGGGAGGCTATAACGTGAAAAAGATGATTGTAATCGGCTCCGGGATTCTCGGTGCCTCAACAGCATATCAGTTAGCGAAGCTGGGAGCCGAGGTGACGGTCGTTGACCGCGGGATACCGGGACAAGCGACCGACGCTGCGGCCGGAATTATTTGTCCGTGGATCTCGCAACGGCGAAATAAAGCTTGGTATAGCTTGGCCAAATCAGGCGCGCATTATTACGAGTCCCTGATCAAGGAACTGGAGGCGGAAGGAGAGCGCGATACGGGTTATGCTCGCGTGGGAGCACTTCGCCTCCATCGGGAACGCGAAAAGCTTGTTGCCTTGGAGAAGCTGGCGGTGGAGCGTAGACGAGAAGCCCCGGAGATGGGCGAGATTCGATTGCTCGAACCGGACGAAGTGAAGCGGCGGTTCCCGCCGCTGGATGAGGGGTTCTACGCTCTGTATGTGAGCGGTGCCGCCCGCGTCGACGGACGTGCGCTCCGCGAATCGCTCCTGAGGGCAGCGGTTCGGCATGGGGCGGTGTTGGTCCGCGGCGAGGCTTCGCTTTTGCATGACGGCTCGGCCGTGGCTGGCGTGCGTGTTGGCACGGAAGAGATTGGCGCCGATGCGGTTGCCGTTTGCGCCGGGGCATGGGCACGTCAACTACTCACTCCGCTGGGCTTGGACTTCCAGGTGACTTACCAGAAAGCCCAGATCGTTCATTTGGCGCTGCCAGACGCTGCAACCGAGCGTTGGCCTGTCGTGATGCCGCCGGGAGATCAGTACATCCTGGCGTTCGACGACAGCCGGATCGTGATTGGCGCAACACACGAAAACGATCCGCCCGGCTATGACACCCGCGTGACGGCGGGCGGCTTGCAAGAGGTGATCAACAAGGCGCTGACGGTGGCGCCGGGACTAGCGGACGGCGGCTTTTTGGAAGCGAGAGTTGGGTTTCGTCCGTTCACACCGGGATTTCTCCCGGTCTTCGGAGCGTTGCCTGGATGGAAGGGGATCTATGCGGCTAACGGTCTAGGGTCTTCGGGATTAACGATGGGACCGTATATCGGCGCGCAGCTGGCCCAAATCATGTTAGGACGAGAGACGGAAATCCAATTGGAGAACTACCGTCTTGAGCTGGCCATTGCTCCCGCAACTGCTAACAATCTGTGAAAAGTATTGCACAAATGTTTCCACCAGGAGGACAGATGTCCGTAATGCGTGGTATACTATCGCTATGCATTGATGCGACATCCTAAACATACGGGGGAGAAACATGAAGGCAATCATACTGAAATGGAATGAAATGAGTCTTGTGAAGCGAATTCTTGTAGGCTTGGTGGTGGGGATCCTCCTGGCGTTGATCGTACCACAAGCCAGCGGCATCGCGCTTCTGGGAACGCTGTTCGTATCCGCATTAAAGGCTGTGGCGCCAGTTCTGGTGCTGCTGCTGGTAATGGCCGCGATCGCGAACCATCAAAAAGGGCGGCAAACGAACATGAAGTCGATTCTTGTGTTGTACGGAATCAGTACGTTTTTGGCTGGAGCAAGCGCCGTGGCCGCCTGTTTCCTATTTCCAGTCAGCTTGTCCTTGGCAGGGGCAACCGAAGGCTTAACTCCGCCAGGAGGAATCGTCGAAGTTCTTAAAGGGCTGCTGCTAAATGTGGTGGATAATCCAGTTAATGCCTTGATGAATGCCAATTATATCGGCATTTTGGCTTGGGCGATCCTGCTTGGTTTAGCGTTGAAAGGCGCGGGAGATCAGACCAAAAGCCTGCTCACGCAAGCCTCCGACGCCGTTTCGCAAATCGTCAAGTGGGTAATTCAATTGGCACCGTTCGGGATTCTGGGGCTCGTGTTTGAGTCCATTACGGTAAGCGGACTTGACTCGTTGCTGGATTACGGGAAGCTGTTAGTTGTCTTGGTGGGTTGCATGCTGTTTATCGCGTTGATCGTCAATCCGCTGATCGTCTACATCAATATTCGCCGTAATCCGTATCCGCTCGTGTTCACTTGTTTGAAAGAGAGTGGAATCACGGCGTTCTTCACCCGCAGCTCGGCGGCGAATATCCCTGTGAATATGCGTCTCAGCGAAAAATTGGGACTGAATAAGGATACTTATTCGGTATCCATCCCATTGGGAGCGACGATCAATATGGCGGGTGCGGCGGTTACGATTTCGGTCCTGACGCTGGCGGCCGTCAACACATTAGGCATCCAGGTGGATTTCGGTACGGCGGTGATCCTCAGCGTATTGTCGGCGATCTCCGCAGCTGGCGCTTCCGGTGTGGCCGGCGGTTCGTTGTTGCTGATTCCTCTGGCATGCAGCTTGTTCGGAATTTCGAATGACATCGCGATGCAAGTTGTAGGGGTAGGTTTTATTATCGGGGTCGTGCAGGATTCATGCGAAACGGCGCTGAATTCTTCCTCCGACGTGCTGTTTACAGCTACAGCAGAGTATGCCAAGAAACGCAAGGAAGAGGCGCTTCCGCTGGCAAACACGGCAAGCCTGGATTAAATATCAATAAAGGCTGGCGATGACTCGTCAGCCTTTTTCATGCGCTTTAAATTTACGCAAACAAATCCGGGATCAAGACTTGCAAGCCTGGGTAGAGCTGCGAAGTCACCTGCACATCCCCCGTATTCGAAAATACGGTCATATCCGTAATGTCGCCGTCTGCTAGTGAGTAGACCATCACGATTTTTTTCATCGGATCTACAATCCAGTATTCCTTAACTCCACATACGCTATACAAGTCCAGCTTCTTGATCATGTCCTTACTCCGCGTGGAAGGGGACAACACTTCAACGACCAGTTGGGGAGTTCCCATATATTTACCGTTGGCGTCGATTCGATCTTTATCGCAAATGACCACGAGATCGGGTTGTACGACACAAATGTTATTCTCCTCTTTCTCCAACGTGATATCCAATGGGGAGGTTAGAGGCGTACATGGCTTGCCTTTAAACCAAGTATAAAACGTGCCATGGAGTTCAGTTACGGCTAGTTGATGATTGAAAGAGGGAGAGGCAAGATTATACACGACACCATCGATCAATTCGTAACGTTGTTCCGATGTCTCCGTCAGCTCAAGGAAATCTTGGTAAGATACCCATTCTCCTCCGGCGTGATAGCTCGCTGCTCTCTCCCTCAGTACAGACTCACTTGCTTCGGCGATCGCGTTTAATTTAGCTACGTCCTTCCCGTTTCGTGTAACGATAATTTCCTCGCCAACTTCCGCAAACTTTAAATATTTACCGAAATTGTTCTGCATGTCCGTTGAAGATACCCGCATGATCTTCACCTCGAATTAGCTAATGTTTAGTATTATATTAGCTAATTCAGCGTCGGTAATCAATACAAGTTAGCTATATTTACTCGACATAAGTAACCTCTCGGATTTGTGCATAGGTTTCCGCCAACATCAGGGTATCCTCGGCTAAACGCTCAATCCGGAATTTAACGTCGTCGTTCACAATCTCTTTGCGGTAGAAATCTTGTTCCTCGATAAACACATAGTTCTGCACTAATTGTGCCTTCAAATAAGTTAGTATCGGTTTAAGTTGCTGTTCAGGAACGAGGAAGTGGCGGGAAGAGCCTGCGGTAGCCACGATACTGACCACCTTGTCTTTAAGAGCATATTGCGGAAGCAGATCGAAAATGTTCTTTAGCGTTCCCGGAATCGAAGCCTGGAATATCGGAGTTCCGATGACTAGGACGTCGGTGTCCATGATCGCTCTCGTGATCATTCCAGTATCGCCTTCATAATCCAAGAAGTTACGACCGTCGCTAAATTGAACTTGATACTCAGCCAGATCGATCAGCGTCGTTTCCGTACCGGGGTACTTGTCCGCTATCGTTTTAAGTGTGTAATCAACGGCAGTTCTGGTTTTGGAGCCTACGATGGTGCCTGATAATCCTACGACTTTCATCTTATTTACCTCCTTCGGATTTTTTCGTGTATTTGCGGATGGCTGGCAAGATTTCCGTGCCGATCAGTTCGAGGTTCCGTTTGATCTGATCAAACGGCATACCGCCAAAATCGATTTGGGCGACATAACGCTGATGTCCGAACAATTCATGTTGATACAGGATTTTCTCGATGATCTGTTGAGGGCTGCCGGCATTGATGATGTGATGCGGGTCGCCGCCTTGCATGAAGAGTTGCCGATGGAAGCCTTGTCCATTCGTTTTCTTCATGCCCTCGTTGATGTAAGGATACAGCTCCTGTAGTGCCTGTTGCGAGGTTTCGGCTGCGTAGAAAAAGCCTGCAGTGGCGATGGGCAGCTCGTCCGGGTTGTGTCCCGCCTCTCTGGCGGCTTCCCGATACATATCCACCGTCCGTTTAAAGGCGGAAGCAGGACCACCCAAATGCGCCATTACCATCGGAACGCCGGCGTAACCGGCTTTAATCGCGCTGGCCGGACTTCCCCCAACCGCTCGCCAAATCGGCAGGGAGCCGCTTTGCGGACGAGGGATGATCTTGGCATTTCGTAATGGGGCGCGAAACTCTCCGCTCCAGTTGACGATCTGTTGTTCATTGATCAACCGCAGAAGATCGAATTTCTCTTCGAATAATTCCTCGTAATCGTGAACATCGTAACCTAACAAATCAAATAGTCCAACTCTGGAGGCGCGCCCTGCCACGATTTCTACCCGGCCGCCCGAGATGAGGTCGATCGTGGAAAAATCTTCATACACGCGCACCGGATCCGAAGTGCTAATGATGGTGGAGGTGCTGCCGAGCTTGATTTTGCTCGTGGCTTGAGCAATAGCGGCAAGCACCACTGTGTGCGCTTGGGTTGCGAAATATTCCTGGTGGCTTTCTCCGACACTGAAAAAGTCCAGTCCCGCTTGCTCAGCAAGCTTGGCGTACTCGATGATTTGCCGAATTCGTTCTTGGGCTGAAATTCGTTGTCCATTATTCGGATCGGGCAAATGATCGCCCAAGGTGTATATGCCAAACTCCAGGCCTTTGCTGGGATCAATACGGTATTGGTTCACGAAAATTCACCCCTTGTTTTTTGGTGATGTAGATGTTGTCTATGCACTAATTATAATTTGCTTACGAAAATATAGTAAGTACGCACTTTTTAGTGGTATAGTTACTTATAAGAAACCAAGGAGGTTGTGCTATGGAGAAGATACCTGAGCTTTGTCGCGTCGGTGACGCTTTGGAAATTTTGGTGGGAAAGTGGAAGCCGGTGATTTTGTTGGTGTTACTGCAAGAAGGCACGAAAAGATTCAGCGACTTAAAGCGCAAGCTGCCAGACATTTCACAAAAAATGCTGACTCAGAAGCTGCGTGAATTGGAGGAAGAGGGAATCATCGAACGGATCGTCTATCCCGAGGTTCCGCCCCGTGTAGAGTATTCGATTACGGAGTGTGGAAGAAGTCTGGAGCCGCTTCTAGACGCAATGCACAGTTGGGGGGTAAGCCATGTGCAGCGGAAGGAGGAGAACCATCGGCAGGTAATTGAAGAGAAATAAATGAGCAGATAAAGAACGAGCAGCCAAGGAATGATCCAAGGCTGCTCGTTTTCAATGCTTCTTATGGCTGCCAGTTGACCTCAACCGTGCCGACACCGCTCGTTGGCGTTGTGAAGCTGTGGTTCGCGCCGCCTTCCCAGGTCACGGCTGTCCCGTTCTTTTTAATAAACTTGAACTCCAAGGTTGTTCCGGCTGGCACGCTAACATCGTAGTACCAGGTCGGATACGTCCTGATGATCTGATTAAAGAACGGACCCATCGCTTTGTTCGGATCCCAGTTGCCAAGTTCGGCGATGTTGCCTGTAAGGTAGACATTTTCGCCTAATTGTGTGTTGGCATTGTTGATGATGAAACGGACCGAGACTTGATCCCCTGTCAGCAGGTTAAAGCTGCTGTAGCTGTTGCTGTCTACGGAGGAAGCGCTGCGGACTTTGATGTTATATTGCCCTGGGGTGATTGCCGGAACCGTCACTTGGATCTGGGAATCTTCCCACTGCAAAATCTGGCTGCCGGTGACTGCCGTCGTGCCAAAGAAGACCGTCCCTTTCGTACTGCCAAAGCCTCGGCCATCAATCGTCAGCGTCGTGCCTGCTTTGCCCAGGTCCGTTCCGATATTGCCAATCACCGGTGCGGACTCGTTCGCTGCAAATTGCCATACGGCGACGGCCCCTGCAGGCAGGTTAAAGGCGGAGACGGCTCCCGTGGAACTTACCGTAATACTGCCGCCGTTAAGCAGTCCGCTCAACTCGTCTGCGTAAGTACCGGCCGGAAGGGAGGTCTGCAAGCCGGTGATCGAGGTGGCGTTGGTTGTGCTGCGGTTAATTGCGACTAGCGCTACGCTGCTGCCGAACTTACGCTCGAAGATAAATACATCATTATTGATCCAGCGTTCCTGCGTACTTCCATATGCCAGTGCCGGATTCGATTTGCGAAGCGGTGCCAGCTTGCCGATGACCTGATAGGCGGTGGTTGAAGTTGAAAATCCACTCATAAAACCACGGTTGGCCGGATCCCCGTTACCCGTCATATATTGCTCCGTCCCGTAATAGATGGCCGGAACGCCGCGTGACATCAGCGTGAAGGCCAACGCTTGCTCCAAGCGACGGTCATTATTACCCAGCTTAAAACGATCCATATCATGGTTGTCGATAAACGTGACTTGGTCATGAATATGTTTGTAGTTAGCTGCTGTTGTGGTTAGCATGTTATTTAAACCGTACATATTATCTGAATTGTCGCGGAAGACCTGCCGGACCTTTTGCCCAAATTGGAAGTCGAGCAGACTCATCCCGGATTCATTGGCGAATCGGATGTTGTTCGGATCATTTTCGCCAACGCCAAGGAACCATTCCCCAAAGGTAAACACCGGTTTATACCCTGCGATCGAAGCGACCCAGTTTTTCTGCCAGCCCTCCGGCATATGCTTCACCGCATCCACCCGGATGCCATCGATCCCCATATTCAGCCAGAGCTTAATCGCGTCCTTGAAGTAAGTATCCGTTACGTTGTTGTGGTGATTGATGTCGGCCAGATCATAAAGATTCCGATAGATGCCATCCTCGAGCGAGGAGAAATTCGTGCCCTGATTATGATGGAAAATTCCGTTGGTGTCCCCCGTGTACCCAGCGATCAGGTTGCCATTATCGTACAGCCGACCGTTCTCGGCGAAGGAAGGTTGTGTCTCCGAAGCAGGGGAGGTGTGGTTAGGTGCGAAATCAATAATGATCTTGATATTGTGGGCATGTGCCGTGTTGATGAGCTCCTGAAAATCGCTCATGCTGCCAAACGCCGGATTCGTCCGTTTGAAGTCGCGAGCCCAATACCCGTGATAGGATGTGCTGTTGACACCGGAGTAGTCGATGACGCTGTAAATATTTTCGACCGGTTGAGAGATCCATAAAGCGCTTACACCCATTCCGGCAAAATAACCCTCGTTAATCTTGTTAATGATTCCCCGCCAGTCTCCCCCGCAATAAAGCTTCAGATTCGTACAGCCGGGAGAATAGGCCGCGCCGGATGGATTGTTGGAAGGATCTCCATCCGCGAAGCGGTCGGTCACGATTTGATAGATTACATCGGTTGAGAAGCCCTGTTTGTTAAGAACCGACGTATCGGGAGCGGCGCTTACCGTAGGTACGGCGATTGAGGGGATGAGCCATGCTGTAAAGAGACAGGTGGAAGCAAGCAGTGTGATAATAGATTTTTTTAAAAACGGTTTCATAGATCAAACCACCTTTCCAGCTTATTCTACTGTTCTGAACATAGACATCATTTGAACTTCAAGCCAACCGCTGTAGGATCGTTCGGTTCCTCCTTTCCCGCCGCTAAAAAACAAAGAACCCCGCAATCTTCATCTGAAGATTACGGGGTTGTTCCTGATAGGGAGGATCAGGAAAGCAGCGCCCTCAAATTGTGGGATCAACTACCATCCTTATGTCATCATAGATGGCAAAATAAGGATGTAATTTCATATTATATCAAGGCGCCAAAACTGTCAAATCCTAGGTTTTCTCTCTTATTTTCCTCGTTTCGCCGCAATCCTCAAAGTCTTAAGTCTATTCATTCTCAAAATCTATAAAATATACAAAATCTAGCAGGAAATATGGATGAATATGTTAAATAAGATATCTATTGCAATCTCACATTTTATGGTATTTGGGAGATTGACGATTCAAGCGAAGGAGGAAGATTTATGGTTCAAGCCAGTTTTTTATGGAGGACAAAGATTTGGTTGCTTGCCTTAGCTCTCGTAGTTCCGTTGTTTTCAATCTTAGCGTATGTTGACGGCAAGCAGGTTGGAGCAGCAGGAGAGCGAATACTCGTAGGATATTGGCATAATTTCGATAACGGTTCTACGAATATTCGGCTGCGGGATGTTTCACCGGATTTTGATGTCATTCAGGTTGCGTTCGCTGAACCGATTGGAGGACCCACCAGCGGGAATATGGCATTTACGCCGTATAATGCTTCCGTCAACGACTTCAAGGCGGATATCCGTGAGCTGCAAGGGAAGGGCAAAAAGGTCCTCATTTCCGTGGGCGGCGCCAATGGAACCGTGGACCTGTCTACGGAGCAAGCGCGGCAAACTTTTGTTCAGACGATGAAGAGTATTATCGATACTTACGGTTTAAATGGACTGGACATTGATCTTGAAGGAAGCTCTTTATCCTTAAACGGGGGAGATGTGGATTTTCGAAATCCGACGACGCCGAGAATCGTGAATTTGATTTCCGCTGTACGTGAAATTTTGAACAGCTATGGTCCGGACTTCATGTTAACCATGGCGCCGGAGACGGCTTATGTTCAGGGCGGTTATGTAGCCTATGGCGGTCCTTGGGGCGCTTATCTGCCGGTCATTTACGCCGTCCGGGATCAACTGGATTATCTCCATGTGCAGCATTATAACTCCGGTCCGATGACCGCGCTTGACGGCAAGACTTATGTTCAAGGCACGGCAGACTTCCAAGTGGCTATGGCTGAAATGCTGCTGCAAGGATTTAATGTCGGCGGCAATGCGAATTATAAGTTCCCGGCTCTTCGCCCGGACCAACTGCTCATCGGCCTTCCGGCGACGCAAGCGGCGGCGGGGGGAGGTTATACGACGCCAGCTAATGTACACAAGGCATTGGATTACCTGATTAAAGGCCAATCGTTTGGCGGAAGCTATACCTTACGTCAACCGCAAGGTTATCCCGGCCTTAAAGGCTTGATGACCTGGTCGATCAACTGGGACAAGGCGGCGAACTTTGAATTTTCTCGGTCTCATCGTGCGTATTTAGACAATTTGGGGACGAACCCAGGGCCAGGTCCAGATCCGGACCCCAATCCAACTCCCGACACAACGCCGCCAACCGCCCCAACTCAGCTTCGGGTCACCGCGGTTACGCCAAACAGTATTACTCTGGAGTGGGCGGCTTCCACTGATAATGTGGGCGTTGTTGGTTATACCATCTCCTATGGTTCCAGCAGCGTGAATGCGACGAATACCACGGCAACCATTAGCGGATTGTCCCCGAACACGACGTATATTTTTACCGTCACAGCGAAAGATGCTGCCGGCAACGTCTCCTCAGGAGCTATTGTCCAAGGGACAACCGCGCCGTCCGACTCTCCGGGCGAAGCCCAACCTTGGCAACCTTGGGTATCCTATAACGTCAACGACCAAGTATCCTACAACGGAAGCATTTATATCTGCATTCAAGCCCATACGTCTCTTCCGGGCTGGGAGCCTGCGAATGTGCCTGCTTTGTGGAAGTTGAAATAAGGGAGCAAGAGAAACCCACGTCTTGGATTAAGGCGTGGGTTTCGTTTTTGGATCTATATCAAGTTTCATTGTCCAGGAGGTTCCGGAGATCCCAAAGTAGGTAAAGCCTAATTTCTGATAGAGTTCCACGGCAGGAGTATTGGTTGGGTCAACGCTTAGGGACAGCGAACGGTATCCGTCAAGCGCTGCTTGCTTGATGATTTCATTCATTAAAATCCTCCCGATTCCCATCCCTCGAAAATCCGGATGTATAGCGATCCCGAGTTCGGGCGTCTCGTTATCGACGTAGCCATACCCTGGATTCGTTTCGTCGAACAGTCTATACCATACCGCCCCCGCAAGTTGATCGTCCTTCACGGCGACGAAAGCTCGGTCTCCTGTTCGCCCCAACCTTCGTGATACTTCTTCAGATGCGGCGCATTCAATAGCTCATCCTTCGGCGGTTTTCCTTGTGGAATATGAATCAACTCGTAGTGCATATCCGTGAAAAAATCGAATTCCTGGGGTTGTAGCGGTCTGATTGTGATCATGGGTTCACCTCGGGGTGTGGGTTATTGCGACTATTTTAACATAGGGGATCATCAAATTTCTGAGAATAGTCGTTTTTAATGGATTTTTCCATGTTCGCTGGTGGACTCGAACGGAAAATATGCGAATACTGCAAAAAGATAGTCAGATAACAAACGAACCAGCCCATCATAAGGGCTGGTTCGATTTGTCAAAGTACATCGCCACGCGTAGCTATGTTGATGACTACGATAATTAATTGGTCGTCTTCAATTGTATTAAGTTCCTACCCGAAGTCGATATAAAGAAGTCTCACCCTGCAATTTTTTTATGTCAAGCTCAGGGTTTAGAGGGTTTTCAGCGAGTAATTCAATATGAAGAGATAATCGTCGTTTCGTATTAGGATCGAGCTTCTTTAGGTATTTATATGCTCTTTTAGATAATTCAATTTTGTAACTCATGATTAATATCCTTGAATTTTATGGTTTTACCTTCAAGGAATTCTTGACGAGCCTCATTAACTGCTTGAATATCTTCATCTGTTAGCGGTTCGTCGTCATACGGGATATGATGATCAGCAGGATGAATAAGGCGTTTAACCAAATCAGCTACAAGTGGAATGTCTTGATCAGAAAGTTTATCAATTAATTCATTAAGTTCTTTTTTGCTTATAGACATAAGAATCATCTCCTTAAATAAGGATATGGTCACAAACATTGTGATTAATACATTATATCATACAGAGAAAGTTTGATTGTTAAGCTTCAAAGCGAACAGCTTTTTTCGAAAACAAGAGAAAGTAAGAAAACAGGTCGGTAAGACGTGGTTCAATATCAGTTTCATTGTCCAGGAGGATCAGGAGGCGAGTAAATTCGTACTTAGTTATTTGTCATTAGAACGCTTTGAATTGTTGGTTTGACCCAGAATGTAATCGATACTAACGTTATAGAAGTTGGCTAATTTAATCAAAACGGAGCTGGGAACATCCAAGTTCCCGTTTTCGTAACGAGAATAGGTTGCCTGTGAAATGTTTAAAAGTTGAGCTATTTGTTGCTGCGTTAAATCTCTATCTGTTCTTAAATCCCTAATTCGCTTATACATTCATATATCACCCATGCTAAGTTTACTCTATGCGAAAATTGCATATTGAGATTTATGCATTTTTCGCATAAAATCTATTCATATCCCAAATTTTTCAAGGGATTTTGAAAACGTAGCACTTAAGGGGAGAGAGGTATGAAGAGTATTGTAGAAGATATATTCTACGGCAACTTGAGACCTGAAGAACGATTGGTTCCTACAGATCCCGACTATCGTCCACTTAATAGAAAGATTTCGGACTTAATGCAAGAAGCAAAAGAATGTTTTTCGGAGAAAGACTTTGCAAAATTAGAGCAAATCTTAGATTTGAATGGTGAATCTAATTCAATGGTAATAAGGGAGGCCTTTGTCCAGGGCTTTAGGATGGGGACATTGGTTATGGTTGAGGTGTTTTGTGGGGATAAGGAGAAGAGAAGCTAAGTTCAGAGAGAAGGTTAGAATTAGTGCAAAGCATGTTGTATTCATGTTTATAAAAACAATTAGGTCACTAGACTTCCGCAATATCTTTAACAGCGGGAGTTTCTTTATTTTCGAGCAATTTATATTTTATTCGTCATAATCTTCCATTGTATAGTAGTATATGAATATAGGTAAATTATACTATTTAGCTGAAAGAGGACTCATCGGGTATGGAGGTTAGAGTTAATGATTAAAAATAAAGGTATTAATAAGATTATATATTTTGACAAAGAAACAATAAGAAATATCCTTCAAGAACAAAATAAAGGTTCAAAAACAACTAAGTTAGATTCTGTTTCCTCAACTGGAATTGGAACTAGTGTTGAGGTCGAGACGAAAGTTAAATTAAGTGTGCCTTTTTGGGATAGATTATCTTTTTTATTTTCAGGAAGAATTAACGCATCATTTATGTTTAAAAGAGATAGTTCGACAACAATTACATCAACTGAGATTTCTGAATTTGAACAACTAAAGTTGCATTTTACAGAAATAAAGGACACGCTAATTTTCGACATTGAAAACTCATCAACTTTTTTTAGGGTTGCAGGCGGATATTTGCGCATTATAAAAGGAGGCGTGGAAGGTGTAGATATAAAAGAGTTTAAGTCTGTAATGGACGATTATGACGGGTATGATACATATAAAGTAGATGATCAGCGGTATGTTCGATTTAATAATTCTGCATTCGTTAGTAACTATAAACGAAATGATTTGTTGGCCACAAGAATGACACTATATTGTATTGATGTTGGAAAATTTGATAAAGAGAAATTTGACTTCTTTAAACAAATAAGTAAAATGGAAAATTTAATTACTGGGGTCAATCATCATAAATCACTTGCTGATGCATACCCACCAACTATGTCAATCGACGATGATAAAAATGGTGACTCTATAAGTAAAGGAAACAGTGCCAATGAAATTCAATTATTCGATGTAGTATATGCATGTATTACAATGGGAGGTATTCAAGGTGGATAAAAGAACATACAAAATAATAATCGGTTCAAAGTCTTTTTTCGATGATCAAATTAAAGAGTTCAAAGAAGAGGCAGAATACTTTCTGGATTTAGTTAGGATATTTGATGAAATAAAGCAAAGAGGTTATCAATCAGATCAATTTAAAGCTTCATCCATGATATTAAAAAATAATAATTATCATGGAATTGTGGAATCAGCCCACGATAGATTAGGCTCATTAATTGAAGAGCTGACTACAGATGATGCAACTATATATATTCATAATCCTCCAAGAGTATTAGAAACATATCTTGAAGATTTATGCAACCGTGAAATAGTTCATTTGACTCGGATTATTGAGGAGTATACTATAACCAGACAACCAGAGCATTTTTCAGAAAATATGAGCTCTATCGCACAGAGCATTATTGGACAAAATAATGCAGTTTACGAAATAAGTAAAAGTATGTGGTATTTAACTACTGTAAATAGAAAAAAGCCTTATGTAATCATGTTATATGGCAAAAGTAGTTTGGGGAAAACGGAACTAGTTAGGGAAATATCGAAAAAATTCTTTGAAGGTAAATTTATGGAAAAGCACTTGTCGATGTTTAAAAATGAGGCTTATTCCTATTATTTTTTTGGTGACCGACCAAATCGAAGAAGTTTAGGATTTGACCTTTTGGAAAGAGAATCAAATCTTATTTTTCTTGACGAACTTGATAAATGTCCAGAATACTTCTATTCAGCCTTTTACACTTTGTTTGATAATACTATTTTCAGTGACGCGACATATGATGTTGATATTTCAGGCTTATTGATAATATTAACATCTAATTTTTCTAGTTTAAATGAGATAAAAGAGAGTTTAGGTCTACCCATTTTTTATAGAATCGATAAATTTATCGAATTTAATGACTTTTCTGAAGAAACTATATACGAGCTAACGATGAAGGAGATAGAATCAATTGCTAAGGAGTGTGAGGGGCTTATCGATAGGTTCG
The DNA here is from genome assembly GCF_034718895.1 of Paenibacillus phoenicis. Lineage (NCBI taxonomy): Bacteria > Bacillati > Bacillota > Bacilli > Caryophanales > Paenibacillaceae > Paenibacillus > Paenibacillus phoenicis. The sequence continues at coordinate 1,473,679 of NZ_JAYERP010000001.1, read as the reverse complement.
AAGTATATAGTAGGGTTAGTAAAATTATCCAAGCAACCGGTGAAAATGCTCGAACTATCAAGAGTAAAATATTAAGTGTTATTGAGGAACTGCTTTTTCAGGAAGTTACTGATATAAGATTGTCGGTGCAAGAAAATATTAAGCCGCTACTTAAGTAATCGTGGAGGAAAAAACAGATATTGAAATACAATTAATATCCAGGGACAACGCTCTTAGATGTAGATCTGGATTGCACGGTTATGGGTGTTGAAATAACTTTCTTCGGAGGTATGTGAATGCGAAGAACGTACGAAAGTGATACTGAGGGAATTACTGTGCTTCGGAAAAAAGTGCATTTTTTTGTAAGTTTGGACAGTGTTTTATACCTCCCCCGCAAAAGAAGTAAATATTGAACCAGTTCTAACATCCATTGCTGTGGGTTACGCATGGACAAGGTATATTATAGAAAGAATTGAGTTTGACAGTTTAGACAAGTAGCCATATGCAGCTATAAGTCGTCTATCCATAATATACACATGTGGAACTTACAATACCAAAAAGCATCATTCTTTGCTAATCATTCTCAAACTTGTATGATGAAGAAGAAAGGAGGAGGCTTAGAATGGCGCGACCAAGGGAATTTAATCAGGAAACCGCATTGTAACAAGCGATGGAATTGTTCTGGGAGAAAGGCTTTGAGCGAACCTCCATTCAGGATTTGGTCGATCGGACGGGGGTTCACAGGGGGAGCCTGTACGATACGTTTGGCGATAAAAATCAACTGTTCCTCAACTGTTTGGATCGATTCCAGGAAGTGACTAAAGATCAAGCCTTTCGGATCCTTGAAGAGGATGGAGAACCCAAAGAATTGCTACAACTTTATTTCGATAGTTTAATTGATGTGGCTTTAAACAATGAAACGGGACGCCGTGGATGTTTTATTGCCAATACAGCCATGGAACTGGGAGCCGTGGATTCGGAGATTTCAACGCGGATCGAAGCTTTTACGTCAGACATGGAAATGGCTTTTATAAATTTTTGACACGAGCTCAAGAGTTAGGCAAATTAAAGCCTGGACTGGATGTACGTGAGACCGCAAGATTCCTGATGACAACGCGACATGGGTTACTCGCTAAAACAACTACGGATCGTAAAATTTTGGAGGATACCGCGAAAGTCGCAGTATCCGCTGTTTTTGGATGACCGATCAGGGAGATCGTTTGCAAGAGGAAAGACACAATTTAATTCTTAACTGATCGTTCTCAAATCGTGTATGATAGCTCTGGAGGCGGAACTCCCTGAACATTAACAAGAACGATCGTTCTAGAAATAAAATTGGCTTTGCAGGGGGGAGGGCAACTTTGGTATAAGCTATTTTTTTTGATAATAAAAGAATGATCATTCTAAAAAATATTCCAGACAAAAACACATCTCAAATAAAAGAAAAGGAGCTGTTATCGATGGAAATTTCAAAACAAGTTGCGTTGGTTACTGGTGCGAATCGTGGGTTGGGTTATCATCTTGCAAGTGAACTTCTCGCAAGAGGAGCGAAGGTTTATGCTGGAGCAAGAGATCCAGAAGCGATTCAATTGCCGGGCGCTATTCCAGTACAACTGGATATTACCGATCCTCAATCGATTGCGAAGGCAGCACAAGCCATTCCAGATCTGACTTTGTTGGTCAACAATGCTGGATCCCATACAGGCGCTGCTTTGCTGGATGGCGATTTGGATCAGATCAGATTGGATATGGAAACTCACTTTTTTGGCAACTTGTCGATGATCCGTGCATTTGCCCCGATTCTTGAGAAAAATGGCGGCGGGACGATTCTGAATATCCTCTCTGTTCTGTCCTGGTTTAGTGTAGGCAACACGGGATATTCTGCAGCGAAATCGGCGGAATGGAATATGACGAATACGCTTCGTATGGCTTTGGCTCCGAAAAATATAAAGGTTTCTGGGCTTCATGTGGCGTTTATGGACACAGACATGACTGCAAATGTAAAAGCACCAAAAGCAAGTCCTGCGGATATTGCGAAGATTGCCATCGACGGTGTTGAAGCAGACAACTACGAAATTGTCGCCGATGAATTTAGCCGTAACGTGCAACGTGACTTTGCTGGCGGCGTACATGCTTTGTATCCCCAATTGTTCCAACAAAATTAATAGAAGGAAGTTCATGATATTCGGCTGCAACAAGGTTTTCTTGTTGTGGCCTTTTATCATGTCGGTTATGAAAGCGCATTATTCAGGAGCTTTTCGGAAGAAAGCGGGAAGAATGTGGGAGGTGATTTCGCTATAATGGACTCGAGAAAGGAGGAGGTTCGATGAAACCCCAAATTGCCTTGCAATTATGGAGTATTCAGGATGCATGTGAAGACAACTTTTATGAGGCGCTCAAAAAAGTGAAGCAAAGCGGATATGATGGCGTCGAATTTGCCGGCTATCATGGGAAAAGTGCCGCTGAAGTGAAAAGTTACTTAGATGAATTGGGGTTACAGGTTGCGGCTTCGCATCTTTCTTTTGAGGCTCTGCAACGGGATTTCGAAGGAACGTTAGCCTTCGAGAAGGAAATTGGAAATTCTCGGATCGTGATTCCTTATGCCAGCTTCCAGACCTTAGAAGCTTGGCACGCCTTCATTGAGGAAATGGAGGAGGTCGCGAAAAAGGCGGCAGAGGAAGGCTTCGAATTTTACTACCATAATCATGCCAATGAACTCACGGAAATCCCCGGCGTGGATATTCTGGCTGAAATGGTACAACGTACGGAACAAATCGACCTGGAAGTAGATCTGTACTGGCTGGCGGATGCCGGTTTGGACGCGTTCTCTTGGTTAGAAACGCATAAGGATCGGATTGGTCTTTTTCATATGAAAGATATGCAGGATTCTCCTCGGGAAAGCACGGAAATTGGTTCCGGCGTCCTGCCGATGAAGGAATTCGTCCAATTCGCTAAGGAGAACGAAATCCCATGGTTAATTGTGGAGCAAGAGGAGTTTCAGAACTATCCGCCATTAGAAGCTACAGCGATTGATTGCCAGCGTCTTCGAGCAATGGTCGATGAGGTCCATTCAGAATAATAGAAAAAACACCCACCTTAAGCTTTATAAGCAACGGGTGGTTTTTTCATGATAGAACGGCTAGATTCCTCAAATCGTAAAGCAATCATGATCCTTGAAGCATTCCACAACCCACTTCTCCATCTCATCTATTAAATCCACATAAATTCAAACACATCGTGGCGAGTCAGTTCATGTTTTTTTTAAGAATGGCATGGAAGTCCCTCCTTACTGCAAGTGTACAATATGTGTTAAAAAGTGTAAAAACTAAATGTAGATTCCCACCTCGGGTTGTCCGGATCAGGGAAGCCCCTTATAATCATACTGAACACGACAAAATCCAACGTACAGGGAGTCATCAGGGTTATGAGCGAGTACTTGGAAATCCCGGAGTTTCAGGATTCCATTTTGTTTCGAACGTTCCTAAATGACGGAATGACGATTGTCTATCCGCATTGGCATAAAGAAATTGAAATCATCTATTCCCGCAAAGGCAAGGTGAACATCGGCGTTCGGGAAGAGATCGTCCAGTTGGAGGAAGGGGAGATCTTCTTTTTCCCTAGCGGGGAGGCTCATTATTTCTTGGCTTCGCCAGAGAGTGAACGGTATGTCTATCAGTTTAATCTGAAACTGTTTGATGAGAGAACCCTGCGCATTTCAGAGGACTCCTTATTAAATCTCTTTGAAACCGGCGAGCCGCTTAGCCGCAACTGGCCGCAGGGGTTAGCCCAGAAGGCGACGGAGCTGTTAATTCATTTATATGAAGTCGAACAGACGAAACCGATGGGCATGAATTATTTGACCCTCGGGTATCTGTACCAATTAATCGGCGAGTTTTATTTGCATTTGCCAAGACGCCAAACCTCGAACTTGCCCAGCAAGCGATCCACCATTCAGCACAAAGAAACCTTGGATTTGCTGAATCAAGTCTTTGAATATGTGGAAAATCGTTATCGGGAAGTGATTACCCTAGAAGACGTGGCGAAATTCGTGGGCTTTAGTCCGTACTATTTCACTCGATTCTTTAAGGCGAATACGGGGCAGACGTTCATGCAGTTCCTGACGGAGTATCGGATCAATCAAGCAAAGTTTATTTTGGCCAACGAAAATATCCCTATGGCGGAAGTCGCCGATAAAGCCGGCTTCGCCAGCGTCAAAACGTTCCATCATGTGTTTAAAGATGAGGTTGGACAATCGCCGCTGCAGTATCGCAAAAATCTAATAGAGTCTTAAAGATCAAGGGCTTTTACGAGTTTATTCTCGGTAGAAGCCCTTGTTTGTTTTTTGAACCGGAGGGCAATATTCGGGAGTATCATGCGAGGAAATTGGGAAGAAAGCAGTTATAAATTTGGCTATAATGAATTCGACAATAGAAACGCTTTCAGGAGGGATAAGATGAAACTAAAAGTTGGTATTATCGGATGCGGTGGGATTGCAAACGGCAAGCATATGCCGGCTCTTTCCGAGGTGAAAGAAGTAGAAATGGTAGCCTTCTGCGATATTGTCGTGGAACGTGCGGAGGAAGCGAAGAAGAAATTTGGTACTGCGGATGCGCAGGTTTTTGATAACTATGAAACGATGTTAGCGAATACCGATTTGGATGTTGTTCATGTATGTACGCCAAACTCCTCGCATGCGGTCATTTCGATTGCAGCGATGGAAGCGGGCTGTCATGTGATGTGCGAGAAACCGATGGCGAAGACGGCTGAAGAAGCTAGAAGCATGGTCGAAGCGTCCAAGCGGACCGGCAAGAAATTAACGATCGGTTATCAGAACCGGTTCCGGACGGATTCGAGATATTTGCACCAAGTTTGTGAAGAGGGCGGTTTGGGTGAAATTTATTTTGCTAAAGCTCATGCGATTCGTCGCCGCGCGGTACCAACTTGGGGCGTATTCCTGGATGAGGAAGCGCAAGGCGGAGGTCCATTGATCGACATCGGTACCCACGCGCTTGACCTGACGCTCTGGATGATGAACAACTACAAGCCGAAGTACGTGGTGGGGAAAACGTATCATAAATTGTCCCAAACGAAAAATGCAGCGAATGCATGGGGACCTTGGGATCCGGAAAAATTCACTGTAGAAGACTCCGCATTTGGTTTTGTCGTGATGGAAAACGGGGCCACCATCTTCCTGGAATCCAGCTGGGCGTTAAACAGCCTGGACGTAAAGGAAGCAAAAACGACGCTGTGCGGAACCAAAGCAGGCGCCGATATGAACAATGGCCTGACCATCAACGGGGAAGACCACAGCCTGCTGTATGAGAAGAAGATCGAGCTGCAAACCGGCGGCGTTGCTTTCTACGACGGTGCAGGCGAAAGACCGGAGGTGCTTGAAGCCCAATCCTGGATTCAGGCGATCCTAAATGATACCGAGCCTGTCGTGAAACCGGAAGAAGCCTTGGTGGTTACGGAAATTCTAGAGGCGATTTACAAATCCTCGAAGACCGGCGAGCCGGTATACCTATAAGATCAAGGAGCGATATCCATGATTCAAGTCACCGTATGGAACGAATATCGGCATGAGAAGACCAATAAAGTCGTTCAAGAAGTATATCCGGAAGGGATTCACGGGCAAATTGCAAAGTTTCTCCGTGAGGACCAATTCAAAGTGAAGACGGCAACGTTGGACGAACCAGAGCATGGCTTGACGGAAGAAGTATTAGAGGATACGGATGTCCTGATCTGGTGGGGGCATATGGCCCATGATGAAGTTCAGGATGAAATCGTGGAACGCGTGCATAAACGGGTGCTGGAAGGTATGGGGCTGGTTGTGCTGCATTCGGCACATTTCTCCAAAATCTTCAAGAGACTCATGGGAACCTCTTGCGACCTGAAATGGCGGGAAGACGGGAAGCATAGCCGCATTTGGAACGTGAACCCGAGCCACCCGATTGCCGAAGGTATCGGCGATTTTATCGAGTTGGAGAAGGAAGAGATGTACGGGGAGCATTTTGATATTCCGGCACCGGACGAGCTGATCTTTGTCAGCTGGTTCCCTGGAGGCGAAGTGTTCCGCAGCGGTTGTACGTTCCGGCGGGGGAACGGGAAGATCTTCTATTTCCAACCTGGCCATGAAACGTATCCGAGCTATTATAACGAGAAAGTGCAGAAGGTCATTAAGAACGGGATCCGCTGGTGCGCTCCAACCCAAAATCTGTATCCCGTTTACGGCCACTATGAAGCACGTGAAAAATAAGGTAAACCATTAGGAGTGAAGAGCAATGAAACTGGGTGTATTTACACCATTGTTTAATCATTTAAGCTTTGAAGAGATGATTGAGGAAGTGGCCAAGAAAGGATTGCAGACGGTTGAAATCGGGACCGGCGGTTATCCGGGCAACGCTCATTTGGATATTGATCAATTGCTGGCCAGCAGCGATGCGAGAAAAGAATATCTCGCCAAATTAGCGGACAAAGGCCTCGAAATTTCTGCGCTCAGCTGCCACAACAATCCGATCTCCCCGATCCCAGAAGTGGCTGCCGAGGCGGACACCTTGCTGCGCAAAACGATTAAGCTGGCCAGCTTGCTGAACGTTCCGGTCGTCAACGGATTCTCCGGCGTATCGGGCGGGAAACCGGGGGATACCCAAGTGAACTGGCCGGTCTTGCCTTGGCCAACGGAATACGATGACAACTACAATTACCAATGGGAGCAGAAGCTGATCCCGTATTGGAAGGAGATCAACAAGGAAGCGGAAGCGGCCGGCGTGAAAATCGGGATCGAACTCCATGGCGGCTTCCTGGCTCATACGCCATACACCATGTTGAAATTGCGTGAAGCAACCGGTAAAGCGATCGGCTGTAACCTGGATCCAAGCCATTTGTGGTGGCAAGGAATTGATCCGGTTGCTGCGGTTAAGATCCTTGGGGAGGCTGGTGCGATCCACCACTTCCATGCGAAGGATACGTATCTGGATCAGGATAACATTAATATGTACGGGTTAACGGATATGCAGCCTTACGGCAATGTGAAGACGCGTGCCTGGACGTTCCGTTCGGTAGGCTGCGGCCATGACCTGAAGGTATGGTCGGATATCATCTCCGCATTGCGCGTATATGGATATGATTATGTGCTCAGCATCGAGCATGAAGATCCGATCATGTCGGTGGATGAAGGCCTCACTCGTGCCATTACTAACTTGAAATCCATCATGATCCATGAGCAGCCTTCTGCCATGTGGTGGGCGTAAAGGAGCAAGCAAGATGTCGAAGATCAACTTTGCCGTCATCGGCTATGGCGGGATGGGCTCTTACCATGCCCACAACCTCATTCCGGCAGAAAGCTCTCGCTTTCATGTCGTGGGAACCTATGATATTTCCGGAGAAAGACAGCAAATCTCCAAGGGCAAAGGCCTGCATATCTATGGCAGCCTGGAGGAAGTATTAACCGATAACAACATCGAAGCGGTCTTAATCGCGACCCCTAATGATTCCCACAAGGAAATCGCGATTCGCTCGATGCGGGCCGGCAAACATGTCGTTTGCGAAAAGCCGGTGGCGATGAATACCGAAGAGCTGGATGACATTTTGGCGGTGGCTGAAGAGACGGGCAAGGTCTTTATGGTTCACCAAAATCGGCGATGGGACCCGGACTTCCTTATCATTCGCCAGTTGTATCAGAACCGGACGATTGGGGAGATTTTTCAAATCGAATCCCGCGTTCAGGGGGCGAACGGCATTCCAGGCGATTGGCGTCATTTGAAAAAGCATGGCGGCGGCATGCTCCTGGACTGGGGCGTCCATCTGCTGGACCAACTGCTGTGGCTGGTCGATAGCCCTGTGCAAAGTGTATTTTCCGATTTGAGCTATATCTTAGGTGATGAAGTCGATGACGGATTCATGTGCTACATTACTTTTGAAAATGGCGTGAAGGCGCTGGTCGAAGTCGGCACCACCAACTATACCAAGCTTCCGCGCTGGTACGTGAAGGGCCTTGAAGGGACTGCGAAGATTAACGACTGGGATTTGTCCGGCGAAATCATCGCGGCTACTGGCCGTGAGGATGTGGCGGCTCCAACCCCAATCCAAGCGGGCGTGGGACTCACCAAGACGATGGCGCCTCCTTCGGAGGAAGCTACGGAGAAATTGGCTTTCCCTGAACCTAAAGCAGATTTCGTACCGTTCTATCAGAACTTCTATGAAGTTGTACGCGAAGGCGCTGAGCCGATCGTGAAGAATCAGGAAGTTCGCAAGGTGATGAAGCTGATGGATGATATTTTACAGTCCTGTCATAAGGGATGACCATATAACAACACTAAAGGCTAGCCGTTCGCGGTTAGCCTTTTGCTGCTTGAATACATCTCGCAAGTTCTCGAATGCTCAATAGCGGTTCAAGTCTTTAAAGAGGGAGAAAAAAGCCTTAAACGTCGAAACCGTATTGTTTTGGGTCGTTCCAACAGGGACGGAAACGTGGGGAGAACGGGAACTCATCGGTTATGATCTTGACGGAAGCGACGGTTGGTCATTCACGTGGGACTTTGGCAGTCGCAGTATGCATGACCGTATCGTAGTTCAAGCCTTGGGCAGTGATCAGACATCCCAAGCTCAACAGATGATTTTGGTTACCGCCGAGTGAATTTGGATCGCGTGTTAGAGAACTTTGTTAAGAAATATTGTGGGGAACAAAATTAAGGTAGAAGCTCACTGAACCTAAGCGTTCGGTGGGCTTTTTTACATAGATCATCAACCGCATTTCATAAATCATCAATCTGCCCCAAACGAAATCAACATGCCATTGGAGGTTTTGCCCATAGGCCGCCCTGTGGATTGTTCGTATGCTGAGGATGGGTTAACTCCCATCACAATTCATGGAGGGGAAGGTATATGAAGACAAAATCCTTAGCCCGCTGGGTCTCAACCGGCCTAGCCATCGGCTTGCTTAGCACCATGCTGCTGGCATGCTCAAACGGGGGGCAGACAAACAGCGCAAAATCCAATGAAGGGGGAACAGATGCTGGCGGCAGCACCTCGGTCACCGAAACGGGGGCGACTTATCCAATCCAAACCGATAAGAAGCTAACGTATTGGGGGGATTTGACCGGGAACCTGATCGGGATTGTGAATTCCCATAACGATGTTCCATTCTTTCAGAAATGGCAGGAGAAAACCGGGGTTCCGCTCGAATTTACGGCACCGCCGGCAGGTCAAGCCCGCGAGGCGCTGAACGTCATGCTGGCATCAGGCGATCTGCCGGATATGATCGAATACAACTTCATGAGTTTTCCCGGAGGCCCGGAGAAAGCGATCAGTGACGGGTATATTTTGCGTCTGAACGATCTGGTCGACAAGTACGCGCCCAATCTGAAGAAGTATTTAGAGGAGCATCCAGATATCGATAAGATGGTGAAAACCGACAGCGGCAGTTACTACGTCTTTCCGTTTATCCGGGGCGATGAGTATCTGCAGGTCTTCCAGGGGCCGATGATCCGCAAGGACTGGCTAGATGAACTTGGACTGCCGGTGCCGGAAACAATCGACGAATGGACGACCACGCTCCGTGCGTTTAAGGAGAAAAAGGGAGCTGCCGCTCCGCTCTCGCTGGTCAGCAAGCCGCGCTTCTTTAATGAATCCTACAACGGAGCGTTCCTGGGTGCATATGGGGTGACTCAAGGGTTTTACCAAGAAGACGGGAAGATCAAGTTTGGTCCTGCGGAACCCGGATTCAAGGAGTATTTAAGATTGTTCCAATCTTGGTATAAGGAAGGGCTGCTCGATAAAAATATCGCGACGGTCGATGGTAAAGCGCTCGACAGCAACCTTGCTTCCGGAGCAACGGGTGCCACGATCGGCAACGCTGGCGGCGGGATGGGAAAATGGCAGCCGTTGATCGAGGCGAACGATCCGAAAGCAGTGCTTGTGGCAGCTCCTTATCCGGTGCTGAACAAGGGCGAGAAGCCCAAATTCGGGCAGCGGAACCAACCGTACTCCTCTGAAGGCACGGTCGCGATTACAACGGCCGCCAAGGATCCGGAGTTGGCAGTACGGATGCTGGATTACGGGTACAGTGAGGAAGGCCATATGTTCTTCAACTTTGGGGAAGAAGGCGTCAGCTACGAGTTGGTGGACGGATATCCGAAATACACCGACTTGCTCATGAAAAATCCAGATAAACTCGCGCCGGCGCAAGCGATTTCGTTATATGCCCGCGGCAGCTACAACGGACCGTTCGTACAAGACAAACGGTATGCGGAGCAATTCTTCGCCCTGCAAACCCAGCGGGATGCGATCGAAATTTGGAAGAACACCGATGTCGCGAAATACCAATTGCCGCCGATTACGCCAACGCCGGAGGAAAGCTCGGAATATGCCACGATTATGAACGACATCAACACGCTGGTGGATGAGATGACGATCAAGATCATTTTAGGGGAAGAATCCGTGGACCAATTTGAAAGCTATGTAGAAAAAATGAAGTCGCTTCGCCTGGACCGCGCCATCGAGATTCAAACTGCAGCGCTGGAGCGTTACAACAATCGATAAGGAGCATACGGGAGGGCGTATAGGCCCTCCCGACTTGAAATGAGGTGAACCCCTAAAGCGCATGAATAAACCCGTTTCCTTCAAACGCCGGTTGATCCGGGACTTTCGGTTAAACAAATATTTGTATCTCATGATGATTCCCGTCATCGCCTACTACGTGATTTTTCATTACGGTCCGATGTATGGCGCAATCATCGCTTTTAAGGATTTTTCCCCGGTTAAGGGGATCTTGGGGAGCGACTGGGTTGGTCTCAAGCATTTCGAAGAGTTCTTCGGGAGCTACTATTTCTTGCGAGTTCTCAAAAATACCGTACTCATCAGCTTATATACGCTGATCTTTGAGTTCCCCGCGCCGATCATCCTGGCCTTGCTGATCAATGAAGTGCGCCGCCGCCGCTTCAAACGGGTCGTGCAGACCATTACGTATATGCCGTATTTTATCTCCTTAGTTGTGATCTGCGGCATCATTACGGACTTTACGAATGCGGACGGCCTAATTAACCGGCTGTTTATGCTGCTTGGGTACGATGGTCAAGCGATGCTGCAGAAGCCGGAGCTGTTCCGGCCGATCTACGTGTTGTCGGAAATCTGGCAACGCATCGGCTGGGAATCGATCATCTATATTGCCGCGTTGATGAGCATCGATCTCGAGCAATACGAAGCCGCTCGAATTGACGGGGCCAGCCGGCTGAAGCAAATGTTCTATATCACCCTACCCGGCCTGGTACCTGTCATCACCATCATGTTTATTTTGCGGATTGGGAACTTGCTGAACGTTGGTTTTGAAAAAATCATTTTGCTCTACAATCCGATCACCTACGAAACGGCGGATGTTATTTCCACCTTTGTGTACCGCAAAGGGTTGCTGGAATTCGGCTGGAGCTATAGCTCGGCCGTGGGATTATTTAACTCGGTGATCAATCTCGCGCTGCTCATCTCCGCGAACTACATCAGCCGCAAAGTGAATGAAAACAGCTTATGGTGAGGTGGAAGCGATGAAGACGGAAAGCGGTTGGATGGATCGATTATTTAATGTGGTGAATTATACCCTGCTGATTTTGCTCGTTATCGCGACCTTGTATCCGTTGGTCTATGTTCTGTTAGCCTCCCTTAGTGATCCGGCGCGCCTGTTGGCTTATAAAGGACTGCTTTGGAAGCCGGTGGGTTTCAGCCTGGAAGCCTATCGGGCCGTGCTCGCCAACCCGGGGATCGGAATCGGGTTTCGTAATACGTTGTTTATCGTCGTGTTTGGAGTGACCGTGAATATTTTCATGACTGCCCTGGGCGCTTACGTATTGTCCCGCAAAAACGTGATGTGGAACAAGGTCTTTATGTTCATCATCGTGTTTACGATGTTTTTTGGCGGCGGCTTGATTCCGATGTACCTGATCGTCAAGGGCGTAGGTCTATTGGATTCGTTATGGTCCACGATCATCCCGTTTGCAGTCAGCACGTTTAATCTGATCATCATGCGGACGTCATTTATGGGCATCCCGGACAGCTTGGAGGAGTCGGCGAAGATCGATGGGGCGAATCACTTTACGATCCTGTTCCGAATTATCATCCCGCTCTCCATGCCCGTGATTGCCGTGATGATCTTGTATTATGCGGTGGACAAATGGAACGGGTGGTTCTATGCCTCGGTGTTCATCCGAAGCCGGGAGTTGTTCCCCTTACAGCTCGTGCTCCGCGAAATCCTGATCTCGAACTCGACGGACAGTATGTCGATCGGCGCCTCCGCCGGAGACCGGTTCCAGATCGGGGAGACGATCAAATATGCGACGATCATTGTGGCGACGTTTCCGATCATGTGCATATATCCGTTTTTACAGCGTTATTTCGTGAAAGGTGTTATGGTCGGATCGTTGAAGGGGTAATGGATGAGGGGGAAGTCCCACGAGTAAAGGTAGAGGAGGAGAAGCATGACAACGACCTTAAAAACGATCAGCCAGGAGATCTGGCCGCGGTTGGAGTCCAAGGTGTCGCTGATGCGGGATTCCTTGGGATCTAAGGCTCCGCATGTTGCAGGACAAAACGGAATTTATGACGATACGAAGCTGGACTGGTGGACCTCCGGATTCTGGCCGGGGATCCTCTGGCTGATGTACGACATGACGGGTGAAGAAGGATGGCGGGAGGCAGCCTGGTCTTGGGATGAACGGTTGTTTGCGTTGTTCCAGCAGGAGAATGCTTTTGATCATGATGTAGGTTTTCATTTTTTGCCGACGGCGGTCTTTAAGTATAAGCTGACCGGCGACAAAGACGCCTTGCGGCGAGGCTTGTTTGCGGCAAACTTCCTGGCCGGCCGCTTCAACCCGAAGGGAAGCTACCTCCGGGCTTGGAACGGCAGCAAGCAAACCGGCTGGTCGATCATCGATACGATGATGAATATCTCGCTGCTCTTCTGGGCTTCCGAGGAAAGCGGCGACCCACGGTTTGCGCATATCGCCAAGGCTCATGCGGATATGGTTGTGAAGCAATTCGTGCGGGCGGACGGGTCCACCCATCACATCGTGGTGTTTGACCCCGAAACGGGCGAACGCGTGGGGGCGTTAGGCGGACAAGGCGCGGGTCCCGACTCGGCCTGGAGCCGGGGGAACGCCTGGGCGCTTTACGGCCTGACGAATACGTACCGTCATACCAACGACGCAGTGTACTTAAGTGCAGCCCAGCGGGTGGCAAATTTCTTTATCGCTAGCTTGCCTGAGGACAGCGTCCCGCCGTGGGATTTCCGGGCCATACTGGAAGCTGGGGACGACGAGATTCCCCGTGACACCTCGGCCGGAGCGATCGCTGCCTCCGGGTTGCTTGAGCTTGCCGACCAACTGGATGAACCGATTGGCCGACCGTACCGCTCTGCCGCCGAGCGAATCTTAAGCTCACTCGCTACGAATTATGCCACTTGGGACGATCCGAAGCATGAGGCCATCCTGCTTCAAGGTACGGGCCACAAGCCAGCTAATCAGAACGTGAACGTTTCGCTGATCTACGGGGATTATTACTTCGTTGAGGCGTTGGCGAAGCTCCAAGGATGGAAGCGGCGTATTTTCTAAAAAACTTTATCTCGAAATTTAGCCCGAAGGACCACCTAGTCCCTCGGGCTATTTGCGTTTTGTTAGGTCGCAGGACTGCTCGCAAGCGGGAATTGTCAATCGAATTGAACTTTTTATCTATAGGCTTGGGCCGGGGAAACACGTTATAATTAGGTCTTGATCTGATGCACCGACAAACCAACAAAACCGACGAACCGATTAACCCACTAACCTGCTTATCTACAAATCAGAAGGATACGGGGGAGGAACGGATGTTGAACATTCAATCTTTGTGGCGGAAACGGGAAAGCGTGATCGTAACCTGGCTCGTTTCGTACAGTGCAGTGTTGTTTGTGCCGATTCTGTTCAGCCTCATCATTTACGCTCAGGCCAATACAGCGTTAAAGAGCGAAATTCACCGGGCGAACGATTCGTTACTGAAGCAAATGCGCTATACGATCGATACGCAAATCGATTTGATGAAGCGGCTCAATATGGAGATGACTTGGAGTCCGAACCTGCAGACCTTGATGTATTCAAGTCAGTCTGACGCCGAAGCACCTTACACCGCTTACCAGCTCGTCAAGGAGTTTCGTCTGTTCAAGACGTCGTACGCCACGATCGATGAATTTTACGTCGTTTGGAAAAAAGGGGATGCGGTTCTCCGGGCGGGGAATATCCGGGATATCCCCACCGCCTTTCATACCATTCACGAGACCGGGGCCATCAGTTTAGAGACTTGGAAACGCCTAGTTTTGGAAGCGGATACAAAACACTTTGTTGTGCTCCCTCACCTCAATGCGGGGCACGCGGAATCCTCCATCGCTTATGTCACGCAGCTGCCAGCTGATCTGAACGGGCAAGAGACAGGGACGGTCGTGGTGATGACGGATACGAGCCGGTTCCAACAGGCCCTTGAGGGGATCTCCGGCTTCAGTGATGGTCTGCTGCTGATCCTAAATCAGAATGACGAGGTGCTGATGACCAATCGGGATCCTGCCGATGAGCTGCTTCCCTTTATGGATGGCAACCGCGTAAGGCTGGATCGGGCGAAGGTCGGGGAATCGGAGCTGTTCTATATGGATTCCGCGGTATCCGATCTCAAATATGCGTTGATCATCCCGAGCGGGTTGTATTGGGAAAAAGCCGTGAACGTCCGCAATTTTACGTATATCAGCATTCTGGTCAGCCTGCTTGGCGCCGGCGTGCTGACGTGGTTTTTCATGCGTCGCAACTATTCTCCGATCCAACAGCTGGTGGAATCGTTGTCGGACAAATCGACTCAAGCCATGCCTGGAGAGCCTAATGAGCTGCGGTTTATCCAGAACATGATCCAGCGGGCCCGGAGCGAGAAGAATGAGATTGCCCAGCAACTTCAGAAGCATCAGCAGGTGCTTCGCTCGAATTTGATTTATCGGCTGCTGAAAGGGAAAACCGATCCGCTGGTGCCGTATGAAGAATCGTTCCGCTCCTTTCAGATGCCGCTGTATTCACGGGATTTTGCCGTCATTTTATTCGTGATCGAAAATGAAGACCAACTCTATGACAAGCTGCCCGGCGTGGGATTAAGCGAACGGAGTAAGTTGATCCAGCTGATCATCTCCAATGTGGTCGAGGAGTTGGTTGCCGCTCGAGGACATGTAGGGTACGTTGCGGAGGTTGACGAGATGATCGTTTGCCTGGTGAATTTGCAGGCGGATTCCAAGACGTGGAGCGAGGATTTGAGAGAGATTGCGGCGGAAGCCCAGCGGTTCTTGGAGCGTTACGAGATGGAGCTGACCATTTCGTTCAGCGGCCGGCATCCATCATGGATTGGTATTCATGAGGCGTATCAAGAAGCGGTGGATGCGATGGAATACAAGATGGTATTGGGGAAGAAAGGGATTATTGCTTACGGCGAGATCCATCGTGAGACGGCAAATGGCATGTACGGGTATGATTATCCGCTGCAAACCGAGCAGCAGTTGATTAACTTCATCAAAGCCGGCGATGCCGAGCAGGCCGGCCGTTACATGAATGAGATCATGAAGCGGAATTTGGAGAAGCCGGTGATGTCGCTTAACGTGGCCAAATGCCTCATGTTTAATTTGGTAAGTACGATGATCAAGGTCATCCATGAACTAGGCGGACATGAGGATGATTGCCGGCTGGCCGATTATCCGCTGTGGATCGACGAGGTGCTGGCCTGCGATACGGTACAGGAAATGCAAAGCGCTCTGCAAGGCTTGTTGCATGAGGTCTGCGCATTTGCCGCCGACAAACGTGCAAGCCATCTGTTGAGAGAACGAGAGGACTCGCTTCGCAGCCTGATCGAGAAAGTGACGGCGTATATCGCGGCACGTTACAACGACGCCAACTTAAATGTGAATGCGATTGGCGATCATTTTGGGATGAAAGGCAGTTACCTCTCCAAGCTTTATAAGAATCAGACGGGAGAAGGCCTGCTGGACAGCATCCACCGATGCCGAATTGAGAAGGCGAAGGAGCTCATGCGGACGCAATCGGAATCGATCAGCGAGCTGTCTAAAGTGGTGGGATATAACGATGCAGCTACGTTTATTCGGGTATTTAAGAAGTACGAAGGCATCACGCCTGGCAGATATAAAGAGATCAGCGGCATGAATGGGAAGGAGGTTACGGTATGAGTGGAAATCGAAAAAAGGTTCGGACTCTTACAAACCGGGGACTCGCGACGGTGTTGATTCTGGCGTTATTTGTCCTACTGAGCTCTTGTGATTCCAGTGCGGGACCCTTCAGCGGGTCATCCGCCGCTTCGGCGGCGAATCCGCAGGAGGTACAACCGGGCGGAAATCATGCGCAGGATCAACGGTTGACGCTCACTTACTGGGCTGAGCTCAACGGAAATGCAGCCAGCATTAAATCCAAGTTCAGTGAGGTTCCTTTCTTCCAAGAATGGCAACGGAGAACCGGAGTCCAGCTCGATTTCATCCAGCCTCCCGCCAATCAAGGGAAGGAGGCGATTAGCGTCCTGCTCGCTTCCGGCGAGCTGCCGGATCTGATCGAGTATGAATGGATCAATTATCCGGGCGGTCCGGAGAAGGCGATCAACGACGGGTATATTCTAAGGCTGAATGAAATCTTCGACCAATATGCCCCTCATTTGAAAAAATATCTCCAAGCGCATCCCGAGATCGATCTCCAGGTTCGTACCGCAAACGGAAGTTACTACGCCTTCCCATTTATTCAAGGGGATCAGCGGCTTCGTACTTACCAGGGTCCCATCATTCGCAAGGATTGGCTAGATGATCTTGGGCTAGAAATTCCGGAGACAATCGCGGAATGGCATGATGTGCTGAAGGCGTTCAAGGAACGCAAGGGGGCTGAGGCTCCGCTAACCTTTCTTGGCGTACCGAATCCGCTGTTTGGCATCGAAGGCGGAGGATTCGTTGGCGCCTTTGGGATTAAGAAGGATTTCTATCAAGAGCAGGGGAAGGTCAAATTTGGCGCCATCGAGCCGGAGTACAAGGCGTTTCTCGCTTTGTTCCGCGACTGGTATCAGCAAGGGCTTATCGATCCCAACCTTGCTGCAGTGGACTCGGAAACCCAAGATACGAGCATGATTCTCGGACGTAGCGGCGCCAGCATCTGGAACGCCGGAGCGGGAATCGGGACCTGGCTGCCGGTGATGAGAGCCCAGGACCTGAAGGTCGAACTGGCGCCGGCGCCATATCCGGTACTGAAGAAGGGTGATCGTCCGAAATTTGGTCAGCTCGCTCCGGTGGTGGGTGTCAGCGGCAGTGTTGCGATCTCAACAAGCAATCAGCATGTGGAGGAGTCGGCCCGGATGCTGGATTACGGTTACAGCCCGGAAGGTCATCTGCTGTTTAACTTCGGAATGGAAGGGGTCAGCTACGAAATGAAGGACGGGTATCCGGCCTATACCGACCTCATTTTAAACAATCCCAACCAGTGGGCTCCTTCACAAGCGCTGGCGATGTATACCCGTGCTAGTTATTTTGGTCCGTTCGTGCAGGATGTACGGTATATGGAGCAGTATTATTCGCTGCCGGAGCAACAGGAGGCTACCCGCCTATGGTCCGATACGGATGCCGCGCTCCACAACTTGCCGGTTCTGCCGAAAACCGAGGAGGAGAGCACGGAGTTTTCGGTCATTATGCAAGACGTGAACCGCCTCGTGGATGAGATGTCGCTTAAGATCATCTATGGGATGGAGCCGCTGGATGCGTTCGAAGGGTACGTGGAGCAAATTCATGCCATGGGGATCGACCGGGCGATTCAAATCCAACAGCAGTCCCTCGATCGGTATAACACGGCATTGTCTGCGAAGTGAATGGAGGGATTTGGAAAAAACGCAACGCGAGTGGCGTTTTTGAGCATCGATAAACAGGCTTCCTCCCACTACAATGGTGGGTGAATCCCATAAACAAAGGAGGAAGATGATGTGATGCGCAAAAGATGGTCGGCCATACTGCTCGCCCTGGCCGTTGTCGCCGGACTCACAGTAACCGGGGGAGGAGCTATTTCAGCGTCAGCCGACGAAGCGAATCCGGCAGCCCATCAAGGTCCGTCCCTTGGCCGCGATAGGAGAAGCTTGCTTTATCCCAAGGGGTGGTATCCGGGATACCGGACGAGTGAGGGTCAGTTCCTGCATGATTTCTCCTATGCAGGCTACCGGAGAGGTGAGGTACCGATTCCTTCCGTGAACAAGCACCGGGGCATTAACGTGACGAAATCCCCATACCGCGCGGACCCTACTGGGCGCACGGACTCCACACGCGCCATTCAACAAGCGATTGATGATGCGGCGGCGCGCGGAGGAGGCGTTGTCTACCTTCCCAAAGGAACGTATCGTGTGACTCCGCAGGAAGGGAAGGATTTTGCTCTAAATATCAACTCCAGCGGGGTGGTGCTCAAGGGAGACGGGCAGCTTCAAACGCACATTTACAATGCGCAGGAAAATATGAAGCAAAAGGACATCATCCGAGTCGGCGGCGGGGATTGGAAACGGACCAGCACTTCGAGCAAGCTGCGCAAAACAGTATCCGAACCTACGGTGTTGCTGCCCGTAGAGAGCACGGATGGCTTCCAAGTGGATGATTTCGTTGTCATTACCTTTGAGACGACGGAAGGCTTCCTGAAGGAGCATGGGATGCAGAATAAATGGGCTTCCCGTTTAGGTAAGGTGGAGCCGATATTTTATCGGCAGATCGTAGCTGTTGATTCGAAGGCCAAAACTTTGACCCTGGATATCCCAACCCGGTATCCTCTAAAGCTTCGTGATGATATTACGATTACTAAAACGGAAGCTCCAATCATGGAGGTGGGCCTGGAGGACTTCTCCATCGCGAACGTCGAGAACTCGAAGCCGGGGCTCGGCGAAGATGACTTCAAGGTGGAAGGAACGGCAGGGTACGAAGCCGATAATGCCAAAGCGATCAACGTCATCGCTGCCGCAAACAGCTGGATCCGCAATGTTGGCACGTACAAGCCGCCGGGGAATGCGAACTACCACATTTTATCTAAAGGCATCATTTTGGATCGGACCAAAAATGTCACTGTCGACAAGGTTACCATGCAGTATCCGCAATACCGGGGAGCCAACGGGAACGGGTATCTATACCAATTCATCGGTAACGATAACCTGATTATGAACTGTCGTGCCGTCGGGGCGAGACATAGCTTCACCTATGCTAATTTCTCGGCGAATGGTAACGTGCTGCTGGATTCGTATTCCGAGAACTCATTTTACCTCACTGACTTCCACATGTATTTGAGTATGGCCAATTTGATTGACAATTTCACGGTGAACGGGGACGCGATTTCCGCGATCACGAGGGATTACGGATCGTCTGCGACGAACCGCCACGGTGTGGTAACAACCGAAAGCGTATTTTGGAACACGAAAGGGATTGCCGCCCATTCAAGTAAACCGGGGATCATCATCGAATCGGAGCAGTTTGGCAACGGGTATATTATCGGCACCCACGGGAAAGTGAACGGGGTGAAAGTGGATATCATCGGTTCGATTCCGGATGCGGATACCTCGCCGTTTGATTGGGTCGAAGGCGTCGGGCAAGGGGAGCGGCTGTTCCCGCAAAGCTTGTACAAGGATCAAACCAAGCAACGGTTGGATCACCGGGAACTGGGATTGCAGTCGATCCTTGTCAACGGGGAAGCTGTGCCGGGCGTGCAGTTTTTGCGGACGCAATATGATTATGTACTGCCATATGGTACCACAGAAACCCCAATCCTTTCGGCAAAGGCAACGTCGAAGGATGCCCGTGTCAAGATCGTCCAACCGAAAGGGACAAGCGGAACCGGCGTTATTACGATTACCCGGCGCGGAAAGACGCAAACGGTGCGGGTGAAGTTTAGTGTGGCGAAGACGCCTGTGCTGCCGGAGAATATTACGATTGCCCCGGACAAAAGCGTACCGGGCTGGCGTTCTGCCGGTTATGCGATCAGCGCAGGCAAGAGCGGACGTCTTCAATCTTTCCTGACGCTCGATAACGGGGAAGTCGTAAACACCTCCGAGTTAAATATCCCGGTGACGTACCGGGTTAGTGACGAACAGGTGGGTTATATCGAAGGAAATACATTTTATGCCGAACGGCCCGGTGTCGCAGACATCATTGCCAGCTGCCAGCTACAAGGCGTGGTCGTCGAAGCGCGCCAGACCTTTGAGGTGCTGGAGCCGATACCCGAGCCTGCGGGACCTTTAGCCGCCATCGCCAAAGTAACGGCCAGCGCAGATGACGGCAATGTGCCCAGCAACACGCTGGACCGTGATCCGGACACCCGTTGGTCTGCAGATGGGAAAGGACAGTTTTTGCAGGTGGAGCTGGAAGAGGTCACGATCGTGGATGGGGTAAGCCTGTGGTTTTATAACGGACACACCCGCTCGAACTATTTTGATCTGGAGGTTTCCGTGGATGGTGTTCATTTCGAATCTGTTCTAACCGGGATGGCCAGCAAGAAACAGTCGGAACTGGAGACGTTTGAGTTTACTCCGACCCCGGCCAAATACATCCGATATGTGGGTCAAGGCAACGAGATCAATACCTGGAACAGCTTGCTTGAAATTTGGGTTCACGCCGAATAATGTCGAATAATCAGGGCTTGAATCCCTCTACAATAGGCCGAACAGATCATTTGCGCTCATCCTTTTTATGATAATCTCATTCTGAATCGAATCGCCCTGTAAGGAGTACGGCCAATTGTTTATCGCATCGCAGGGAAATCAGAGAAGGAATGGAGTGTAGAGGACCGAGTGAAGAACAAGGCAATCCTGCTGTTGTTGGCAGTCTGTTTGACGGGGGTTTTTGGAGTTTCGTCTCCGGCCCAAGCAGAGGCGCGGCCAACCAAAGCGATTTGGGCATGGGATTTTTATGATGCGGCTTCCAATTCGCAAAAGATCACGTCTTTGTTGGAGTTTCTGAAGGAGCAGGACATCAACCTGCTGTTTATCGGAACAAGCAGAACGCTGCCGGATCAGCCGGCAACCTATACGGAACTGATCTATCGGGCACATGCGGAGGGAATTCGCGTCTTTGCGCTGGTCGGAAGAGCAGAGTGGGCCTTGGAAGGCCGACATCGCGATGCACTCGCAGAGCTTCGGCAGGTGCTGTCGTTTAATGCTTCCCACCCGGCCAGCACCTTTGACGGCATTCAATTTGATATCGAGCCGCACACGTTGCCGGAATACCAAACGAAGCGAGGATCCATCAATTATCAATACCTGCAGGTCTTGAAGAAAATCGCGGCAGAAATTCGCGCCAGCGGCGATCCACTGGAGTTTAACGCGGCGATTCCTTGCTGGTATGCTACGGGAGAAAATCCGGTGATAGTGGAGACGGGCGGACAACGGAAGCCGTTAAGTTATTTCGTATTGGATATCGTGGACACTGTTTCCGTCATGGCCTACCGCGACACAGCTGATCGGCAAATTCGCGCATCCTTGGCGGAAGCCGATTATGCTGCAAGCTTGGGTAAGAAGGTCTATATCGGTGCAGAAACCAGTCCGCCAAACGGATCTACGATTCCAAACGAGATTACGTACTATAACAAAGGCTTGGTTTACATGAACCAGCAAATTCAGGCCATCAACGCTTATTATGCGAAGCATGCAGGATTTGGCGGCATCGCCATCCATCAATACCCTGCATACCGAATCATGCTGCAAGGCCGGTAAGAAGCAATCGGGCAGGTGAAGGTTCATCGGCACACATACAGATTGCTGAAAATGAATAAGGATGAAAAAGATGGAGACGTACTTCCCGGACTTTCGGAATCAAAGATATCCTGCGCTGTTTACGACAAACGACATGCTGGTGCTGGGCGCGATGAAGCTGTTGCTGGACCGAGGTGTTCAGATCCCTCAGGAGGTTGCCGTCTTGGGGTACGACGATATCGAGCTTGGCCGCATGTATTCGCCGTCGCTGTCCACGGTCAGCGTGGATACCGCCGGCATCGGGAGGGATGCGGTGGAGCTGTTGGACAAGCTGATCCGCGGTGAAGCGGATTTGCCTAAGCTGGTGGAATACGAAAGTCATGTTGTCAAACGTCAATCAACGGAAGGAAGGGAGTGACCTGAATGGGATGGTATTGGAAAAAAGTAGGGTAAGGCGAATCATCGAGTTTGTGCTGCTCGCTGCTCACCGTGTTTGCGATATTTTTTGCCGGTCCGCTCTTGAACCTGCTGGTGCTGGCGTTTAGCGAGAAGTGGAACTATCCGGACGTCTTGCCGGCGACTTGGGGGTTCAAATGGTGGAACTTCGTATTAGCCAAGGACGATATCGTCTCCTCGATTTCGTTGTCGTTCTTGATCGCGGCGATTGTAACGGCGTTATCGATCCTCATCTGCATCCCGACCGCATATGCGTTCGCCAGAATCCAGTTTCCGCTGAAGCGAATGTTCTTGTTCTCGTTCCTGCTGACGCATGGATGTAACCCCGGGATACGGGGTTCTTTTTTTAAAATTATTCTTTCCATTGATTTGGTTGTTTGGATTCGTTTACAGTATAATTATGCTGTAATTTTCCAAATCGAGAGGGGATGTCCGTGAATAACGTAGACAGGTCAAATCAAGCGACATCAAAGGAGCAGTGGAAAAGGAACATCATCCTGTTCCTGAGCAGTCAAACGATTTCGCTGTTTGGCTCCTCGCTGGTGCAGTACGCGATCATGTGGTACATTACGCTAAATACGAAATCGGGGATCATGATGACGTTATATATCATCTGCGGGTTTATCCCAACGTTCCTGTTATCCCCGGTGGCGGGCGTCTGGGCGGATCGCTACAACCGAAAATGGCTGATTATGCTGTCGGATGGCATGATCGCCTTCGCTACACTGATCCTCGCGCTCCTATTCCTGATGGGCTATGAGGAAGCTTGGCTGCTCTTTGTTATGGCTGCGATCCGGGCGCTTGGCTCGGGCGTGCAGACGCCGGCAGTTGGGGCGATTTTGCCGCAAATCGTACCGTCCGACCAATTAACGAAAGTGAACGGGATTAACGGAAGCATTCAAGCAGTCATTATGTTCGTGTCCCCGATTGTCAGCGCTGCGCTGCTCACTTTGGCGACGATCGAAACGATTTTCTTCATCGATGTGGTCACGGCGGCGATCGCGATTTTGACACTGCTGCTTTATTTTCGGATTCCGACCCATCAACGAGCTTCAGGTCCGCAATCAACTGGTTATTTTCACGACCTGAAAGAAGGTCTGGCCTATATCCGTCGACAAGCCTATCTAAAATCCTTCTTTGCTTTTATGGCGGTCTTTTTTATTCTGATGGCCCCGGCCGCGTTTTTGACCCCGCTTCAGGTGACCCGCACTTACGGCGAAGAGGTCTGGCGGCTTACCGCAATTGAAATCGCCTTTTCCATCGGAATGATGGCGGGAGGGGGATTGATTGCCGCGTGGGGCGGTTTTAAGAATAAAGTGCACACGATGACTTTGGCTACGGTATTGATGGGGTTATGTACATTTTTGCTTGGCGTCGTCCCCGTCTTTTGGATCTATCTGGCGTTTATGACCTTGTTTGGGATCGCAATGCCAACCTTTAATACCCCTACGATGACGATGATTCAGGAAAAGGTCGACGAAAGCTATATGGGAAGAATCTTTGGCGTATTCAGCATGATCTCCACGTCGATGATGCCGATCGGGATGCTGATCTTCGGGCCCATTGCCGATGCGATTGCGATCGAATGGCTGCTCATCGCGACGGGACTGCTGATTTTGCTCCTATCGCTCTTTCTCGGACGGAATCAAGCGTTGCTGGAAGCTGGCAAACCGGCAATCCAGGAAGGCACAACCTAATCTTGAGAAGGCAGGCTCAATGAGCCCTGCCTTTTTATTTTTGTCACCCGGATCAGGAGGCGAAGCAAGCGCTGCGGATTGGAAAGTAATCTGGCTGAGCCAGAGCCAAACAAAGGCGCCCACAACTTAATTGGGGCGCCCATTTAATATGATATTGCTTGCTTTGCCAAAATCGAGAGCGACTTTGCCTGTAATCGAGGCAATCTGTTGAGCCAGAACCACTGCGCTGACCCCACATGAAATCAGTGCCACATCAAAGCTGTCCTTATGAGCGGTAATCCACTTGATCGTATTCCGGTACTCCGGCCATTGGTCAAAAGGCAGGGCGTGCACGATTTTTTGGTTATAGGGTTCTTTTTTAAGCCGTTCCTTGATCTTAGCGGCTTCCCGTGTGATGACCATAATTCGCAGGCCGGAGAGGAGTGACCAAAATTCCTCCATTTTGGCCAATTCCCGGTTCACCCCGGCATGGCAAATCACAGGCGGCTGAATCTTGTAATAGGAGAAAACCTTATCGGTTAAGGGTCTTTTTAAATAATCCGGGGCATTGATCGTGTTGTCTCCGGCGGGCAGGATTCCTACAACGGTCGCCTTTTTTACGGAAGAAATCACGGCGTTGCGCAGCGGTAAATTTGGAAGGGTCAGGCCTTTTTCTCCTCGGTTCGCTTTGATTGCCCACCGTTCCTGAAGCACTTTAGACATGGGCCAGACATGATGCTGAGACATGACCAAGTTCTCGCCATCACCAATCCTTACTAACGAAAACGGCTTCTGTTTCTCGATGGCGTCTCTGATTCTCTTTAGCAAATCTTGGGCTTCCAAGTAGATTTGTTGCATCGGACGTTTCATTCCTTTCGCGTGCTTAATCATTTCAGTCTATGATGGCGAATAGGGTTTGAATTGTGTGCTTGTACTGCAAAGTAAATTTGCGGTTGGGTTGACTTTTTTTGCAGTGCGTTATGGAATACGTCCCTGTCCTTCTCCTATTGTCTAGCATATAGTGAAAGATCGGTAGCTCCGTTACACGCAAGTAAAAGCAATCAGACGGGCTATTATGACAAGGAGGGAAGTGCATGTCCAAAAAAGTGGTGATTGAAAGCAATTTCAATACGTTTGGGTTTGATCCAGAGCGGCTTACTCGGCCGTGGCTGGAGAAACGAATCGCGATCTTTCGCAACTTTACCTTGAAATCATTAAAAGCCCAAACCAATCAGAATTTTCTGGCGATATTTAAGATCGCCCAAGGAACCGAAGCGATTGTTGCAGACATATTGTCAAAACAACCGCCGTTTCCAAACAACATCTGGTTTGGGACGAACCGCGACAGTATCGAGAAAATTAAAGCCTTTGCCGGCAAAAGCGATGATTTATATATCGCGCGTTTGGATTCTGACGATCTGTATCATAAAACTTACGTACAGCAGCTGTATAATTATCAGCCAAAGTCCGAAACCGTCGCATTGATTAATCAAAACGGCTATTTATGGGACAGTGTTAACAGCGAAATGGCACCAACCTTTCATCGTTCCCCACAATTCTATGTATTTCTGTACAAGACAGCAGAGTATCTGAACGGATACCGCGTTAAACTTCCAGGGCGGGGCACGCACGGCAATGTGATCGATTTACCGCATGAACTGCTTGCCCCCCGGAACTACGTGAATGTCATCCATCAGGATAATACTTCAGTCAAAAGAGTACCGCCACGCGACCGATTGAGCCCCGCGGAAATCCGGAACGTGTTGAAAGAATTCATGGGATAACCGCGGGTTCCCTCGAACTAGAGGAGGTGAAGGAATATGGTAAACCAGGATCGGGTCAACGAGCGCTATTATGGCCAGGTAAACTCGGAAAAGTCCCATGAAGCAACAAGAGCACGTATCCACTGGATTTGCCGTCAAGTCACTGGCAGAAGAGTACTTGACGTAGGGTGCAGCCAAGGGATTACTTCGATCCTCCTGGGCCGAGAAGGACGCAGGGTTCTAGGGTTAGATTTGGAAGAAGGAGCTATCCATTATGCGAAAAGGGAGTTGTCCCGGGAATCTAAGCCTGTCCGGTCCAAAGTTCAGTTTAAAGTAGCCGATGTCACTGAATTCCAAGGTCATAAGCTATTTGATACGGTCATTCTAGGACAAATTCTGGAGCATTTTGCGAATCCCGGAGTTTTGATCAGTCATGCTTATCGATTGCTGGCAGACGGCGGAACCCTCATCGTAACGGTGCCTTACGGATATCATCCCTTCCACGATCATAAGCAGACCTTCTATGCGGGGAACCTAGGCATCTGCCTGGATCCCTGGTTCGAGATCACGAAATTGGAAGTGCAGCATAATTATTTGTGCTGCGTGGCTGTGAAACAAAAAGAGATTCGGAGACAAATCCTTCCTGATGCTTCCATGATGAAGAACTGGATCCTTTTTGACAGCGAGCGGTTTACTGAGATTGAACGCCAGCACCTGCAAGTCATGGAGCAGCGAAAAAAAGCGCTGGGGCAAGCTTACGAGCAACTGAAAGAACTGCGTAAAACGAAGCCCAATTAAGCCCCCAAGAGATGAACACACCCGAACAAGGGTGTGTTTTTTTTTCGTTTAAATTCAGTTTAACTACCTCCGTTAATCTCCTAACTGTAAATCACATTGGTTGAAGGATAGGAGGACTTAACAGATGATTACGAAAACTTCCGCCTTCACGGGGGGCGCAACTAAACTGGCGATTGAAGCTGAGGGACTCGTGAAAATATTTGGAACGAACCGGGCGGTAGACGGAGTGAACCTGAAGGTGGGGAGCGGGATGATTTATGGCGTCCTGGGACCTAACGGGGCAGGGAAAACGACGACGATCCGCATGCTGGCGACATTGCTGCGTCCAGACGCGGGTTCCGCCCGCATTTTTGGGCACGATGTCGTCAAGGAGCAGCATATTGTCCGTCAGCTGATCGGCGTGACCGGACAATACGCCTCGGTGGATGAAACGCTGAGCGCTACGGAAAATCTCGTCATTTTCTCCAGGCTGTTAGGCTTGGGGCGCAGCGAGGCTCGCCGGAAAGCAGCGGAGCTGCTGGAGGAGTTTGGGTTGTCGGAAGCGGCCAAGCGCCCGCTAAAGCACTTCTCCGGCGGGATGCGCCGGCGGCTGGATTTGGCAGCGAGCCTGATTGCCCAGCCGCCGCTCATTTTCCTGGATGAACCGACGACAGGGCTGGATCCGCGAACGCGGTCGCAGATGTGGGATACGATTCGCCGTCTTGTTGCGACCGGATCGACGGTGTTGTTAACCACCCAGTATCTGGATGAAGCCGACCAACTGGCAGACCGGATCGCCGTGATTGATCGCGGGCAGGTCATCGCAGAAGGCACTGTCGACGAGTTAAAGACCTCGGTGGGAGCCTCGTCGCTGCAGTTAAGAATTAAGAATCCACTTCATTTGGCAGAAACTCGCCGCATTGTGGAGCAGGTGCTGAAAGTGCCTTCCACCCTCACAGCAGAGGCAGGAAAAATTACCGCCCCGATGGCGGAGGCCGATCTGGTGACCGACCTCTTGATCGCCTTGCGCGAAGCGGACGTGGATTTGGCGGAATTAAGCGTTCAGAAACCAACGTTGGACGAAGTCTTTTTGACACTGACCGGGCGGGGCGTTGAAGAGAACACCGCAGGTCCTCAGGCTTATGTTCTTGATCAGAAGGGGGTAATCGCATGAGCAACACGGTTGTTAACGCTAAGGCCGCACGGCCATTAAAGAATCAAACCAGCTTCCGTCAATCGCTTCGTCACTCGTTGACCATGGCGTATCGAGGATTGTTAAAAATCAAGCGGACACCGGAGCAACTATTTGACGTGACGCTCCAGCCGATTATTTTCACGCTGATGTTTACGTATATTTTCGGCGGGGCGATCTCGGGGGATGTGATGAGCTACTTGCCGGTCATTATTCCAGGGATTCTGGTGCAAACCGTCATTTCCACCTCTGTCGTTACCGGAGTACAACTGCGCGAGGATATGGAGAAGGGCGTTTTCGACCGCTTTAAGTCGCTGCCGATTGCTCGGATCGCGCCATTGGCCGGAGCCTTGCTGGCCGATACGGTCCGCTATACGATTGCGACCGTCCTGACGTTTGCTATGGGATACATGATGGGCTTTCGTCCGGATGGGGGATTTGGTTATGTCGCTCTTGCGGCGCTGCTGGTGATCGTTTGTTCTTGGGCAGTTAGCTGGATCTTTGCTTTCTTTGGCGTTATCGCGCGAACCGCATCCAGCGTACAAGGGATATCGATGATCGTGTTGTTTCCGTTGACGTTCCTGTCCAATGCGTTTGTTCCGGTTGAAACGATGCCAAAATGGCTGCAATGGTTTGCCAACATCAATCCGATTTCGCATTTGGTGACAGCGGTTCGGGAGCTGGTGAATCATGGAACCATTGGTGGAGATATGCTGAGCTCTCTTATCGGAGCAGCCGTTATTGTAGCGGTTTTTGCACCGATTACGGTCCGCGCTTACATGCGTCGCACTTAAAAAAACAAGCCGGAAGACGAGAGGTCTTCCGGCTTGAGTGTTTTCGCTGGTTATTTCGTTCCCAGCGATTAGGCTTGATGAGCGGCAACTGCTGCGCAGAAACGCTCCAGTGCTTCTTCCAGCAACGAGCGTGGGCAAGCCAGGTTGATCCGCAGGAATCCTTCGCCGTTCTCGCCGTAGATGGAGCCTTCCGTGAAGGCGATTTTGGCTTCCTTATACATCACTTGCTTCATCTCAGCTTTTTTCCATCCCAGTGCACGGCAATCCACCCATAATAAGTAAGTGCCTTCGGATAGAACGGGGGCCACCGCTGGCAGATGCTCGGCGAGATAAGCGACGGCGAAGTCACGGTTGGCACGAATATAGGCTAGGACGGCGTCAAGCCAATCCTCGCTTTGCGTATACGCTGCGATGGTCGCCGTAGGACCGAAAAAGTTCAGCGAACCGATGGCTTGCGCTTTGATCCGTTCGGCAAATTGTTTGCGGATGGCCACGTTTGGAATGATCGTATAAGCCGTCGCGAGGCCAGGGATGTTAAACGTCTTGGAAGGAGCCGCGCAGGTAATTGTGATTCCGGCAAAGGGTTCAGACAACGATGCAAACGGCACATGACGGTATTCGGCGAAGACCAAATCGCAGTGAATTTCGTCCGAGACGACCTTCACTCCATATTTCAGGCACAGCTCGCCAACCCGTTCCAGCTCCTCACGGGTCCAGACCCGTCCGCCGGGATTATGGGGGCTGCACAGCAGCATCAGCTTCGCGCCGCCTTGCATCAACGATTCCAGATGATCGTAGTCCATCCGGTAACGTCCATCCTCGAGAACCAACGGATTTTCGGCAACTTCGCGTCCGTTATTGCGAATGACATCATAGAACGGATTATAGACCGGGGATTGCAGGATAACCCGATCTCCCGGTTCGGTTAATACCTGAACGGCTACGCTGAGCGCAGGCACGACGCCTGGAGTGTCGGTCAACCAGGACGGATGAACGTTCCAGCCATGCCGGCGCTCCAGCCAGCCGGTGATAGCCTCCAGGTATTCTTTGGGCCGGGAGGTGTAGCCGTAAATCCCCAGCCTGGCCCGTTCCGTGACGGCTTGGACAATGGCCGGCGCACAACGGAAATCCATGTCCGCTACCCACAAAGGCAATACGTCCGGATTCCCAAACAGCTCCTTTCCAAGATCCCATTTCTCGGAGTAGGTTCCTCTCCGCGGCACACGTTCGTCGAAATTATACGTCATCTCTTTGTTCCTTTCCTTTCCCATAGATGCAGGTTATCTCTAGTCGTGTCGGGCTTATTTCGGAAGAGGCTGGTACCCGTCGATAATCAGTTCCAGCTCGCCTGTCGTGGAATCAATCAGCAACCCGTGAACAGGAACATCTGCAGGAAGGAGCGGGTGCCTCTTAACGATATTGACGGTCCGAATGATCCCTTCCTTCTCGTTATCGAAACCGCGCAGCCATTTGTTTAGCTTGATGCCGGAATTCTCGATCGTGTTCAACGTGTCGTCGCTGATACCCCGTTCCCGCATGGAGCCAATCATCCGGTCCGAATTGAGCGCAGCCATACCGCAGCCGGTATGACCAACGATGAATACTTCCTGGGCATGTAATTCGTAGATCGCAACGAGAAGACTACGCATGACGCTCCCAAAAGGCTGGGAAATGATTGCGCCGGCGTTCTTGATCAGCTTCACATCGCCGTTGCGCAGGTTCATCGCTTTCGGGAGCAATTCGACGAGCCGCGTATCCATACAGGTCACGATCGCCATTTTCTTCTCAGGAAATTTATCCGTTACATATTTCTCGTATTCCTTCTCCTCGACAAATTTACGGTTGAACTCCAGTATCGACTGCAATTGATTCATGTTACTACCTCCTCGTATAGTATCTTTAAAAAGCTCTTTTAGGTTCATTTCCATCCCCCCGGGGGATGGAAAACAGCCTCCAAATTTCCAGCTTGTTCTTTGAAAATTCCATCAGGGACTGGACTTTCCGGTATGCCTCTGGACAATGGAACGTAGGGTCCATTCGGGGAAATCCTTCTGCCTCCAGTAGCATCGTCTACTCCTTAAGTCTGTTTCTCCGGTACGCGTCTGAGCTTCTTACCCGCTGGCTGTTCCCTTCGGCATCCCATGCCCGGTTTTAGCAGATCCGGGGCAGCTCATGGCCCGAAGTGTGTCCTCATACGCGAGGGTGATAGATCTGCGCGTGCGCCGGAGGCATCCCGGAGCGTCCATTCCCTGAATCCCTAGCGAAAGGAGGAATTTCACTTGAAGCTTTTTGTCGGTATTGACGTGAGCTCGCAAGAGCTCGAAGCGTGTTTCATGAACGCTGACGGTGACAAGCTTGAGACACTCACCGTCAAAAACAATTTGAATGGCGCCTCGCACTTGCGTGACCAAATCGTCGCTGCAGCGGACAAGTTGGCCGTCACCGAGATTCACATCGGCTTGGAAGCCACTTCCGTCTACAGCTGGCACCCTGCCATGTACCTGCATCAGGATCCAGCGCTTCGAGAGCGCAAGGCCAAGGTGTTCACCTTGAACCCCAAGCTCATCAGCAAGTTCAGAGAAGCCTATGCGGATATGGACAAGACCGACCGGCTCGACGCCTGGGTCATTGCGGATCGCCTGCGCTTCGGCCGCCTGACGACCACCATCGTCATGCAGGAGCAGTATGTCGCCCTTCAACGCCTCACGCGCATGCGTTTCCACTTGGTCCATAACTTGGCTCGCGAGAAGCAGTACTTCTTGCAGAACCTGTTCTACAAGTGCAATGCGTTTACAACCGAGGTCGACAGCTCCGTGTTTGGCCATGCGCTCATGGAGATGCTCTCCGAGAAGTTCAGCCTCGATGACATCGCCGAGATGGACGTGGCCGATCTGGCCGACTATCTGCGGGACAAGGGACGCAATCGTTTCCCCGATCCCGAGCGGGTCGCCCGCTGCATTCAGCAAGCTGCCCGCGCCTCCTATCGGCTGTCCAAGGTCGTGGAGGATTCGATTGACCTGGTGCTCGGCACCTCCATCGAATCCATCCGCAGCATCCAGAAGCAGCTCAAGGATCTCGACAAAGCGATCGAGCGGGTCCTCGACGGCATTCAAGGCGCTCAGTGCTTGCTGTCAGTGCCCGGCATCGGCAAAGTCTATGCAGCCGGTCTGCTCGGCGAACTCGGCGATATTGAACGGTTCAAGGATCAAGCCGCCGTCGCCAAGTACGCGGGTCTGACGTGGCGCAGGCACCAGTCCGGCGTCTTCGAGGCGGAGGACACCGCCCGCATCAAATCCGGCAACCGATTCCTGCGCTACTACCTCGTTGAAGCTGCCAACTCGGTTAGGATGCGCGATGAAGAATTCGGTGAATATTACCGGAAGAAGTATCACGAAGTGCCCAAGAATCAACACAAACGCGCCCTCGTCTTAACGGCAAGAAAACTCGTGCGTCTGGTCGATGTGCTGCTACGCAGCGGCCAACTCTACACGCCTCGAAGGAAGGTGAATAGCGCCAAGGATTAACGCCTCCTTTGCCTTAGTCCTTCACGAATTCCCAGTAAAAATCTGGTATCTGACATGGTTTTTGGCTGGGCTTGGTTTGATGCGCCCTTTTTTCGTGACTCCGCGCTCAACAGGCACGGGAAATTTCCAATTCGATTAAATCAACAGCTTGACATCATACCGCTGGACTTGTTTGTTGTTGGCACGAATACGGCGAATTACCGGCGGTCTACCAATGGAATATTGGATTTGTAAAACTGGGACGGCCCATCCAAGCGGAACGTCCCGGTTGCTTCTTCCCCTTTCAAGGACAGCTCCTCTTCAAAAAAAACAGCCTGCATTTTGTCAATCCAAAATGGGTAGGCTTCATTGTCCATGGGAATATCATATGGACCCGGTTCGGATACGATGTTCAGTACGGGAACACCGCTCATGCCGCAGCCGCAGTTTTCCGTATCGTAGACGAGGCGGAGCAAGCCAGGCTGGCCAGCTAACTTGTCGTCGATCATTTTTTTGGCCGTTGCGTTAAGCGTGATTTTCATAAGGAAGAGGCAACTCCTTTACATCAAAATAAAATTTCAATAAAAATTAACGAATTCGTCTACTTAAAATTTGATTATACGTTTAGTTAAAAGTATCATCAAGAGTAGCAACTATATTTCACCAGTAAAGGCGGGAGTTGTCATGAAACAGGAAACGGTTGAGAAATGGGAGCTCTTTCGGGAGCTTCTGCAGAAGATTCATGCATACGGGGAAGCGGTCGCGCTGATGAACTGGGATTTACGCACCGGTGCACCGCGCAAAGGGGCGGAGACCCGGGCAGCGACCATCGGATTGTTGTCCACGGAAGCTTTTAAGCTGCAAACGTCAGCCGAGATGGGCGAGTACTTAGCTTATTTGAACCAGCCTGCCGTCCTGGAGGAATTGGATGATGTGAAGCGCCGGATGGTGCTCGATGTGCAGGAGGAATACGACCGAAGCGTCAAGATTCCGCCACAGAAATTCCGCGAATATACGGAGCTGACAGCCCATGCCGAAACGGTGTGGGAAGACTTTAAGGAGAACAGCGATTTCGCCGGCTTTGAACCTTATTTAACGAAAATCGTGGCAAAGATTCAGGAGTTTATCGACTACTGGGGTCCGAAGGCTACGCGTTATGATACGTTACTACATATGTATGAACCGGACCTGACTACCGAGAAACTCGACCAGGTCTTCGGCCAGCTACGCGATCGGCTCGTTCCATTGGTTGAGGCGGTGGCTGGGGCTAAGAATAAGCCGGAAGCTCCTTTCCTGAACCAACTGTACGACACGCAGCAGCAAGCGAAGTTCAGCCGGTTCCTGCTCGAACAAATCGGCTACGATTTTGCAGCTGGACGGATTGACGAAACGGTTCACCCGTTCCAAACAACGATCAACCATGGCGACGTGCGGATCACTACCAACTACAAGCAGGATGATGTCGCCAGCGCCATCTTCAGCTCCTTGCATGAGGGCGGGCATGCGCTTTACGAGCAGAACGTATCGGTGGAGCTGGCCGGAACGCCGCTGGGCCAAGGTACGTCGATGGGCATCCATGAGTCCCAGTCCCGTTTCTGGGAGAACTTCGTTGGGCGCAGTCTGCAATTCTGGCAGCGGTATTTCGGAGAATTGCAGCAGCATTTTCCAAAACAGCTTAAGGATGTTACGCCGGAGCAGTTCTTCCGCGGCATCAATCGTGTAGAGAACTCGTTAATCCGGATTGAAGCGGATGAACTGACTTATAATTTGCATATTATTATCCGCTACGAGATTGAGAAGATGCTCTTTAATGAAGGGTTGCCGGTCAGCGAGCTGCCGAAGGTATGGAACGAGAAATACCGCGACTATCTCGGCTTGACTCCCCCTAACGATGGGTTTGGCGTACTGCAGGACGTGCATTGGTCGGCCGGTCTGTTTGGGTACTTCCCATCCTATGCGCTTGGCAATATGTACGCAGCCCAAATCGCCAATACGCTGCGGAAAGAGCTGCCGCAATTTGAAGAACTCATCGCCGAAGGGAACTTCCAGCCGATCAAGGAATGGTTGACCGACAGAATCTACAAATACGGCAAGAGCCGGAAACCGTCGGAGCTGATCCTTGCGGTCACCGGCGAAGAGTTAAACCCGGACTATCTCGCAGATTATCTAGAACAGAAATTCAAAAGCATTTACGGCATCTAAAGCGATGCCGGTCGAAAGCTGCCCCTAAGGCGGATTCATCCGCTCTTAGGGGCAGCTTTTTTTCGTACATCGAACTTGGAACGCCCCGGCACGGCTTAACCTTTTGTTAGGCCATCGCATAGTATTTAGTGTATCTTCTGGCCAACCGCTAGACATCGATTGGCTATGAAACCCCATTTAGAAGGAGAGGTGAATGGCATGAACAACGTAAGAAAGGGGTTATGGATCGCGCTCATCGTCCTCCTGACCGCAGCGCTAAGCGCTTGTGGAGGAAGCGGCAAAGCACAAAAGGTCAAAATCGGGGAAGTCACCCGTTCCGTATTTTATGCCCCTCAGTACGTCGCATTGGAAAAAGGTTTCTTTAAAGAAGAAGGACTGGACGTGGAGCTGCAAACAACGGCGGGTGGTGACAAAACGATGACGGCATTGCTGTCGGGGGCCATCGACGTGGCGTTGGTCGGAGCCGAGACGTCGATTTACGTGTATCAGCAAGGCTCCACAGATCCCGTGATCAACTTCGCTCAATTGACGCAAACCGACGGTACCTTCCTGGTTGCCCGGGACTCCGCCGAATTTGATTGGGAGATGTTGAAGGGGAGCGTCTTTCTGGGTCAACGGAAGGGAGGCATGCCGCAAATGGCCGGCGAGTTCACCCTGCGCAAGCACGGGATCGATCCACATCAGGATCTGGAGTTAATCCAGAATGTGGACTTCGCCAACATCACGGCTGCATTCATATCGGGAACGGGACAATTCGTTCAGCTGTTTGAACCCCAAGCCTCCATCGTGGAGAAGGAAGGGAAAGGATACGTCGTCGCTTCCTTTGGTACGGAGAGCGGCAGGCTGCCCTATACGGTATTTATGACCAAGCAGAGCTATATCAAGGATCATTCGGAAATCGTCCAGAAGTTTACGAATGCGATTCATAAAGCCCAACGCTGGGTTCAATCGCATACGCCGGAAGAAATTGCCGAGACGGTTGCGCCTTATTTTAAAGATACGGACATGGAGATCTTGGTCAGCTCGATCAAGCGGTATCAGGAGCAGGGAAGCTATGCAGAAACGCCGGCTTTGGCGGAGGACGCCTGGAACAACCTGCTTGACGTGATGGAAAGCGCCGGAGAACTCAATGAACGGGTGGAAGCGGATAAGCTGGTGGATAACAGCTTTGCCGAGCAAGCCGTCAAATCCGTCAAATAACATGAACGTGAACGGAAAAGGAGCGTGAGCGCTTTTGCCATCTGTCGTGGAACTGAAAAACCTAGATCTGGTCTACGTGACGGACCGGGAGGCCGTCCTCGCCTTGCAAGGGATGAATTTAGCGGTAGAGCCTGGCGAATTCATCAGTTTGGTTGGTCCCAGCGGTTGCGGAAAGACCACGCTTCTTTCCGTCATGGCTGGTCTGCTGGCCCCATCCCGGGGAGAGGTGCTCCTGCACGGCAAACCGGTAACGGGCCCCACCCCGCAGGTGGGGTATATGCTGCAGCAGGATTACTTGTTCCCGTGGCGGACGATTCTGAGCAATACCGTACTGGGGTTGGAACTGACCGGAAGGTTAACGCCGGAAAGTGTGGAGCACGCGCGGGCGTTGCTGGCCGAAATGGGGCTCGGCGATACCGCGAAATTGTATCCCCATCAGCTGTCGGGCGGAATGCGCCAACGGGTGGCCCTTGTGCGAACGCTGGCGACCGATCCGGAGCTGCTGCTGCTGGATGAGCCGTTCTCAGCGCTGGACTACCAGACGAAGCTACAGCTGGAGGATTTGGTGTGGGGGACGCTAAAGCAGCGGAAGAAAACGGGCGTATTGGTGACCCACGATCTATCGGAGGCGATCGCGGTCAGCGATCGGGTGATCGTGCTGGCCCCCAGACCAGGGCGAATTCGCAGCATGTACGAGATCCCGGAGAATATCCGGAAAGCCCAGCCGTTTTATGCCCGGGAGGCCGAAGGCTTCAATGAACTATTCCATGAAATCTGGCGCGATCTGGAGACGTCGGAAAGGAGGGATAGCCATTGGCACCGCCCGTGACGAAACCGGCCGCTTCAGAAGCCTGGCTGCAGGAGAAATGGCAGCAATACCGCAAACGCAAACGTCAGATGAGCCGTTACGTGCTGAGTGTACAGATCTTAATCCTCGTGTTGTTTGTGGGATTATGGGAGCTTGCAGGCCAATTGAAATGGATTGATGTACTGATCTTCAGCTACCCGTCCAAGGTAGGACGGCAGATCGTGAAGGATGCGCTAAGCGGAGAATTGTGGCCGCATCTGGCGATGACGGTTGGTGAAACGGCAGTAGGTTTCCTGCTGGGGACCCTGATCGGCACATTGCTTGCCGTGCTGATTTGGTGGTCACCGTTTCTATCGCGTGTGCTGGATCCTTACATGGTCGTGTTCAATAGTATGCCGAAGGTAGCGCTGGGTCCGATCTTTATCGTCCTGTTTGGCGCCGGCTTCACCGCGATTGTGGTCACAACGTTATCAATTACAGTGATTGTAACCACCCTCGTCGTCTTTAACAGCTTCAACGAAGTTGACGCGAACTTTGTAAAGGTGATTCGCACGTTTGGGGGGAGCCGGCGCGACGTGTTTTTGAAGGTAATCCTGCCGGCTTCGTTTCCAACCATCGTGTCTACGTTGAAGGTGAATGTGGGGATGGCTTGGGTCGGAGTCATCGTTGGAGAATTCCTTGTTGCCCGAATCGGCCTCGGTTACCTCATCGTTTACGGATTTCAGGTGTTTAACTTTACGCTGGTGCTGTCAAGCCTCGTAATCATTGCCATCGTGGCGACAGCGATGTACCAGCTGGTCGTTTATATCGAACGGAAGCTGGTAAGGGAGCGGTAACGCTCCCTTTTTGCATTCGAGCAGGAGGAGGGAGCTTCGCCGTAGTCTTTACCTGATTATACCGTTTCGACCGTTGAACAGAGCTGGGACGAATGAAATATATCTGATTGTGTGGGAGCGTGAAATCAAGTAGGATATTTTCATAGATCGCTTTCGACAAAAAGGGTGAGAATTCATGGGTTTTCGAGTGATCAAAACGGCCATTGCCACGCTAATGGCAATATTTATTGCGGATGCCTTAGGGGTGCCTGGTGCCAATTCGGCGGGACTGCTGGCGATTTTAGGGGTCGACGTCACCCGCAAGCGCAGCCTGGCATCGATAACGGCACGTTTTTTTGCTTCAACTTTGGGGTTGTTGCTTGCTTTTGGCATCTTCTACTTCCTCGGGTTTCATATTTGGGTGCTGGCCATTTACATCCTCGTCGCTTTCCCATTGATCGCTCGCGCGGGCTTCAAGGAAGGGATTGTGACCAGCTCCGTTGTCGTGTTCCGCGTATTCAGCGGCGGGGAGATCTCCTGGCACGTGCTGTTAATCCAGGTGGAGCTGCTGATCATTGGGTTGGGTTCGGCCATGGTCGTTAATTTTCTGTACATGCCCAAAACGGAAGACAAGCTGCTGGAAACTCGGCGTGAGGTGGATGCCTTGTTTTCCCGTATCTTTCAAGAGATTGCCGCTTCGCTGCGCGATCCCTATCGCTTATGGGATGGCAAGGAGATCACCGATGCGGCCCGAAAGATCGATGAGGGCTACGCGCTCGCGAAGCGGGCAGCCGAGAACCAGATGATCTCGCCCAACGAGGCGTGGACGGCGTATTTTATCATGCGCAAAGAGCAGTTAAGCCGGATCGAAGGGATGCTGGAGCTGATTTCGCAAGTGTATCAACGTATCCCGCAAGGCGAATTTGTGGCCGTGTTGTTTGACCGGCTTAGCGTGGATGTAAATCAAGAGGAATATACGGGGATTACGGAGCAGATGCTTACGGAGCTGGAGGAGGAGTTCAAGAAAATGGAGATGCCTTCAACCCGTGAGGAATTTGAAATGCGTTCAGCCATTTTGCAGCTGTGCCGGGAACTTTCCTTATATCTGGCTGTCTCCAAAAAAAATAAAGCCCCCATTCCACGAATAGCGGAGAAACGGGGAGCAAAACGAAAACAGGCGTCGATAAAATAGTTGTCACCCTAGACGAATGTCCTGCATACACTTGTATTGAATGATGTATGGAGGAGGTTCTAACATGTCATTGAAATATCAAAGTAGAGAGATCATCACGAAAGCGATCTGCGGCAAAGGTCGTAAGTTCTCTACCGTAACACATACCGTGACTCCCCCTCATAAACCGTCGAGCATCCTGGGGGCCTGGATCATCAACCACCAGTACGAAGCGGTCGCTGCGGGAGACGGAATTGAAGTTATTGGTACTTACGATATTAACATCTGGTATTCGTACGACAAAAACTCGCAGACTGAGGTCGCCAAAGAAACGGTATCTTATGTTGAGAATGTTCCGCTGAACTACTTGGATTCCAGACACCGTTCGTCGACGGTGGAAGTGTCCGCAGAAGCCACGCAGGAACCGAGCACCGTCGAAGCCACCGTATCGGGAGACGGCCGCGTATCCATTCGGGTGGAACGCGAATTCGCGGTGGAACTGGTTGCCGAAACGAAGTTGAACGTGCTTGTTGTGCCGAGCAGCGGCATCGATGACAAGGACTACGATTTCGGCTCCGAGCTCGGCGATTATGAAGATTTGGATCCGGATCTCCTCGACGACGAACTGTAATTCGAGTAGGAAGCAAGAAGGCAAAGGGGTAAGTACCAACTGTTTCAGTGTACACTGTAGCATATGCGGCAGGGGCGTCGTCGAAGAGGGCGGCTGCCCTCTTTTTGTTTTTATTTTTTTGAAAAAACCTCTAACGAAGACAGGGGATGAACTCAGTGGTGAAGGATGAGCACCTCGTACTAAAAATCCGTCTGGGCTCCAGCGCGTTCAAAGCTCGGCTACTGCAGGCGTTGGAACGTATGAGCAGCCCCTACCGGGTGTTGAAAGGACCGGAATCGTCCAGCGGGTCGTTATCACGCGCCTATTCGAGTTCCGGCGGGAAGCCAGCGGGCGCTGCTCCGGGAAAACGGCTCGCGCGAGCCGCAGCAGATGCTTCCCAATGGATCTACTATGGCCGCGAGGAGGCGTATTGGGGCGGCCGGGTACAAGAGATCGTGCTGGGCCGGCCGATGCACTCGCTGGAAGACTGGCGCCGCCGGCTCGAAGCGGCTGGGCTGAAGCCAACATCGCAGGTACGAAACGCTCATGCGGCCAGGGGCACTACTGCGTCTTATATCCGCCGCTTTGCCGTTACGGTATTCC
This sequence comes from Paenibacillus phoenicis, assembly GCF_034718895.1. NCBI lineage: Bacteria > Bacillati > Bacillota > Bacilli > Caryophanales > Paenibacillaceae > Paenibacillus > Paenibacillus phoenicis. Next base: position 1,434,407 of record NZ_JAYERP010000001.1, on the reverse strand, counting down.
ATTTGCGGGCCTGGGACATTCGGCCGCTTGGCAAAGCCGGGCAAGCGCTCCCGCTCCTGGGGGAAGCAATGTCTCCAGATTCGCCACTCTATAAACGCCTGGCAAATACGGCCGTTCGGGCGTTATACGCCGTTGGACTCGACTTTGGCGAAGTGGTGATCTCGGCCGGGGAAGAAGGGCGGTTTACGGTGGATTCGATCACCCCCGTCTCGGAGATCGGGAGTGCGGCAACCAAGGCCATCGCCCAGGCGATGCGGGGAACCTTGGAGGAACAGGAGAAGCTGCAGGAATTGCCGGCAGAGCGGTTGATTGGGATGGACCCGGAGTTTTTGCTGTTTGATCCGACCCATAGGAAAGTCGTTCCGGCTTCCCGTTATTTGCACTTTCACGGGGAAGCGGGTTGCGATGTGCTGCGATATCGCGGGCAGCGGTTATTTCCGCTAGCGGAGCTGCGGCCACGCCCCGGCAAGGAACCACGCGATGTGGTTATTCATTTGCTGCGCGCGTTTCGTGAAGCTCGAGCTTCTATTGAAGATCAGGAGCTGATTTGGCAGGCGGGAGCGATGCCGCAACGCGGTTTTCCGCTAGGCGGACACCTGCATTTCAGCGGAGTGCTGCTAACCCCAGAGCTGCTGCGGACGCTTGACAACTATCTGGCGCTGCCGCTGGCCCTGCTGGAGGACCCCCGAAGTGCGCCCCGCCGGCCGAAATACGGGTTTCTTGGCGATTTTCGGATTAAGGAGTACGGCGGCTTCGAATATCGCACTTTACCCAGCTTCCTGATCTCTCCGCTCGTCACCAAAGGGGTCGTGGCGTTAGCGTGCCTAATTATCGAGAATGCGGATCGGTTAAAGGCAAGACCGCTGGAAAAGGATGCGGTTTGGACGGCGTTTTATACCGGCAGAAAACAACCGCTTCGCGAAGCGTTACCCCGCTTGATCACCGATATCCAAAAGGTTCCGGACTATTCACGATATCAGGGATACATCGCGCCATTGCTTGATGCCGTTCAGTCCGGTCATGTCTGGGACGAAACTGCGGATATCCGCCCCGCCTGGAAATTGCAAAATCCTTCATAACCGGGTTGCCCTTTTCTGTTATAATAGGATTCTATGAAAGACCTAAATGCGCTTAGGTTAATTGGAGGGGAATCATGGCTACCTACACGCCGATGATTGAGCAGTATCTACGGATTAAGGCGGAAGCGCAGGACGCGTTTCTGTTTTTCCGGCTGGGCGATTTCTATGAAATGTTCTTCGAGGATGCGATCCTGGCTGCGAAGGAGCTTGAGATTACACTGACCGGACGGGACGGGGGCGCCGAGGAGAAAATTCCGATGTGCGGTGTTCCCTACCATTCGGCAGACAATTATATTCATCGATTGATTGAAAAAGGGTACAAAGTCGCGATCTGTGAACAAATGGAGGACCCGTCGCAAACCAAAGGCATGGTGCGGCGCGAAATCGTCCGGGTCATCACTCCGGGGACGATTATGGAAGGGAAAACGGTCGGCGAGCGGACGAACAACTACATCGTATCGGTCACCGAACGGCAGGGGATGATGGCCCTGGCTGCCTGCGACCTGTCCACGGGGGAGCTGTACTCGACGTCGGCGCCATCCAACAAAGAGTGGCTGCGTGACGAGATCGGCTTATACGACCCGGCGGAAATCATCGGGGACGCCGAGTTATTGGATTGGATCGCTGGACAAGCTGCACCGCTCAGCAAGCCGGTCGTGTATACGCCTTGGGCGAAAGCGAAGGAAGACACGGCTCGCTCGTTGTTCGGCGAGGCGGAATGGATTCGCCTTGAGCCGGAGCGGCGTGACAATATCGCTGTCCTTGTCGGCTATTTAAGCGAGACGCAGAAGCGTTCGCTGGGTCAACTCACGAAAATATCGGCTTATGAGCCCGAGCATTTTATGATTTTGGACCCGTTTACGCGGCGGAATTTGGAATTGGTCGAAACGGTTCGCGAGCGTTCGAAGAAAGGTTCGCTGCTGTGGTTGCTCGACCGCACGGAAACGTCGATGGGCTCTAGACTGTTGCGGCGCTGGATCGACAAGCCGCTGCTGCAGAAAGCGCGGATCGAGGAACGCTTGGAAGCGGTGGAGCATCTGTACAGCGCATTTATTTTGCGTGAGGATCTGCGCGGCGCTCTGCAGGATATTTACGATCTGGAGCGGCTGGTGGGACGCGTCGCCTTCGGCAATGCGAACGGCCGGGATTTGGTCGCTCTCAAGACATCCCTGCTTCAGGTGCCGGCGATTAAGACGCTATGCGCGGATTCGTCATCGAACACGCTGCGTCGGATCGCTTCGGCGATGGATGAGTGTGCGGATCTGGCCGACATGATTGATGCGGCGATTGCTGACGATCCGCCGGTGTCGGTGCGGGATGGAGGCCTGATCAAGGCAGGGTATCATACGCGATTGGACGAGCTTCGAGAGGCCAGCGTCAACGGCAAACGCTGGATTGCCGAGCTGGAAGCAGCTGAACGGCAAGCCACCGGGATCAAATCGCTGAAGATCGGCTACAACAAAGTGTTCGGATATTATATTGAAGTGACGCGGGCCAATCTGTCTCTACTCCCGGAAGGGCGGTATGAACGGAAGCAGACGCTGGCGAATGCCGAACGTTTTGTGACACCGGAGCTGAAGGAGAAGGAAGCGCTGATTCTCGAAGCCGAGGAGAAAATGGTTGATCTGGAATACACGTTATTTAACGAGCTGCGTGAACGGATCGCCGCCGATATCCCTCGTCTGCAGAAGCTGGCCGAGCAAATTGCTGAAATCGATGTGCTGCGCTCGCTGGCGCAGGTGGCATCGGACAACAGCTTTGTGAAGCCGAAGCTGACCGACGGCTACGATTTCATTGTGGAGCAAGGCCGGCATCCGGTGGTGGAAGCGGTGATGAAGGATACAGCATTTATCGCCAACAGTACGGAGCTCCGCAAGGACGAGGCGAGCATCCTGCTGATCACGGGTCCTAACATGGCTGGAAAGAGCACGTATATGCGGCAGGTTGCGCTGATTTCGATCCTGGCGCAAATCGGCAGCTTTGTGCCGGCGTCCAAAGCGGAGATTCCGCTGGTCGACCGCATTTTCACGCGGATTGGGGCAGCAGACGATCTGATTGGCGGGCAAAGCACCTTTATGGTGGAGATGGCCGATATTCAGATCATGACGGAAAAGGCCACCCCGCGCAGCTTGATCATCATCGACGAGCTGGGCCGGGGCACCTCGACCAGCGAAGGGATGGCGATTGCGCAGGCCGTGATCGAATACGTCCACGACCGGATTGGCTGCAAGGCGCTGGTGTCGACGCATTTCCATGAGCTGGCTTACCTGGAGCACAGCCTTCGCGGGCTGAATAACTACAGCATGGCGGTGCAGGAAAGCGGCGACAAGGTGCACTTCCTGCGCAAATTGATCCCCGGCGCGGCCGACACCAGCTACGGCATCTACTGCGCGCGGCTGGCCGGCCTGCCGGATGAGATCATCGGCCGGGCGTACGGGCTGCTGAAAGAGCTGGAGGAGAAAAGTCCGTTGGCGGACGGGGGCAGCGTTGCGGGGGCTGGTTTAACCTCTGGGACAGCAACGGTGGATGTGGCTGCAACAGCCGCAGCTTCTTCGCAGGCGGCTCAGCCGCTTGTGACGAAGGAGCAGAACGATCAAGTAGTGCGGGTAACGGCAGCAGCTGCAGGAGCAGCTGTGGGTACGGCTTCAGCGGATGCTGCTGCAGCTTCGGCAGCAACAGAGGCTGTGGCTGAGATGGAAGCTGCGGCTACGGCTGAGCCGCTTGCCGGTGAAGTTGGCCCGGTCGTGCAGCTTTCGATGTTTGGCGACGATGAGCCGCTGGTTCAAGCAAAGCCAGCCGCTCAGGCGCCGGAAGATCCGGCAACACGTACGATCATTAACCTGATTAAAAATGCCGATTTGGTGAACATGACACCGCTGCAGGCTATGCAGCTGGTCAATGATCTGAAGATGAAGGCGAAGGATCTGTAAACGTACGGTAGGTACTAGGAAGTCAGTTACAGAACGGAACAGGGGCAACGTTGTACGATGATTTTGAGGAACCAAACGGTTTATGTGTGATGATATCTATGCATGGGCACCACCACGGCTTGGGAAATTGTCCGCTCGGTGCCATTGTGTATGAAATTTCGAATAGAATGAAGTTCAGTTCCGCGGTTTTAGCAGAATGTATATGAAAAATCGAATAGATTGGAGCGAAATCCCGGACATGCCCCGGATTATGTATGAAATTTCGAATAGAAACGGCGATTTGGTCGTTTTTTTCGGGAATATATATGAAATTTCATATAGATTTGTCCAGATTTCGTAAGATCGGTCAAACAAGGAGGGAGGGAATAGCTATGGCAAAAATCGCAATATTAGACGAGCATATCGCTAACCAGATTGCCGCTGGGGAAGTGGTCGAGCGCCCGGCTTCGGTGGTCAAGGAGCTGGTGGAGAACGCCATTGACGCAGGGGCTACCAAAATCGAGGTCGCCGTTGAAGAGGGTGGAATGCAGCTGATCCGCGTGACCGACAACGGCTCGGGGATTGAACCGGAGGATTGTGAAACAGCGTTTTACCGCCATGCGACAAGTAAAATTACCTCCGGACGCGACCTGTTCCAGATCCGGAGCCTCGGGTTCCGCGGTGAAGCCTTACCCAGTATCGCGGCGGTCGCCAAGGTTCGGCTGGTCTCTTCAAGCAACGATTCCGGGCTCGGGCGGGTGATTGAAATCGAAGGCGGCTCGTTGAAACTCAATGAGGACATCGCTGCCCCGCAAGGAACGGATATCGTGGTCAAGGAATTATTTTACAATACACCGGCAAGGCTGAAGTATATGAAGACGATCCAGACCGAGCTGGGGCATATCTCTGATACGATGTATCGTCAGGCGCTGGCTCATCCTGAGATTGCTTTTACGTTGCGGCATAACGGCAATACGTTGCTGCAAAGCCCGGGAGGCGGCGATCTGCTGCAGGTCATTGCGGCCGTCTATGGCGTGAATGCCTCCAAAGGAATGGTGCCGATTGAAGCGGAGGATCTGGATTACCGGGTGACGGGGTATATTGGGCGTCCGGATTTGGCGCGGTCCAGTCGCTCGGGCATGTCGACGATTGTGAACGGCCGGTATATCCGGAATCAAGGGCTTCATCAGGCGATTTTGCGCGCGTATCACACGCTGTTGCCGATTAATCGGTATCCGCTGGTGGTGCTCATGCTGGAGATGCACCCATCCTTGGTTGACGTGAACGTGCATCCGTCCAAGCTGGAGGTGCGCTTCAGCAAGGAGCCGGAGCTGAACAGTTTTGTGGAGAACAGCGTGCGCGCTGTGCTGTCCGGGCAGGTGCTGATCCCGCAAGTCGTGCGTCAGACGATCGGGAAAGGCCCGAACCGCTCCGTGATCCAGGAGCAGTTCCACTTCCCCGCGCCGCCTCTAGGCGCGGAGGAGGGCGCTTCCGCCGCCGGCCAGACGGCTGCGGCGGCGGAAAGCACGCTCCGGCCGCCGGGCAATGGCGGCGTGGAGCGTGGCGCAGCCCCGCGGTCCGCGGGCGCGGACCGCGGCTGGGCCGGGGCGCCTGCGAGCGGCGCCCCGATGGGCGGCGCACCGAGCGCAGCCGGTGCGCCCGGTGCGGGCGGCGCGCTGCCGCGCAGCGCCGCCTATGACGCTCCCGCAGCGGCCGAAGGCCTGACGCTGCGGGAGCGGGGCGCAGCCGGCGCCGGCACGTACGGCGCCGCGCCAAGCCAGGCCAAGCCGCAAGGCGGGCTTGGCCAACCAAGCGCCGCCGCCTACGGGGGCGGCGGCGAGCGGCAGCCGCTGCCATCCGAGCGGCTGCAGGAGATGCCGGAAGCGTTGTACGGCTCGCCTGCGGCGGCGCCGGAGCTTCCGGCGTTTCCCGAGCTGTCCTTGATCGGACAGCATCACGGGACCTACCTGATCGCCCAAAACGATCAGGGGCTCTATATCATCGACCAGCATGCCGCACATGAACGCGTAAATTACGAATACTATTACGAGAAGTTTGGCCGCCCGGCCGATGCTTCCCAGGAGCTGCTCATTCCGATTACATTGGAATTTACCCCATCGGACAGCGCCAAGCTGCAGGAGCGACTGCACTGGTTCGAACAGGTTGGGGTTGTGCTCGAGCATTTCGGCGGCGGCACCTTCCGTGTGGTTGCGCATCCGTACTGGTTCCCGCAAGGAGAGGAAGCGAGCATTATTGAAGAAATGGCCGAATGGGTGCTGAACGAACGGGCCATCGACCTGGCCAAGCTGCGAGAGGCTTCATCCACGATGGTCTCGTGTAAGGCGTCGATCAAGGCGAACCAAAAGCTGACGCCGGAAGAGGCGAACACGCTGATTCGCCGGCTGGCTGCCTGCAAACAGCCGTACACCTGCCCGCACGGGCGGCCGATCATCGTTTCGTTCTCCACGTATGATTTGGAGAAGCTGTTTAAGCGGGTCATGTAACCAACGCAAACGGAGGAATTCATCATGTTAATTACCACGGGAGACCATGAATCGCCCGCCGTCGTGCTCAGGGCGCGGGAACTAGCCCAGTTGGCCCGCGTTCCGTATGTCCCGCGCGGCCGGACATCGCTCGCCCGGTTGGCCGAACGTCATGGCGACAGCGACATTCTGGTGGTCCTGGAGCAAGGAGCCCGTCTGCATCGGACCGGCCGGGAAACGATGACGTTTCACCCCAGCATGGCGTTTGTCCGGGCGAAACGGCTGTTTAAAGGGGAAAGCGACGCGATGCTGGACGCTGCCGGAGTGGTTCCCGGCGACGTCATCATCGATGGTACGGCAGGACTCGGGGCCGATGCGATGATCTTTTCGATTGCCGCAGGGGCTGAGGGGAAGGTATTGGCCTTGGAGGATTCCTTGCCGCTTTGGGCCTTGCTGTACGAAGGGCTGAAGCACTACGAGTCCGGTCTGCCGGCTTTTGACGAAGCGCTGCGGCGGATCGAACCAGTACATACGAACCACTTGGACGCGCTCCGGGCGATGCCCGACAAGAGCGCAGATATCGTTTACTTCGACCCGATGTTCCGCGATCCCATCACGGAATCGTCGTCCATTTCACCGCTGCGGGCGTTTGCCAATCCGAACCAACTCGATCCGGAGGCGGTGAAGGAGGCTTGCCGGGTTGCTCGGAAAGCGGTTGTCCTGAAAGAGAAGCGCGGGAGCAGTGAATTTGATCGACTTGGGTTTCAGGCGATCAACCGCTCCCATACTAAAATTGCTTATGGAGTGATTTCGCTTGACCCGAAACGATAAACCGAAACTGCTTGTGCTGCTCGGCCCAACAGCGGTCGGCAAAACGAAGCTCAGCATCGAGCTGGCGCGGGACCTGTCTTGCGAAATCATTTCCGGCGATTCCATGCAGGTCTACCGGGGGATGGACATCGGCACCGCAAAAATCACCAAGGAAGAAATGGGCGGCATTCCGCATCATCTCATCGATGTGCTGGATCCTGACGAACCGTTTTCCGTCGCTTTATTTCAGGAGTGGTGCCGTAAGCTGATCCCGGAGATTACCGAGCGCGGGCATCTGCCTTTTATCGTTGGCGGGACGGGGTTGTACATCGAATCGGTCTGTTATGAGTTTCAGTTTACGGAAGCGGGGGCGGACGAAGAATTCCGCGCCCGGCAGCAAGCGTTCGCTGAAACCTATGGCGTCCAAGCGTTGCATGCCAAATTGGCGGAGGTCGATCCCAAATCGGCCGAACGTCTGCATCCCAACGATGTGCGTCGGGTGATACGGGCGTTGGAGATTTTTCGTATAACAGGAGAGACGTTATCGTCCCAGCTTGAGAAACAGCAGAAGCAATCCCCTTATGAGCTTTGCCTCATCGGTTTGACAATGGACCGTCAAATGCTTTATAAACGTATTGAGCGGCGAATTGACGAGATGCTGCGGCTTGGCCTTGTGGATGAAGTTCGCGGACTCCTGCGGAAAGGATACAGCCGCGATGCCGTTTCGATGCAAGGTCTGGGGTATAAGGAAATCGTCGAACATCTGGTGGACGGCGTTCCGTTGGAAGCTGCGGTGGAGAAGCTGAAACGGGATACACGCCGATTTGCCAAGAGACAGCTTTCCTGGTTCCGCCACATGAAGGATATCAACTGGATTGACGTCGGCGACGGCGAAAATTTTTCCGGGATTTTGGCGGCGGCCCATGCTATAATAGCAGGAAAGTTTCCCGCTGATCTTGAATATAATTCTAAACACTAATTGATTCCTATTGGGGGTACGGCTATGAATAAGACCATTAACATCCAGGATACATTTTTGAACCAATTACGGAAAGAGAGCATCCCGGTCACCGTATTTTTGACGAACGGCTTCCAGATCAGAGGGACGATTAAAGCGTTTGACAACTTCACGATCGTCATTGACAGCGATGGCCGCCAGCAAATGGTGTACAAGCACGCGATCTCGACGTTCCAGCCGCTGCGGAATGTATCGCTCATGCAGGAATCGCAAAACGAGGATTAAATCAGGCTGAAACTTTTTGAACTTCAATACGTTAAGAGTATAGGATGAAGATGGAGCAACCTGAACCAAGGTTGTTCTTTTCTTTCCAGGCACTTTTAAGCCAGGAGCTTAGGACCTGCCGAAGTCGTTCGGTCAGGTGATGTTCAAAAATCACTCTGCTGTCATCGATTCCATCATCGAACGAACGCTTGTGCGGTGATATGATAGGTTCAAAGCGGAAGGCCCTGCGCCTTACGCCGCTGAACTCTGGGCGTGGTTGGTAACTTCCATTCACGCACATGATAGAGAGAACAACCGCATGTGGCCGATTTTTGAACATCGACTTAAGCGAAATGGCAGGAAGGGAGTCAGAACAAACCATGTCTAGCCAACGCCCATCCAGGCTGCAAAGAAGCGGCAAGCCGGACAAAAAGAACAAAGCGCCGAAAGCTCATAAAAAGAGAAAGCTGACGGCCAAACGCGTGTTATGGACTTCATTTTTTACGATTGCTTTTGCGGTTTTCTGCGCAATTGCAGGCTATATGTACATTACGGTCAGCGGCGAGAAGATCCTGATGCAAAATGAGGACAAGCTGATGGTTTACGAAACGACGAAGGTCTATGACCGCAACGGGGTACTGATGGGCGAATTGTCCATCGACAAAAGCGAACCCGTGGAATCAGACCAGATTCCGGAGCTGCTGAAGCAAGCGTTCGTGGCAACGGAAGACCGTCGTTTCTTCGATCATAAGGGTGTGGATTTATGGTCGATCGGCCGGGCGGCTGTGAAAGATATCGTGGCCCGCTCCCTGGTTGAAGGCGGCAGTACGATCACCCAGCAGCTGGCCAAGAACATTTTCTTGAGCGCGGACAAAACGTTCTTCCGGAAGGCGACGGAAATGTCGATTGCCTTGGCCTTGGAACGCCACAGAACGAAGGATGAAATCCTGACCTTATATTTGAACCGGATCAATTTCGGTGGTACGGTATATGGAATCAAGGCAGCATCGATTCGTTATTTCGGCAAAAGCGATTTGAATAAACTCGACTTGTGGGAAATGGCTACGTTAGCGGCGATGCCGAAGGGACCGTCCCGATACAATCCGCTCAAAAACCCTGAACTGTCCAAGGAACGTCGCGCAGTGGTACTCGAGCTGATGTATCAGGAAGGATATATTACGGCAGAGCAACGGGACGAAGCTAAGGCGGTGGATTACAACTACGAGCCGCCGGCCACCAATCAAAGCTATCTCGCCTTTAAAGACTATGTCGTGGAAGAAGCCGAGGAGAAATTTGGGTTAACCGAAGACGAATTGAACCGCGGCGGCTACAAGATCTACACGACGATGGATGCGAAAGCGCAGAAAGCGTTGGAGAAAGCCTTCGCCAATGACGATTATTTTGAGAAGAGCAAGGATGACCAACAAGTCCAAGCTTCTATGGTTATCATGAACCACCAAAATGGCAGTCTCGTCGCATTGCTGGGCGGCCGGGATTACCAGCGTAAAGGGTTCAGCCGGCTGGACAGCCGCCGTCAACCGGGCTCGGCGTTTAAGCCGATCGTATCGTATGCGCCGGCTCTGGAATCCGGCAAATTTACGCCAAACTCGCAGATCAGCAATGAGAAGCAGTGCTTTGGCGACTATTGCCCAACGAACCTGCATGGATATTCCAAGACGATCAACATGACTGATGCTTTGACGAAGTCCGAGAATATCCCAGCCGTCTGGTTGCTGAACGAAATTGGCGTAAGCACCGGGGTCAAATATGCCGAGGCGATGGGGATTAAAATGGACAAAAATGACCGCAACTTGGCCATCGCACTGGGCGGTTTAACCTACGGTACGAACACGCTCGAAATGGCCGGTGCCTACAGCGTATTCGCCAATGGCGGTCTGTACAATCAGCCATACTCGATCAAATCGATTGTTGACCACAACGGCGTGGAGAAATATAAATACAATGCGCCTAAGCCAAAACGGGTCATCAGTGAACAAACGGCTTATTACATGACCACGATGTTGCAAAACGTCGTTAACGACGGTACCGGGAAACGAGCTAAATTGGATCGCCCGGTTGCCGGTAAGACAGGGACAACGCAACACGGGATCCCGGGGCTGAAGAGCAGCAAAAACCGTGATGTCTGGTTTGTCGGTTATACACCGGAGTGGACCGGGGCTGTCTGGATGGGGTACGATAAGCCGGACAAAGATCATTTGCTGAACGGAAGCAGCGGCCAGACCGCGGCCTTGTTTGCCGCCGTCATGAAGGAAGCGCTGAAGGGCGAGCCTGTGAAGCCGTTCCCGGTTCCGAAGAACCTGCAGCCGGAAGAGCCGGAGGAGCCAGAAATCGCAGCGCCAACAGGTTTAAATGCCTCCTATAATCCGGATACGGGAGCGGTATCCCTCAGCTGGACCGGCGTTGAAACCGCGGATGCGGTATATCGTATTTACCGCCGGGAAGCATCCGAATCCAGCTTCACTCATATTATGGATTCCGTGACGACCGAGGCTGAAGATATCAGCGTCACGCCGGGTACCGGCTATGTGTATTACGTCACGGCGTATGATCCGGTAAATGCGGTGGAGAGCGAACCTTCGAACAATGCTCAAGTGCTGATCGACAGCGTGGAGCCGCCAACCGACGAAACGCCTGTTGGACCGGATCCAGGTACTCCTCTTGATCCTAATCTGCCCGACGGCGGAGGCGGAGATCAAGGCTTCCCGCCAGGAAATGGCCAAGGGAATGGGAATGGCCAGAACAATGGAGGAAATGGCAATGGGAATGGAAACGGTAATGACGGTTCGAATGGGAACAACGGTAACGGACAAGGCAACGGGGGAGGCAACACCGGGAACCCAACGGATGATCTCCCCATGGATGATGATGACGGAGGTGTGATCGTTCCGCCGGCCGATGGCGGGGACGGAACCGGCAACACGGATATTCCAGCAGGAACTACGGACGGAACCGTAGGAACCGGAGGATAACGGCTGTTCATCTGCTGTCTTTGTTCAAGCGAATCAACCCTCAGTCCTCGCGTAGGCGTGACTGGGGGTTGTTTTTTAAGATATCAGAAAGTATAAACTTCGGGGCATTGGCATCCTGATATCGCAAGAAAAACTTCCGCTAAACGCGGTCTGTCTACATTGAATGTACGTCGACAGACGTTTTTCTTATGGGAAAATGGTTTTTGTGACTCTCTTTCAAATATGGTAAGCTGTTATTACATTGTGTTGAAAGGGATCTTATTTATGAAGCGAAAATTCGGAGACCGCGCGAATTGGCGCCGTGTGACCCATCGTCAATTCAAATCCAAGTATGTGGAGAGCGATGAGTTTACGGGATATGTCACGCTGTACAGTATTTTCGCCTTGCGTGATCCGTTATGGAAAACCTACGGGGGACATACTTTTCGGATCGCTGACAAGGGTTATACCTGGCTGCAGTATTATCCCAAAGGTGCCCATTTCGTAGTGACGGCGATGTTTGATGATCAAGGCGAGATCGTGGAGTGGTACATCGATATTTGTAAGACGCAAGGCGTTACGGATCAGGGCGTGCCCTGGTTTGATGATTTGTATCTGGATATCGTCGTACTCAAAAATCGTGAAGTGTTCCTCTTGGATGAAGACGAACTGGACGAAGCTTTATCGAAAGGCCTTATATCGGTAAAAGACTATGATCTGGCAACGGAAACGGCCCAGCGATTACTTCATGACATTAAGGAACGGCGTTTCCCCTATTTCCGCCTGTCTCTAGATCATTACCAGAGCGGATTTATGACTTCGGAACCGAATCAATCGGGGGGATAAACCATGCGTAATGCCAAACCAAACGAAATCATACGGATGCCGATGCGGCCAAACCAGCGTAAAGGGCGCGTGAGGAAACGGATCTATCGCTGGGGGCTTGTGGTGATTTTGCTTGGGATCGGATGGATGTTGTATGTATTAGTCCAGATCGGCAGCATTGAGCGGAATCCGGCGGCGAGCTCCGATTTATCCGATCCGGCTGAGGTGGGCATCGTTCTGGGAGCAGCCCTCTGGGGGGACGAGCCGAGCCCGGGGCTTCGGGAGCGTTTGGATCAAAGCCTGAAGGATTACAAGGCGGGCAAATTTCAATGGTTTCTTCTGACCGGAGGGTTGGATACGGCAACCTCCCAATATACCAAGCGGAAGGTATGGCGAACTACTTGGAACAGCATGGAGTTCCGCGGGAGAAGATGCTGCTTGAGAACAAGGCAACTAGTACCTATGAGAATCTTAAATTTAGCCAAGAGATCTTAAAGGAGCGGGGGTTTACCTCTGTATTGATCGTGACCCACACGTTTCACGGAAACCGTGCTTATGAAATCGCTCAAGCGTTAAATTACGAGCAACCCCGCTTGTCGTTAACTTCCTCTAAGGTGCTGAAGCCGCTTCCCAATACGTTCCGGGAGATTTTGGCGTATACGAAATGGAAGCTCGATCAATTAGGATTAGCCATCGGCCTGATCTCATGACAAAACTTCTAATAACGGACAGGGAGAGAGAATACATTTAGATGTGTGTTCCGTAGATTGGGATATATACTTCCTCTCAGCCCTACCCTTATAAAGAGGTGATTACCTATGTCTGGGCGTGTCATGGCCAGAAACGGCTCTTCCGATGAGAGACCGTCGCGTCAGATCAATGTGATTCTCCGCAATACCGAGCCGCCTGTCGTCTCGCAGGCCATTGCCGAGAGTGAACCTCAGGTGTCGGCCAAAGGTTTGCCGCAGCAAGGGATTTTTGCCGAAATCCAAAAGGAACTGGATCACCTGGTCGGCTTGGATCATATTAAAGAGTTAATGTACGAGATATATGCGCTTTTGCAAATCGCCTCGATGCGTTCGGAAGCGGGGTTGCTATCCAGCGCCCAAGTGTACCATATGGTGTTTAAAGGCAATCCGGGTACTGGAAAAACCACGGTGGCACGAATCGTCGCTAAAATGTTTCAACGGATGGGTGTGCTCAGTAAAGGGCATCTCATTGAAGTTGAGCGTGCTGATCTGGTTGGCGAATATATCGGCCATACGGCGCAGAAAACGCGCGACTTGGTCAAAAAAGCGCTTGGCGGCATTTTGTTCATCGATGAGGCGTACAGTTTGGCGCGCGGCGGAGAGAAGGACTTTGGCAAAGAAGCAATCGATACGTTGGTCAAAGCGATGGAGGATCACAAAAACCAATTTATCCTGATTCTTGCCGGATACTCGGATGAAATGGACTTCTTCCTGTCCACCAACCCGGGGCTGCCGTCCCGGTTCCCGATTCAGATGGATTTTCCGGATTATACGATCGACCAGCTGATTCAAATTGCCGAGGGGATGGCGAAAGAGCGGGATTATATCTTGATGCCGCAGGCGATACTCAAACTAAAGCAGCATTTATTGCGTGAAAAATGCGAAAGCGATCAGGTGTTCAGCAATGCCCGATATGTCCGCAACGTGATTGAACGGTCTGTTCGGCAGCAGGCGGTTCGGCTGCTGAATCAATATGGCGGCGGTTCCCCGGGCAAGCTGGAGCTGATGACCATTCGAACCGAAGACCTGAAGCTGGATGTGAAGAAAACGTAATGGAATTATCGCATTGGATCCCCTCGAAGGAGCAGTGATCATGTCGAAGGTGCATTTGCATGAAACGACGACCCACCAAACGGATGTGGCCGTATTAGTCAGCTTGGTTACGTCGGAGACGAAGCAAAGTGGAATAAATTCTGACTACTCCCTGGCCGAACTGGTGCAGCTGGCCGAAACGGGCGGGGTAGAGGTTGCAGTTACGGTAGTCCAATATCGTGAGAAGCCCGATCCCCGCTGGTTGATCGGGAAAGGGAAAGTGCTGGAGCTTCGGGATCGGCACACGGGGGCCGGGGGAAAGCCAGCTGGAAACGGATCGCCGCCATATCCGCCGGCGGATCGGCGAGTTGAAACGTCAGCTGGAGGGGGTCACGAGGCACCGGCAACTGCATCGTGCGTGTCGGAAGGTCAACGGGGTAGTGCAAATCGCCCTGACAAGAAGCCCCTGCGGATATCACGACAAACGATGGAATAGATTAAGGGAGAGATAACGTAACAATGGCAGTATTTTCGGAAGAAATCGTACATTGGCTGGAAGCCGCTGAACGTCAGGTGGAAAGCCGGTTCCGGGAGGTCGACCGGATCGTCGATCACAACCAGTGGAAGGTTATTGAAGCATTTCAACGTCATCAAGTCAGCGATTTTCATTTTGCCGCTTCCACCGGTTATGCTTATAATGATCGGGGCCGTGAAGTGTTGGATTTAGTGTATGCGGACGTATTTGGTGCGGAGGCCGCACTGGTACGGCCGCATTTCGCTTCCGGCACGCATACGATTGCCACAGCGTTGTTCGGGGTCTTGCGTCCCGGGGACGAACTGCTCTATATTACGGGGCGTCCATATGATACACTACATAAAGTGATCGGAACGCCGGGTGACGGCAGCGGCTCGCTGCAGGATTTTGGCATCCGGTATCACGAAGCTGCATTGCTGGCTGACGGCACAGTCGACTGGGACACCGTGAAGACCAAGATCACCGATAAGACCAAAGTCATTGGGATTCAGCGCTCGCGCGGCTACGACTGGAGGGATTCTTTTTCCGTTGAACAGATCGGTGAGATGGTTCACCGAGTGAAAGAGATCAAGCCGGATCTGATTGTCTTCGTGGATAACTGCTATGGTGAATTTACCGAGGAACAAGAACCAACGGAGGTTGGAGCCGATTTGATTGCTGGCTCGCTGATTAAAAATCCGGGTGGCGGCTTGGCGGAAACTGGAGGATATATTTGCGGAAAGCAGGACCTGGTCAAACTCGCATCCAACCGATTGACTGCACCGGGCATTGGCGGTGAGGTAGGGGCGATGCTGGGAACGACGCGAGGCATTTATCAAGGCTTATTTTTGGCTCCAACCATCGTAGGACAAGCCATTAAAGGCTCCATCCTGGCTGCGGCATTGTTTGAGCGGGCAGGATTCCGAAGCCGGCCGGCTTGGCAGGATCGGCGTACCGATCTGATCCAGGCGATTGCCTTTGACGCCCCGGAACAATTAATTGCGTTTGTCCAGGGGATTCAGCGGGCAGCCGCAGTGGACGGCCATGTCGTGCCCGAGCCTTGGGATATGCCAGGCTATGATCACCCGGTGATTATGGCAGCCGGGACGTTTATTCAGGGCGGGAGCCTGGAATTGTCTGCCGATGCTCCGATTCGTGCGCCATATATTGCGTATATGCAAGGCGGTTTGACGTATTCTCATGTTAAATTTGGCCTACTCACCGCACTTCAGACGATGAAAGACCGCAACTTGTTGTAAGTTATCCTAACATATCTATTGACATGTTAGGATAACTAACATATGATAAGGTCATGATATTCTAACTGGAAGGTTGATAGCGATGAGCGAGGAAATTCGCAGAAATATGGCCTTGTTTCCTATTGGTATCGTCATGAAACTTACGGATTTAACGGCAAGACAAATAAGATATTACGAGCAGCATGAATTGATTGTACCCGCACGTACCTCGGGAAATCAGCGGATGTTTTCCTTGAATGACGTCGAGCGGTTACTGGAAATCAAGAGTCTCATCGATAAAGGTGTCAATATCGCGGGGATCAAGCAGGTCATGAATCCGATGTCTCGGGAGTCCCAGGATGCGACAGTCATCACGAAGGACACGGAGGAGAAGAGAAAGGAAATGACGGATTCCCAAATCTACCGGATGTTGAAGCAACAGCTGGTGTCAGGGAGCAAACCGGGACAAGTTTCTTTGCTCCAAGGCGAGTTGTCTCGGTTTTTCAAAAAATAATCTAAACGTTGGGAGAGGTTAGGGTGAGTAACACGCAATACACCAAAGAGGATATTTTACGTATCGCTAAGGAAGAAAACGTACGTTTTATCCGTTTGCAGTTCACGGATTTGCTGGGAACGATCAAGAATGTGGAAATCCCGGTCAGCCAATTGGAAAAAGCGCTGGATAACAAAATGATGTTTGACGGTTCTTCCATTGAAGGGTATGTCCGTATCGAGGAATCGGATATGTATCTTTACCCGGATCTGGACACTTGGGTAATCTTCCCTTGGGTGACCGAGGATCGCGTTGCACGTTTGATTTGCGATGTATATATGCCTGACGGAACTCCGTTTGCCGGCGACCCACGCGCGATTCTGAAACGTGCGCTCAAGGAAGCTGAGGAAATGGGTTACACCGCAATGAACGTTGGTCCGGAACCGGAATTCTTCCTGTTCAAAACCGATGATAAAGGCAACCCTACAACCGAGTTGAATGACCAAGGCGGATACTTCGACTTGGCTCCTACGGATTTGGGCGAGAACTGCCGCCGCGAAATCGTATTGACCCTGGAGGAAATGGGCTTTGAAATCGAAGCTTCTCACCACGAAGTGGCACCAGGTCAGCATGAAATCGACTTCAAATATGCTGATGCGATCAAAGCTGCAGACCAAATCCAAACCTTTAAGCTGGTCGTTAAGACGATTGCCCGCCAGCATGGACTGCATGCAACGTTTATGCCGAAGCCGCTGTATGGCGTGAATGGCTCCGGGATGCACTGTCACCAATCGCTGTTCAAAGGCAATGTCAATGCATTTTATGACGAAAACGATGAGTTGGGCTTGAGCAAAGAAGCACGTCATTATATGGCCGGCATTCTGAAGCATGCCCGCGCATTCGCCGCGATCACGAACCCGACCGTGAACTCTTATAAACGTCTCGTGCCTGGGTATGAAGCCCCTTGTTATGTGGCTTGGTCCTCGAGTAACCGCAGTCCGATGATTCGGATTCCGGCTTCCCGCGGTCTCAGCACCCGGATCGAAGTGCGTAACCCGGACCCGGCTGCTAACCCATACTTGGCTCTGGCCGTTATGTTGAAAGCCGGACTGGATGGAATTAAGAAAGAGCTGCCGCTGGTTGATCCGGTTGACCGCAACATCTATGTGATGTCTGAAGAAGAGCGGGTGGAAGAAGGCATCCCAAGTCTGCCAGCCGACTTGAAAGAAGCGCTCGGCGAATTGCTCCGCAGCGAAATTATCAGCGAAGCGCTCGGAGATCATGCGCTGACTCACTTCTATGAACTGAAAGAGATCGAATGGGATATCTTCCGGACCCAAGTTCATCAATGGGAACGCGATCAATATATAACGTTGTATTAATCGGTGTTAACAAGCCAAGCCAGCACCCGGCAATTCAAGCGGGGTGCTGGCTTTTTTTTATTGAAACGGATGATGAATGAATAACAGTTTTTGGATTTCGAAACCATGCCATGATTTATCCTGAATTGGGACAACTTATAGGTATAAATAAGGAGGTTAATGTAGATGACAGTAACCGAATTAAAAAGATACCAACGTCGGCGCTATCGGTTAAAGCAATGGTGGATCACGGAGCGTTCGGGGCTAGGCTGGGGCACACGCGGTCGCCGAGACAAAAACGGCTACCATCCCGTGAGCTTCCTGAATCTCGAATGGGAATAGGAGGGGGAAGTCATCAAGTTCTCTAAAAGTAAACGAGGACGAAGCCGATGTCACCCCATCGCTTCGTCCTGCTCGGATTTCGTATCTTCGTTTCGCCTTCTATTAAGGAAGAGTTCGGATTAGTGCAGGTCGCGGAACAAGCCGATGACCTTGCCCAAGATGGTTACATGTTTCAAACGAAGCGGTTCCATCGTCGAATTCTCCGGCTGCAGGCGAATATGGTCACTTTCTTTATAGAACGTCTTGACCGTTGCCTCGTCATCCTCCGTCATGGCCACAACGATATCACCGTTGTTCGCCGTCTGCTGTTGGCGGACAATCACATAATCCCCGTTATGTATTCCAGCTTCGATCATGCTGTCGCCAACCACGGAAAGCATAAAGATGTCACCATCAGCTGCATAGTGCTCTGGCAGCGGAAAATAATCTTCAATATTCTCTGTCGCTGTGATCGGCACGCCTGCGGTGACCTTCCCAACAATAGGAACGCGGGTCACGCTGTGCGCAAACAAATTGTAATTCTCCGATTCCTCTTGACCCAGCAATTCAATGGCGCGCGGTTTCGTCGGGTCGCGGCGGATGAAGCCTTTCTTCTCCAGACGGTCCAAATGGCCGTGAACGGTGGAACTGGAAGCCAATCCGACGGCTTCACCGATCTCTCGGACCGAAGGAGGATATCCCTTAGCGCGTACTTCGTTGCGAATAAACTCAAGAATGGCCTGTTGCCGGCTCGATACCTTAGACATTTACGGATCAACCCCATTTAGTAACGTTTGGAAAAATTATAACATAGAACTGCCGTTCGTACAAACATTAGTTCTAAATAGTTTGGGAGACGAGAACTATTTCCGAAAAAAACAGGAACAACTGTTCGAAAAAACTATTGAATCAAACAAGTGTTCGTGTTATATTGATTACATTAACACAGAACACTTGTTTGGAGTGATGGTGAAATGTTGAGATATAGTTCTTATCAAAGCATCTATGAACAACCTTCTTTTCGTCGCCCTGTGAAGAGAAGTTTACATATGAACGTCTTCCTTAAGAGTAGATTGTCCAAAATGGCCCTGCTTTTAATCATCTTCAGCATCACATGTACTGGAATGGTACAAGCCTTTGCTGCTTCTTCGGATAGCTCTGAGGGAGCAAATCGGCCGGAATATGTCGTGGTTATGCCAGGGGATACGTTATGGGAAATTGCCGTGGCACATAAGCCGCAGGGCCTGGACACAAGGGTCTATGTTCAGAAGCTGATCCGGACGAACGGGCTGAGCAGCAGCGAGATTCAAGCCGGGGATACGTTGATGTTGCCGAGCAGATAATTGATGCTTACAAAGATCATGATCAGAGGTTTACCGATTCATTCGAACAGAGCTTGTTCCAAGGTATTCCGGCAGGGGTTGCCGCGCCTTGACAAGCTCTTTTTCTCATGTCAAAGTAAGAATTAATGCCCTGTGAGACATCATGGGAAGCATAGTATATAAAGAAGCAGGTGGAATTATGGATATTGATGCTTTGGTTAAGCGGATTAACGAGCTGGCTCGCAAAGCGAAACAAGAAGGATTATCGCAAGATGAGATCTTGGAAAGAGCCCAGCTTCGGGAAACGTATCTGCAAAACGTTCGCAGAAATTTTCGGCAACAGCTCGAGTCAATCGAGATTGTAGATAAATAGGGAGGAACAGGTATGGGGTCGTTTGACCGAAAAGTAGAACGCAATCAACGAAGAATGTATAAGAAAGGCAAAGGTCCCAATGTCGGACAAGGGACGCGGAACCCTCGTACTTCGCTTGGAGCAAATGGGGAAGGCGACGTATTTAAAGGGCGGAATTTCATTTTGCCTACCGCCTTGGTTCTGTTAGCTCTGCTGTATGCCATCGTCGGGTTGATCGGTAATACAGAGGAAGTGAACTCGGTATTGTTCTGGGCGACGATCTTTTTGTATTTCGTACTGGCCCTGGTGATCTTCCTGCGTAAGCCATATTTGCGCGTGAACAAGAGCTGGCTGTACACTTCGAAGTTTAACCGCGACCGGATGCTGGATGCCGGTAACATCAGTAAGATCAAGGTGAGCCGGAACAAAATCGTCATTGAACCGAAGACGCGGGAACCGAAGTGGGTGTTCTACCGCACCCGCAACCGTTTTGATACGGAAGCGATGGCTGCGCGCCTGCAGTTGTATGCTGACACCCATCATGTGAAGCTGGAGAAGGAATAATCCTTTTACAATACACTTGCGATATGAATGGAGAGGGTTGGGACGAATGACGATCAAGGCGGTATGTTTTGACCTGGATGACACGCTGCTCTGGGATGAACGGAGCGTAAAAGAAGCCTTTGCTGCAACGTGTGAAAGCGCTGCGTCTAAGATTAATGGATTAAACCCCGAGCAATTGGAAGAAGCCGTACGCCGGGAAGCGCGGGGGCTGTATGAATCCTACGAAACGTA
This sequence comes from Paenibacillus phoenicis, assembly GCF_034718895.1. Lineage (NCBI taxonomy): Bacteria > Bacillati > Bacillota > Bacilli > Caryophanales > Paenibacillaceae > Paenibacillus > Paenibacillus phoenicis. Next base: position 1,413,933 of record NZ_JAYERP010000001.1, on the reverse strand, counting down.
TCCTTTCACGACGATGATTGGAATCAATCCGTTTGAGGGGTTATGGGCGACGTTCTCTGCCGGAGAACAACCGGAATTCCGTCAGCTGGAGCAGTTAGCTCCAACCTATCGCAAGGAATCCTGGCGGCGCGGTCTGCTTGCGCTTGGCGTTGATGACGAGGAGCTGGCCGGCGAATTGGCGGAACAGTTTGGACGCGAACGGCGTGCCCGGCCTCATGTGTATGAGGAGACCTTTCAAGTGCTGAAGGAATTGCAAGGCAAGGTGAAGCTGCTATTGCTCACGAACGGCTGTCCGGCATTGCAGCAGGAGAAGCTGGACGGAGTGCCTGAGCTGGCGCCTTATTTTGATGAGATTGTGATCTCCGGAAATTTCGGCAAGGGGAAACCGGACCCGTCCATTTTCCGGCATGCTCTGGAACGGTTAGGGATTCAATCGAATGAAGCGATCATGGTCGGCGATAAGCTGACGACGGATATCAAAGGTTCGCTTAGCGTGGGGATGACGGCCGTTTGGATTAATCGGGACGGCAAAGCGCTTACCGGCGATATCCTACCGGATTATGAGATCAAACATTTGTCCGAACTCCATGGCCTTTTAGAGAAATTGGCATAACGCGAGTTTGGATTGAAGCAAACAAGCAGTGAGGCATTCTTAGGCGGTGGAAGGAGGGAATCTGAATGCGAATCAAGGGAAAAACCGGGCTGCTTGTAGCCATCGTGCTTGCGTTCATTGTTGTCGCGGGATGCGGCCGCAGTGAATCGCCGTCTGCTTCAGCGGTGGATACGTCACTGGAGCCGATTCAAGTCGAGCTTGACGTAACGCCATCCGCAGCCAAAGCTGGTGAACCGGTAACGTTTACGGCCAAAGTGACCCACCACGGCGAGAACGTGGACGATGCGAAGGAAGTCATGTTCGAATTTTGGAATACGGCGGACGATAACGCGAAGCACAATCAGGTCAAAGTGAAGAGTGCCGGTAACGGAACCTATGTGCTGGAGCATACATTCAAGGAGCCCGGGACTTATGAAGTGATTTCCCATGTGACGGCTCGCGATCAGCACTCCATGCCTTCGAAGCAATTCACGGTGGAATAAGCTGACAACTGAATCGGTGGTCATCTGTAAGGAAGCTGCTGTTCTCCTTTTGGAGAAGGCGGCTTTTTCATTATTATGTCCTCCTAATGAGGCGAATTTCCGAACTTTTAAAGATAAGGATTTCTAGGTTGTTCGGATTTTAATTCGGGGATGACCGATGGGAGAACAATATCTTAAATTGGGTACAGAGCTTGGGAGTTTTCGCGGAACTCTCTTTTCTTCAACGCTTTATTCTGTTAAACTATATTCTAACGTTTTACGGGAGGGACATGAACATGAGTAAACCAAGCCTGCTCGAAAGAATGAAAGAACGAATATTGATCCTCGATGGCGCCATGGGCACCATGATTCAGCAGGAGAACCTGACTCCAGCCGACTTCGGCGGTGAAGAGCTGGACGGCTGTAACGAAATGCTCGTGCTCACCCGTCCGGATGTGATCCGTGGCATCCACGAGAAGTATCTCGCAGCAGGTGCTGATTTGATCGAAACGAATACGTTCGGCGCGACATCCGTCGTGCTGGCTGAATACGATATTCCGCATAAGGCACGTGAAATCAATATGGCTGCGGCCAAGCTGGCGATTGAAGCCGCGGAAAAATACAGTACCCCGGATCATCCGCGCTACGTGGTGGGCATCTTGGGACCAACGACCAAGACATTGTCCGTTACCGGCGGCGTGACGTTCGACGAGTTGACGGCCAGCTATGCAGAGCAAGCAGCGGCATTAATCGAAGCCGGCGTTGATGCGCTGATGCTGGAAACTTCACAGGATACGCTGAACGTGAAAGCAGGGAGTATCGGAATCAAACAGGCTTTTGCTGAAACCGGAATAACGTTGCCGCTGATGATCTCCGGCACCATTGAGCCGATGGGGACGACGCTGGCGGGGCAAAATATCGAAGCCTTCTACATTTCGTTGGAGCATTTGAATCCCATCTCCATTGGACTCAACTGCGCAACGGGTCCGGAGTTCATGCGCGACCATATCCGCACTTTATCCGGACTAGCCAAAGCGGCGGTCAGCTGTCACCCTAATGCCGGTTTGCCAGACGAAAATGGCATCTACCATGAGTCCCCGGATTCGCTCGCGCAGAAGATGTCCGCTTTTGCCGAGCAGGGCTGGTTGAATATTGCCGGAGGTTGCTGTGGAACGACGCCTGCCCATATCGCAGCGTTAGCGAACACGCTGAAGGATTACCGACCACGCGAGCTGACAGGCAGCCATTTGCCGGCACTTTCCGGCATTGAGCCGGTCTATATCGAATCGGCCAATCGGCCTTATCTGGTTGGAGAACGAACAAACGTTCTGGGTTCGCGCAAATTTAAACGGCTGATCGTGGAGGGCAAATACGAAGAAGCTTCGGAAATCGCCCGGGCGCAAGTGAAGAACGGGGCACAGGTAGTTGATGTGTGCGTACAGGACCCGGATCGGGATGAAGCGGAGGATATCAAGAAGTTCCTGGAATTGGTCGTCAAAAAAGTGAAAGTCCCGCTCATGATCGACACCACTGATCCGAAGGTGCTGGATATTGCTCTCCAATACTGCCAGGGCAAATCAATTATTAACTCGATTAACTTAGAGGATGGCGAAGAGAAGTTCGAGCGCGTCACGCCGTTAATTCATAAATACGGGGCGGCGGTGGTCGTTGGTACGATTGATGAACGCGGGCAAGCGATCACACGGGAGGATAAGCTTGAGGTTGCCAAACGCTCCTATGATCTGCTCGTGCACAAATATGGTCTTCAACCGGAAGATATCATCTTCGATCCGCTCGTGTTCCCCGTGGGTACAGGGGATGAGCAGTACATTGGATCGGCCAAGGAAACGATCGAAGGGATCCGCCTGATCAAAGAAGCGTTGCCGAAGGTTCATACCGTGCTGGGCATCAGTAACGTATCGTTTGGTTTGCCGGAAGCCGGCCGCGAGGTTTTGAACTCCGTTTTCCTGTATGAATGCACCAAAGCAGGACTGGATTACGCGATCGTCAATACGGAGAAGCTGGAGCGCTACGCCAAAATTCCGGAAGAGGAGCGCCGTCTGGCGGAAGAATTGATCTATAATACTAATGATGAAACGCTGGCTGCCTTTGTAGCTGCTTTCCGGAACAAGAAGGTGGAGAAGGCCGAGACAACCACTCAGCTCACGTTGGAGGAACGTTTGGCTTCCTATGTTGTGGAAGGTACCAAGGAAGGATTAATTCCTGACCTTGACGAGGCGCTCAAAAAATATACTGCGCTCGAAATTATTAATGGTCCGCTAATGGCAGGAATGGAAGAAGTGGGCCGATTATTTAATAACAATGAGCTGATCGTTGCCGAGGTGTTGCAAAGTGCCGAAGTGATGAAGGCATCGGTTGCGTACCTGGAACCGTTTATGGAGAAGAACGAAACCAGCGTGAAGGGGAAAATTTTGCTGGCGACGGTAAAGGGCGACGTCCATGATATCGGCAAAAACCTAGTTGAGATCATTCTGTCTAATAACGGTTACCAAATTGTGAATTTGGGTATAAAAGTACCACCGGAACGCATTATCGAGGCGTATCGGGAAGAGAAAGCAGATGCGATTGGACTCTCCGGCCTGCTGGTGAAATCGGCTCAGCAAATGGTCACGACGGCGCAGGATTTGCGGAATGCAGGCATCGATGTCCCGATCCTTGTGGGCGGCGCGGCACTCACCCGCAAGTTTACCAAGACGCGGATCCGGCCGGAGTACGACGGCTTGGTCCTGTACGCCAAAGATGCGATGGACGGCCTCGATTTGGCCAATAAGCTGATGGATCCGGTCGCACGGGAGCAGATGCGCCTTGAAGTGGATGCGGAGAAAGAAGCGGATCGCGTTGTAGCCGTTGCAGAGCCGCTGCCGGAGCTTACGCGCGTGGAGCGTTCCAAGATTTCCACCGATGCGCCGGTATTTATTCCGCCAGATCTGGAACGTCACGTACTGCGCGATTATCCGATTGGTCACATTACGCCTTATATCAACATGCAGATGCTGTTAGGTCATCACCTTGGACTCCGCGGTTCGGTGGAGCAGCAGCTGGCGGCAGGTGAGGCAAAGGCAGTTCAACTGAAGGAGACGGTGGATCAAATCCTGCTCGAAGCGGTCACGGACGGCATCATTCGCACGCAGGCGATGTATCGCTTCTTCCCGGCGCAATCGTCCGGTAACGATATTCTGATCTACGATCCGGCTGAACCTGGCAAGGTGATCAAGCGGTTTAGCTTCCCTCGACAGAAGGTCGAGCCTTACCTGTGCTTGGCGGATTTCCTGAAGTCCGTGGACAGCGGGCAAATGGATTACGTTGGTTTCCTGGTTGTAACGGCGGGACAAGGCGTTCGTGAATTGTCTGAGAAGTGGAAGAATGAAGGCGAGTATCTGCGCTCCCACGTGCTGCAGGCGGTAGCGTTGGAGCTGGCTGAAGCGCTGGCGGAGCGGGTTCACCATATTATGCGGGATACGTGGGGCTTCCCAGATCCGGCGAATATGACGATGAAACAGCGGCATGGAGCGCGTTATCAAGGGATTCGCGTCTCGTTTGGTTATCCGGCCTGCCCGGACCTCGAAGACCAGCAGCTGCTGTTTGACTTAATGCATCCGGAAGACATTGGCGTCACGTTGACGGAGGGCTTCATGATGGAACCGGAGGCATCCGTCTCGGCGATGGTCTTTGCACACCCTGAAGCGCAATATTTCAATGTGGACAAAGCCGGGATTTAAGCCCGTAAACAACCCTTTGCAAAACCCTCCGAACTTCGGAGGGTTTTGGCAATCTGTATATGAATCGATGAACCATTCTAGCGTAAAGGACGAAATGGCATGGAACTTTACTTTTTAGGGACAAATGCAGGGGTACCGTCCTTGGAGCGGAACGTGACTTCAGTGGCGTTGCGTCTGCTGGAGGAGCGCCGTTCGCTCTGGCTGTTCGATTGCGGTGAAGGCACCCAGCATCAGATCCTGCGTTCGCCGCTGAAATTAAGCAAGTTGGAATATATTTTTATCACCCATCTGCATGGTGATCATTTGTTTGGCCTGCCCGGGCTCATTTCGAGCCGTGCTTATCAGGGCGGGGATACCCCCTTGGTCATTTACGGTCCCAAAGGACTGAAAAAATTCGTAGAAACGGCGCTGTCGCTCAGCGAATCGCGGATTAACTATAAGCTCGAGCTTGTGGAGCACCAGGGCGGAGTCCTCTTCGAGGACGATTCGTTTCGGGTTGAAGCGGCGCTGCTGGAGCACCGGATTGACAGTTACGGGTATCGGGTGATCGAAAAAGATCTGCCGGGGAAGCTAGACTCCGCTGTGCTGGAGCGCTGCGGCATTCGTCCAGGCCCGCTGTACGGCAAGCTCAAACGCGGTGAAAGCGTGGTTGCACCAAATGGCGAGACGGTTCATGCGAAGGATGTGCTGGGAATGCCCAAAGCCGGCCGGATTGTCACCATACTCGGCGATACGCGTCCGTGTGAGTCCGTGTTAACCTTGGCTCAAAACGCCGATATGCTGGTGCATGAGGCGACTTTTTTGCATGAATTGGCGAAGACGGCTCATGACTATCACCACAGCACGGCAAAGCAAGCGGCAGCAGCCGCCAAGGAAGCCGGTGTGCAGCAGCTTCTGCTGACCCATTTTAGCTCGCGTTATAAATCAGACGATCAGCTGCAGCGATTAGAAGAAGAGGCATGTTCCGTCTTCCCTGACTCGCACCTAGCCCGGGAGCATGTCCTATATCCGGTGGCACGGCGCTGCGGGCGGAAATAATTATTTTCCGGGAAAGCGCAGGAACTGACAGGGCATTTCAAAGTTTGCCAAGGGGAACAAGTCCGGTTTTTGTCACTGTTCGCGATCGTTCGACGCCAAACGGCGGGGTCAAACTCTGAATTGACATTTCCCCCAGTTCTAGAACGGGAAAATTTGCCTGCCCCGGGGTTCCTAGGTACAATAAATAGAGACACGGTCGTATCGAAAGGATGAGGATTTTGCCAAAGGGTTGGAAGGCCTATCTCATTGATTTAGACGGCACGTTATATCATGGGCCCCAAATGATTCCCGGTGCGGACGAGCTGATCTCCGCCTTACGCGCGCAGCGAATCCCTTTTCTGTTCGTGACGAACAATTCTTCGCGGACACCGGATGAGGTCGCCGCGCATTTGGAAGCGATGGGCATATCGGCCCAGGCGGAAGAGGTCTGTACATCGGCCGTGGCTGCAGCCAAGTATATTGCCGAAGAACAGCCTGGCTGTAAAGTCGCAGCCATCGGTGAGGCGGGTCTTACAAAGGCGTTGGAGGAAGCCGGATTGCAGTTAGTTCTGGAACATCCGGACGTGGTGGTGCAAGGCATCGACCGCCAATTTACATACGAAACGTTAACCCGGGCTGCCCGCTGGATTCGGGACGGGGCACGTTATATCCTAACCAATCCGGACTTGCTGCTGCCCTCTCAAGAGGGCTTAATGCCCGGAGCGGGAACGATTTCTGCAGCGATTCAAGCTGCATCGGGCGTAAAGCCGACGGTGATTGGCAAACCGGCTGCACCGCTCATGGATTTTGCCATCGCGCGGCTGGGCTTGGAGGCTTCGGAAGTAGCGGTGATCGGGGACAACCTCAATACCGACATCGCTGCAGGGAAGCATGCCGGCTGCGGTACCATTCTGACCTTAACCGGCGTCACCACGGCTGATAACCTGCCAGATTACGTGAAGTCCTCCGGTGTAGAGGCGGATGTGGTGTGCCGCGATCTTGCGGAAGTCCGTGAACGAATTTGCGGAAATAGCGGATGACCAAGTTTTATTTTATGAGATGAACTAATGAACGAACTTATACGGATGAAGGGAAAGATGTACCATGCCGGAATTGCCGGAGATGGAAAATTATCGAATACAGCTGTCTCAGCATATTTTGGACCTCCCAATTACGGGAGTGAACGTCGGCCGGGAGAAATCCGTGAATTTGCCGGCTGCAGACTTTGCACGAGAACTGATGGGAAGACAGGTCATCTTCATTGAGCGTCGAGGCAAGAACCTGTTGTTCCATCTGGATAATGGACGAAGATTGTTGCTCCACTTAATGCTTGGCGGATTGCTGTACCTTGGCTCCAAGGAGGACCGTCCGGAGCGGAGCACTCAGGTGGAAATCACCTTTGGTGAGAAGCTTGTCCTGTACTTCATCGGGCTGCGTCTTGGTCATTTACACTTGCACAGCGCCAAGGAGGCAGAGGAGCTGCTTTCGCATCTGGGGCCGGAGCTGCTAGACCGGCGGATGAACGAAGAACGGTTTACCGCCCTGCTGCGCAAGCGGCGGGGGAGTCTTAAGACGACCCTTGTCAATCAGGACGTCATTGCCGGCATTGGCAACTGTTACGCGGATGAAATTGCGTTCGCAGCCGAGCTGTTGCCGATGGCCAAGCTGCAAAATTTCAGCGATGAAGATTTTTCACGATTGTATCAAGCGGTTCGGGATGTGCTTATCGAGGCAACGGAGGCTGGCGGTTATATGGAGATGCCGTTAACCCGGGACGATCAGCTGACCGGGGGGGCGAACGAAATCTGCAGGGTGTACGACCGGGAGGGAGAGACCTGTCCACGCTGCGGAGATACCATCGTCAAAGCGGAAATGAACGGGCGCAAAGTGTTTTACAGCCCGGGCTGTCAGCATGACCGATAAGGTGAAGGTTGGGGGACACATTAGCATACGAAGCGGTTACCTTGGGGCTGCCAAAGCCGCGCTGCAGATGGGGGCCGGCGCTTTTCAGTATTTTCCCAAAAATCCGCGGAGCCTTGCGGTCAAAAGCTTTGATCCGCGGGACGCGGAACAATGCCGAACACTATGCCAAAAACACGGACTGGTGTCCATCGCGCATACCCCTTATCCCAGCAATCTCGCGATCAGCAAGGACGCCGACGGCGAGGCGTACAGTCGAGTCGTACAGTCGTTGCGAAATGATCTGGAAATCGCTGAAGCGTGCGGGTCGATTGGGATTGTGGTACATTTTGGCACATTTAAGGCAGGAAACCCCTTACAAGGATACCAAAATATTATACAATGTATTAATGATGTGCTATCCGGCTGGCAGGGTTCGGCGAAGCTGTTAATTGAGAACCAGGCCGGTGATCACGGCGACATGGGGATGACGATCGAGGAATTGGTCCAAATCCGCAAATTGTGCCGGGATTCGGAGCGCATCGGCTTTTGCCTCGACACCTGCCACGCTTTTGGGGCGGGGATGTGGCGGGGTGAAGGGGATGAGAGCTTTGCGGCCAAAGCCAAGGAGCTAAAGTTCTGGGACGGTCTCTGCGCCGTTCACCTCAACGATTCAAAATACCCGGTATTATCGCGAAAGGACCGTCACGCCCGTGTGGGCCAGGGCCATATCGGCGAAGCCGGCTTTCGCTGGCTGCTGCAGATCGACGCGATTCGGAGAACCCCGCTTATCTTTGAGAGCGAAACCGGGGAAGACGGGACCTACAGAGAGGATATGGAGCGAGTGAGACGGTGGGCGGAGGCCTAGAGATAACCGGACTCCGCTTGGAGTGAAATACCGCGGGAAAGGAAGAACACTATTGATTCATGTATATATGGACGATTTTCGCCGATGTCCGCAGGGATTTACATTAGCGCGCACCGTCGAGGAGTGTCTGGAGCTGCTTCGCTTGACGGAGGTAGACATCTTATCGCTGGATTACGATATGGGGCCGGATGAACCTAACGGTACGGAATTAGCGGCTGCTATGGTGCGGGAAGGGCTTTTTCCCCGTGAAATTTATCTTCATACCTCCAGCATGTCCGGAAAAAAGAGCATGTACGAAATCCTCTATCAAGGCTTGCCGGAGCATGTGAAGCTGCATAATGGGCCAATTCCGTTCGAACGGTTGGAGGAAATCGCCCGAAATTGCAAGGTGCCGCCGCAATCGAAATGGATATGCACGGCGAATCACGGCTTTGCTCCGTATGCCCAGGAGGAGCTGCGCCGCATATTTGGCAGCGTAAAGAGCACGATGCTGGTTCCCGGCGAAGTTTTTGCCGCTTCGCTGCAGTCGATGCCGGAGGACGTGCAGCAGAGGCTACGTCAGGATCCGCCGATTTTTTTGCGGCATGTATTTCTGGTTGATTGGGAATGGTGTCCGGGGGAATCGGAAGAGGTGAATCCAGAGCAATGGCTGGAACCGCTGCGCAAGTATTTGATGGCGGATTTCCGGCTTCCGGGTGCGAAAATTGCCGTGCAAGCACGCAAATCGGACGGCGGGCTATGGCCGGGAACCGCGCCGGAGCTGAAGGACCGTCTGCAGGAATTACTGCAAGACGTGTCTGTTGGGGAATTCGTGGTGCGGGATGCCGATTGGATCATCTCGGTGTTTGCGGGGCAGGATCGGATTTTTGCCGGTGTCGCGCATCCGCAGGATAACCTCTCCGACTGGAACGGCGGTGCGATCCGCTTCCGGAAGGAGGAGGGACAGATCTCGCGGGCGAAGTTCAAGTTGCTGGAAGCTGAAGCTACGTTTGGAATCCCGTTTGAATCGTTCCACGAAGCGCTGGATATCGGCGCGGCACCCGGGGGCTGGACTTCGTTCCTGCTGGAACGCGGTTTGAACGTCACGGCGGTGGATACGGCGAAGCTGCATCCGTCATTGTTATCTTCGCCTAAGCTGACATTTTTGCAGCGCAATGCGAACCGGGTGAAATTTAAGGAAAATCAATTTGATCTGTTGGTTTGCGACATGAGCTGGAGTCCGAAATTGACGGCCAAGCTCGTGACCGAGCTGCTATACGCGTTAGTTCCGGGGGGAACTGCCATCGTGACGGTGAAGCTGCTGACGAAGAAACCGATGGCATTGATTCAGGAGGTTATCACTCAGTTTGAGGAGGCCCGGCTGCAAGTGCAAAGAGCAAAGCAGTTGTTTCATAACCGGGATGAAATCACGCTGTATATGATTAAATATTAATGGCATAAATTAATGGTTTTAAAAAAAGCTTTACATTTGTCGCCAGCCGTTCTATACTAATTCCAAAATTATACATTGAACGCGATTAGGGAAAGCATCCCCAGTCATTTTTTATCGGCCGCATGGCCGGGAAATGATGGAGAGGAGGCTTTCCTTTTTTTGCGTTCAGGAAAGGAGGAGTTATGGCGAGGTTCGTTTCCAAACTCGTTCCTGGCGACTTACTGGCCGGACGTTACCGGATCGAACAACTGATTGGTCAGGGGGGCATGAGCCGGGTGTATCTCGCAGAGGACATCAAGCTACCGGGAAAGACTTGGGCGGTCAAAGAATGCTTGAACGTACCAGGAGCATCGGTGTCCGTCGCTAAGGAGGTCAAGCTGCTGATAACGCTAAATCATCATCGGCTGCCGCGCATTGTTGACTTTATCGACCCCGACCGGGACGGACATTCCTATATCGTGATGGACTATATCCAGGGCGTACCTTTAGATCAATTTATTCGCGCAAGAGAAGGGCGGCTGCCGCTGGAGTTGATTATCCGATTTGGTCTGCAGATCGCGGAAGGGCTGCGTTATCTACATCGGCATGAGCCTCCAGTGATCCACCGCGACGTCAAGCCGGCCAATCTGCTGGTTGACGACAAAGGCGAGCTGCGGTTTGTAGATTTTGGCATCGCTAGAACCTATTCGGCTGGGAAAACGGAAGATACGGTGCAGCTTGGAACGGTTGGCTTCGCGGCGCCGGAGCAATATGGTGATCGCCAAAGCGACGCGCGTACCGATCTGTATTCTTTGGGGGCAGTTCTACTTTATATGGGAACGGGGGGCAGACATACGGTGTGGACATCCGATGCGGCGGCGGCATTACGGGAACATGGCTGCGAACGGCTGCGTCCTATCGTGTCCAAACTGTTGCAGGTTCGCCCGGAGGACCGGTTTGCCTCGGCTGAGGCGGTAAGTGAGGCCTTGGCCTTATTGTTGCGGGGGTTATCAGATGCGACTTCGGCGAATTCAGGTTCGAATGCCCGAATGGCTGAAGTCGTAGCGTACAACGGTCGCCCGGCATTGGTCAGTGTCATCGCTGCCTCAGCCGGGGCCGGTGCAACCCATACCGCCATTGCACTCGCCCACACGCTGGCGCGCAGCATGAAGAGGGTTGCGGTCGTGGAGATGGATCCTAAATCATCAGCCTTTGTTCGGTTAGCTCAACTTCTGGAAGGGGATGAATACGCAGTTGATCTGAACAAGCGAGGGCGGTTTCACATTGGTCAAGTGGTTTATGCCAAGCTGACCTCCCGTGCCGACTATCTCTCCATGCTGTCGGAAGGTTTCGGATGCATCATCTGTGACCTGGGGACGGCCCGCAGCAAGGAGCTACTGGAGGAATTCCGCCGCGCAGACTTGTCCATCGTCGTTGGTGCTGGCGCGGAATGGAGGTACGGGGAGCTCGAACGCTTCGTCGAAGCCTTCAACGTCAAAGGTCAGATCCCTGTATCTTGGAGGATCTGTGTGCCGTTCGCTTCGGCCGCCAGCTTGCGGCGGATTCGCAGGGAACTTCACTTTAAGAGCGTGTATGCCCTTCCTGCGGATCCTAATCCGTTTGATCCCGGGCCGTCGATTTCGGCTGCTCTGCAGGAGGTTTGCGAGCATCTGCTCATGAAGAGCAAACGGCCAGGACTCAGACTGCGAATGAAAGCTAAACCATAGAAAGGGAGTGCTTTAGACTAATGCCCAGATTAAGGCAAAAAACGAAGCAAATGCTGTTATCCGGATTGGTTGGTGTTGTTACGGCAGGCGCGCTGTTTACGGGGTATACCTTCGTGCGGGAAAGACATGTTCATGCTGAGAGGAAAGCCCTTATTCAGGATTATGAAGCCCAGTTGGCCAGCTTACGTGATCAGGCACAGCAGCGGACAGTTCAGGGATGGGTACCTGCACGGGATATTCCTGCCGGCAACCGCATTGCGGCAAGCGACTTAAAACGGGTGGAGCTTCCTGCAAATAGCGTGCCAGTGGACCTCTTTAAATCGCAGGAAGCCATTGCAGGGAAGTACGCCAAGATAGCGTTGCGTTCGATGACACCACTGACGGAGGCACTCGTCTATGAAGAGGCCCCGGTCCCGGACGATTTACGCTGGCGGGAAATGGCGTTTGTTCAGCTTCCGCAAGTTTTGAAGGTGAACGATGTCATTGATATTCGCATTCAATTCCCGACGGGCCACGATTATATTTTGCTGTCCAAGAAGAGAGTAGCGAACCTCAGTTCCGATACGATCACGGTGACGCTGGATGAAGCGGAAATTCTCTCGTTATCCAGCGCGATTGTAGACGCTTATTTACATAAGGCCTCGATATACGCACTCGCTTATGTCGAGCCAAATTTGCAGAGCAAGCCGGTCCCGACATATCCAGTGAACGAAGGCGTTATGGAGCTGATTCGCAAAGATCCGAATATCGTGCAGAAAGCGGAACAGGCGCTGAATCTCAGCAATATGGCCCGAAGCGGCTTGGAACGGGATCTATCCGTCATGTCACCACAGCGTGCCAGCGAATTTGCACATAGTCAGACAACCGTTTCGCGTTCGCAAACAGAGGTTCGGGGCGCTGATCAACCCGCTGGCAACATCGTTTCGGATGGAACATCTGGGGACAGTGACCGGTTTGAGCTCGATCCAGCGAAATGAGAGGAGGAAATGAATTGGCATGAAAAGATGGTTGTTCGTAGGGAAGAGCGATAAACGTGACCTGTTACTTTATTTAAGCAGCGTTTTGGCTGCGTCCGGCTCTAAAGTATTGCTAACGGACGGCACGGAGAACAGTAAGTACCGATATTCGATCGGGGATGGAGATTCATATCTTCCGTTAACGGAGTTTTACGGCTTTGATGTCGCTACTGGAACGTCGGGCTTTATGAGCACGATCTCCATGAAGACGAGCAATGAAGACTCATCTGCAGCATACGATTACGAATTGCTGGACATCGACACGCTTAATGGCCTCACTCCTGAACGGTTGATGTCCGCAAATGAAATTGTATGGGTCACCACTTTCGACCGTTACGAGGTCGAGGTAAGTGCGCAGTGGTTCCGCAGCTTGTTTCAACTTTGGCCGGAGCTGCGGGGGCTGACTGTTCGACCGGTCTTTATCCGCACGGTCGACAGCGGGGTGAACAGCCATTATATTCTGGGCCTGTTAGAAGACCTCCCGCTGGAATGGCGCTCCGAAGCACTCTGTATCCCGTGGGACGAGTCAAATTGGGCTGCTCACTTGGAAAACGAACATTTGCAGCAGTTGCGCCTCCGGAGCTTCTCCCGTTCCTACAAAAGGGCACTTCGCCAACTGCTTCGTGAGCTGGCAGGCTGGGATCACACCGTCGCTAAACGTGCTGTGCGCCAAGCGGAAAGGAGACAAGCATGAGCCGCTTTGTGTTTTGGGATGGCGGTCTTGGCGGCGCCGCCGAAGCTGCTGTGTCTACCGCCGTTACGTTAGGGCTGCGAATTCCGCAGCGACTGCTCCTGCTGAATGAAGGGCCAGCTGGACGCGGCTTGGAGGAAGGGATCGGACAAACCGTACGTTTGCACAGCGATACCTTCGGAGAGGGGGCTGTCCCAGAGCATGGTCTTGATGCGCTGCTGCGTTTGCAGTCAAGCGGACGATTAACGGCGAGCAACTTGAGCGATTATACCGTTCCGCTGCTGCGCGGACGCCTTGATCTAGTGTGCGGGACGCGGTTAGCGAACTCGGCTAGGAAGGAACTAGATAACGAGGGCATCGCTGAAATATTGGCGATTGCCGAACAATCGTACGGATGCCTGATCCTTCAGGCACAAAACCGGCGATTAAGCGAGATGCTGCAGGAGCAGCGCGAAGGAGATGTTCTAGTCGCTGTGTTGCCGCATCGACTGGGAATCATGGATGAATGGTTTGCGGATGTTGCTTCTTATCTTGGCGAACCGAACAGAAAATTGCTTTTCGTCATTTCGCCCTTTGATCCCCGGTCCCGCTGGGGACTAAACAATCTGAAGCGGCGCTATTCCGGCGTGCAAAGGCTGATCGGGATTCCGTATCATACCGGGTTCTCGGATGCCTGGAATGCCCGGAACATCTTAGCGTATTTTCGCCAAACTCCGATCTGGTCGAAACGGAGGGGAGAGCGTGAGCTTCTACTGAAAGGATACTACGAGCTCGGAGACATGCTGATGGAAATGGCGGCAGGAACTACTAGTGCATCCATTTCACCGAAGGAAAGGGGGGCGTAAAGTGAATGGGCTGATGAACGGGTTAATCATCACGCTTCTTGTCCTGGCGGTACTGATCTTTTTGTGGCGCAAGGCCAACATGACGGGACCTGGGAGAGTGGAGCGTCCAACTGGGCAGGATCGCTTCGAATGGTCAGCTATTGTAACCTACATCAAAGAACGGTTGCATGAACTTAGCCGTACGAGCGGATTGGATTGGGGATTAAGCGAGGAAGCATGGAACCGTAAAGCGAAAGCGCGTGCGGAGCTTCGTCAAGCGCTTCGTGGCTGCGCGTATGGGGATCCGAAGGACAAGCAATATATTAAGTCGTTTATCCGCGACATGTTGGCAGGAGATTACGGAATCAACGAACACAATATCGACCGGATCTTGCCTTTTCATCGCCAGGAGCTGTTAACAGCCCAAGACCGCTTCGATATCTTGTTGTACCTTTACAAGCAGCAGTATGGCGCCGACGGTCTAGCGCAAATGATCGAAGACTATGCGCTGGATGAAGCGAAACCGTCAAAAACGTCTGAGGGTTCCCCCGTATACGAAATTACAGGTGAGGACATTGACCGTATCTTTTTCTTAGAGTATCGCCCCCTGACGTTTCAGGAGAAGCTGGATCTCGTCGTCCAGCGGGTTTACCAAATGTATAAGGGCTTCTCGGTGGTGGACGAGCTGCGGGAGATGCGGATCGACGGACTGAGCGGCGGTGTAAGCGGGATTCCAAGCGGATATGGGGCGGTTGAGCCTTCCTCTGGCATTGGCCATAGGTACGAGGGGAACGACAGGTTTTTGTTTGCTGTGGATGAGGATGGGGAGCAACTGACCCGTTCTTGGGAGAGCGTCTGGATTTTCTATCGAGGTAAGAGTATCCGCCTGTCATTTCTCTCCTTTGGCAGCGAAGCGGAGTTAAAACGCGTTTGTCAGAACATCTATAAATTTAATCTGCCAGGCCAACTATCAGAGGTTAACGGATATAAGGTGAACGAGATGCAGGACGGTTCGCGGATTGTGGTCGTCCGGCCGCCATTTGCAGAGACGTGGGCTTTTTTCGTGCGGAAATTCGATATGATTGGCACCTCGTTGGAGCACTTGATCCAGGGGGAGAACGCCGAGCTGCCGATCGGGCTGCTGAAATATTTCATGAAGGGCAGCCGGATTACTTCCATTACGGGTTCGCAGGGATCAGGCAAAACAACGCTGTTGATGGCGATGGTCAAGTATATCTATGCCGCATATACGTTGCGTGTGCAGGAAATGTCCTTTGAGCTGCATTTGCGCCGCTTGTACAGCGGACGCAACATTTTAAGCTTTCGGGAGACCGATTACGTGAGCGGGCAAGCAGCATTGGATCTGCAGAAAAAGACAGACGGTACCGTCCACATCCTAGGGGAGGTCGCCACGGACGAGGTTGCCGCCTGGATGGTGCAGATGGCGCAGGTAGCCAGCTTGTTCACTATTTTTACGCACCATGCCAAGACGTTTCGCGATCTAATCGAGTCGCTGCGCAATTCGCTGCTGAAAACCGGTGTGTTTCGCGACGAACGAGTCGCTGAGCTGCAGGTTGCTACCGTTATTGACTTTGACGTGCACCTGCGCCGCGATATGACGGGACGGCGATATATCGAGCGGATCACTGAATGCTGCCGCCGGGAGTCAGAGAACAGGGCGGGGCAGGAAGGGCAGGGTTTCCAACCAGCGGCGGGAGGTCAATTGACTTCAGTTCATCATGCCAATTATGAGGAACGGGTGATCATGGAATACCGAAATGGCCGTTATGTTGCTGTGCAACCGATATCTCGCCAGACCCGAGAGGCTATGGCCCGGGAGATGCTGCCGGAAGACGCCGCGGAATTTGAACGGTTTGTTGGCTCGTATTGGGGGGAGAAGGTTGGAGCTTAAGTCGATCCTGCTGATCGTGTTGGGAGCATCAGTCCTTGGCGGCATCGGATTGTATGCTGTCGGTCAATGGCTCGGAAGAAAGGAAAATCCGTTATGGGTAGATGCTGGGAGTACGGTTGGTGCCTCTCCTAAGCAAACGCTGGGCGGGATTCGGCAATGGTTTACAGCGTTCCTGCTTAAGTCGTATGCCGCTTGGATGAAGGTGCCTCCGTTAAGGTATTATGCTGGAAAAATCCGTATGCGGCTCGCGCTTAGTTATCCCCAGGACGAGCTGAAGCTAAGGCGACAAACGATGAAGCTCGCTTATGGGATCACAGGGTCATTCGCTGGATCGATCGCCATCTTAACTGCGATGCATCCCGACGTGTTGTTTGTTCTGTCGCTGCTGATCACCGCTGTCGTCCTGCAAGACCTGCTGATCGATGGTTACGTCAATCGATTAGAAGTCAAGCTGCTGGAGCAGCTGCTTGATTTCTTCGCTGCCGTTCGGCATGCGTTTCACCGGCATGGCATGGTACCTGATGCGATTGAGGAAGCCGGCGAAGCGACGGGCCGTGAAATCGGGGTTCATGCCCATTGGATTAGCGAGGCGCTGGTTGATGCTGACCCGGACACCGCTTTGGAAAAATATTATGAGAAGGCTCCCAGCCGGTATTTGAAGGCCTTTGCCGGCATTTCCCGGCTGGTATCGGAGTACGGCGACCGGAAACGCGCGGAAGGTTCCATGTACCTGCGCGGCATCAGCCGCCTGACCGGAGAAGTTCAATTGGAGCTCATCCGCAGAAGACGGTTGGATTATTTGCTGAAAGGACTGCATGTCATCGCTTTAGTGCCGGTCTTTTTTACGAAGCCGGTTGAGATGTGGGCCAGGGGACATTTCCCGTTAATGGATGCGTTCTATTTAAGCAAAGCAGGGATGTTAATCAAAGCGGTCCTATTTCTGACCATTCTGCTCAGTTATGTTCTGCTGCAGAAGCTGAAGAATGAAGAAGAAACAGCTTATCGAGCCAAGCCTACAAACCTATCATGGGAAGCCAGGGTCTATGCGCACCGAATCCTTGGCCGTTTTTGCCGCCAGTTCGTTCCGTCGCCCGAATCCGTAGCCTATCATCGAATTTCTCAGCTGCTAAAGGAGACGAATCATCGGCTTCGGATCGAAGCGTTTCAGGTCAGACGAATCAGCATTTTGGGATTAAGCTTCGTCCTTGCACTCGGGGGATTCCTTGTGCTTCATCAGCTTACGAAGCAGCGGATTTTGACGGAGCCTCCAGCCGTATCCACCTTTTTTGGCGCTTTGCCGAAGGACACCGTTGATGCCGGACGACAGGAGGCTGCACGAGATGCTGCGGTCATGCGTCAATTGGGCATGTCAGCAAAGGCTAGCTACGATGAAGTCTTCCGCTCCGTCTCCAAAATGCTGGAGGATGCAGAAGAGGGGAAGGCCCATGAAGAGTTATCAGAAGCTACCCACAGAATCCTAGACAAATTGCAGCGCTGGAATCAGGAATATCTCAAATGGTGGGAGTTTGGTTTGGCCTTACTAGCCGGATTGGCCGGATACTACCTGCCGCTATGGATGCTTTACTTCCAGCGTTGGATGCGATTGATGGACATGCGGCATGAGGTGTATCAGTTTTTGGCGATGATTGCGATCCTGCGGGAACTGGAGCGGATCTCCGTGGAAGAAATCCTAGAATGGCTGGCCTCTTACGCGGTGATCTTTCGGGAGCCATTGCATAAATGCCTCTTGAACTACAGCTTTAGCCCTGAGGAAGCGCTGCTGGAGCTGAAGCGGGAGGTCGTTCTGGAGGAATTCCAACGGCTGGCGGACAAGCTGCTGCTGGCGTCGGAGAAGCTGTTGGTTGCCGATGCCTTTGACGATCTTGACAGCGATCTGTCCTATCAATTTGAGCGGAGACGGTTGGATTACGAGAAATCGCTGGATATCAAAGCGAATTGGGGGCGTATGATTGGCTTTACTCCCATGTATGCTCTGGTCTTCGCTTATTTGGTGATTCCTCTAATTTGGATGAGCTTTGAACAAATGAACTTATATTTTGAACAGCTTCAAAAATTTTAAAAAAATTTAAGGAGGCATTTATCCATGAACAACGCTTCATCCGCACTAAAGGTTGCGGCCGGGATCTTTTTGACAATAGCTTTGATTACGATTGTAGTTATCTTGTTTGTTTCTGCTCAGGAAGCGACCAAAACGGCGCAAAACAGCTTCTCCGATATCCAGACGGAGCTGTCCCAAGCCTCGTTTACCGTCTATGACGATACGACCGTCAGCGGTTCGCAGGTTACCAATGCATTACGGAAATTCAAGGATCGCGATCAATTTGGCATCTTGGTGAAAACCGGGAAGAACAGAGGCGGGGAATGGTATGGAGATATCCTGAACGTTAATGAATCTGAGTCTTCGGAATATTACGGTGCGGTGATCAATCATAGCAATGCGCCGATTAGTAATGCCTGGGACGAGCGGCTAAATGAATATGTCAATCCGAGCGGCAAGTTCAAGGCGAAGGTGGTCAAGGACAGCTCGAATGTGGTTCGAGGATTGATATTTACACAGACAACGCTACTTCCGTAATGGGAAAGGCTGGAGGCATCATTTAAGGTGATCAATCATGTAAAAAGTCTGGTATGGCTGCTTTTCTCCGTCAGCTCTTTTTTGGCCGTTGCCATCTATATGCTGGACATCGGAGCGAATCAGAACGCATCCTATGACGCGCTCGCGGTGCAGCTACACGGCGTTGGACGCAGCGTCTACGCGCTTGAAGGAAGTGTGCTCACAAGCGAAACAGGGGAGAGATCCCGCGATGATGATCCTCTGGGGGACACAAGCGGCGGATTTAGCGGGAATGATCTCCTTCATCGGATTCCGGATTGGATTGAGCTCGGCGTAGAGATCGAGGTGAATGGGGAAGTTTTGAATACCGTCCCATTTGGTCTATTGGAGGATGTGTTGGAGCAAAGCCGTAAACGCGCTCTGGAAGTATTGGATTTACGGGCGAATTACAGCATTGAACATAGGTTTGATTCATCAGGGAAAGAAGTTCGGGTGATTATTCAAAGAAAGTAGGTTGCAGTGAATGGTAAACGCCTTGTCGAAAATAACGGCTGCGCTGCTTGCCGTGCTGCTCCTGTTTCTGTTTCCAGCGTTGCAGGCTGCGCAGCGCCAGGAGGATCTCCGATATTTGGCGGCGTACCATACGTTGGTACAGTTTGCGGATGCCGTGCGGAACAAAGGGTTCGTCACGCCGGACATGTACGAGGATTTTGTCCATGAACTGGAGTTATCCGGAGGATGGTATGAGGTTGAGCTGGAGCATCGTCATAAGATCTATCACCCGGAATACGGCGATCCGGCTGACCCGGGAACTTTCTTAGGTGATTTCAGCGTCGTATACAATGCTTACTATACCTCAGATATTTTAAAGGTCCTGTTTCCATCCGGAACAGGGCAAGAAGGTGTCCCGTACAAGCTAGAGGAAGGGGACTTCTTCACCGTTACAGCCTACGACCGCTCCCGGAGCCCGCTGGATATTCTATCGGAGTTTCTATATAACAGTGCAGGGAAGAAGGGACCGTCTTTACTCACCTACGGAGGTATGGTGCTCAATGAAGATTACTGACTGGGCCGTGATCTTTGTCATCATTATTGCTCCAGTTGTTTGGCTGGGCGGGCTGCGAGCGGAAAATTTACGGGAGGTTAACCGGCTTGAGACCCGATATACGGCCGCCTTGCGCACGGCGGTTCAGGATGCAGCGGCTTCGTTAAACCGGAACGAGCTGCAGCAATTCGAGAGCGGGTACGGATCCTCGAAATGGATGCGGGCGGATAAAGAGCAAGCCCTTGCCGCACTGCTTCGGAGCTTGTCCTTGAATTTCGGCGTAGCTGACGATCCGGCGGGACAGCAGTCGCTTCTAGCTTATATCCCGGCGATCGTTGTCATGGACTATGACGGCTATTTTCTGTATGCAGCGGACATGGATCTGAGCAGTGATACGTGGACTTACCGGTGGCAGGACAAAAAGCCCTATACATATTTAGACGCAAGCGGGAACAGTATCGCGTTTACGTTGGATAGGAACGTGACGGCTTACGATGCAGCGGCGAACCACTGGTTCAGCGGGCTGCAAACCGAGATTAAGTCCGAGATCTCCATTCCGCTGCTGCAGAATGAGGAAACCTTTGATGCCGTTCGGCGTGCAACGATCGTCCGCCGGATTGAAGAGGATCTGGCCCGGGCGATTCGCGCTCATAATCGGATTGCGGCAAAGCTGGGAGTGGATTATACGTTTACGCTGCCGGTGATCCCGCAGGAGGAGTGGAATAATACGTTAGATGATGTCGGAATCCTGGTGTTTCTGCAAGGCATTCCGGTAGGTGATCACTACTATAACAACTATGCATTCGGCGGGGGAAGATTAGACCTGGCACCGGCGATCGTTGGAGCAGTTGATCCGACCACGGGGTTAAAATATTACTATCGAAAGACCTGTGCTCGTGCCTCGGAGTTAGGTTATCGCGAAGAGGAGATCTTCCCGAATGAACGTGCTGCGGCCGAAAACGGGTATTTTCCGCTGGATTGTAGAGCATTCGAACCTGAAGAGTGAGGGAAACTCCTTTGAATTCTTGCCCTATCTGTACTATGCTTGAAACAAACCATCGAAGCGGTTGTTTCACCGGATTCGATAAGAAGACAAGCATTGGCGAGGGGAGTGCGGAAATTGGAGAGAACGCATGCTGAGCAACAACTGCAGCATGAACGCCAGCAACCGGATCGATATTCTCGGCAGCGATTGTTTGCACCGATAGGTCATGCGGGCCAAGACCAGCTTGAACAAGCGAAGGTGTTAGTCGTTGGAGCTGGGGCGCTTGGCACAGGGATCGCTGAAACGCTCGTTCGCGCAGGTGTCGGACATCTGGTGATCGCCGACCGGGATTACGTGGAATGGAGCAATCTGCAGCGACAGCAGCTATTTTCTGAAGCGGATGCGGCCGGACGAGTACCGAAAGCGATCGCGGCCGAGCAACGGTTAAATGCAATCAATAGTCAGGTGCGCATCGATGCCCATGTGATGGATGTTGATCCGGAGGAATTAGAAGACCTCATTCATGGCGTTGACCTCATCATGGATGCTACGGATAATTTCGATACGAGATTGATGATTAACGACATCTCGCAAAAATATCGCATTCCCTGGATCTACGGCGGATGCTTAGGCAGTTACGGAATAACTTACACGATTTTGCCCGGCGAAACGCCTTGCTTGAACTGCTTACTAGGGACTGTACCGCTCGGCGGAGATACTTGCGACACCGTAGGGGTGATCCCGCCGGCCGTACAAATGGTTGTAGCCCATCAAGCAACGGAAGCATTAAAGCTGCTCACCGGAAATACGGAGGCGTTACGGGGCACATTGCTGACCTTTGACCTGTGGCGAAATGAGCAAACCTCAATTAAAGTGGGCACAGCCAAACGGGACGATTGCCTTTCTTGCGGAAGCGAAGCCACCTACCCGTATCTGTCTGCGGCCGGCAACCGAAAGACGGAGGTGCTTTGTGGCAGGGACACGGTGCAGATTCGTCCGGCAACAAAACGGAAGCTTGAACTGCAGGAGATGGCAATGAGGCTGGAACGATTGCAAGAGGGGAAGGTGGAGGTAAATCCGTTCTTGCTCTCTTTTACAATCGATGAAAAGCGGTTGGTCTTGTTTGCGGACGGGAGAGCGTTAATTCACGGTACGCAAGATCCTTCAGAAGCCAAAACCATCTATGATCGCTATATAGGTTAAGGATCAACATGATCCTTTCCGGGTGACCGAATGATTTCCCGGTGGAATGACCATCTTATTAATGGATTGGCAGATGCAGGTAAGGTGGTCGCGCGATGAAAGGTTACATTATGCTTGTTTTAGAGGATCAGGCTCAAGGGGAGCGAATCAAGGCTGGATTAGAGGAAGCCGGCTATCAGGTCGATTGGAAGCAAAGCGGCTCCGGCGTGCTTCGTATAATAGAAGAAGAGCTTCCGGATTTGCTGCTGCTGGGTATGGATTTGCCGGATGATGCTTCCCAGGTCCTTCTGGAGGAAATTGGGCGGTTCGCTCCGTTTCCGCTGATCCTTCTGCTTAAGGAGTGGAACACCGATGACGTTGTCGCCGGCTTTGCCGGGGGAGCCAACGATGTCGTTCCGATCACGATCCCCATGGCTGAGTTGTATGCTCGGGTTGGTCATTTGATTTCACTGTTCAAACGGCTGGGGGATGGCTCCCTAACCGAGTTGACCTTTGAGGATTTACGAGTCGAGCTGCGCAGCCGCAAGGCTTGGAGAAACGGGGAGTCCATTCGATTGACGCCGAAGGAATTCGATCTGCTGCTCTTTTTGATGAAGCGGGCTGGGAAGGTGTGCGGACGGGACTTGATCCTGCAGCAGGTTTGGGGGTATGATTTTTCAACCGGAACCAACGTGGTGGATGTCTATATTCGGCATTTACGCAAAAAAATCGATAAAGGCCATTCGAGAAAGCTGCTCCATACGATTCGCGGCACCGGATATATGTTTGGTTAAACGTAAGCCAGCCGTTTATCCCATGGCAAAGGAAAAAGTCGTTGCGATCAACTGATCTATGCAACGACTTCTTATATCAAGAGAGGGGCTTGTCCGACTAAAGGACGCGACGAGCCTTCAGATAAGTACTTTTCCAGTTGCCTGAGTTCAAATTGGAAATCGTTACCCCTGGCTTCCCGTAAGTATGAATAATTTTTCCGTTGCCCATATAGATCGCTACATGGGTTACGTTCTTACCGTTTGCCCGGCTGCCGCTGGAGAAGAAGACCAAATCGCCCGCTTTCAGATTGGACTTCGACACAGCGTATCCCACTTTAGCTTGTGCAGCGGAAGTGCGCGGCAAATCAACGCCATATTTCTTAAATACATATTTCGTAAAGGAAGAGCAGTCGAATACCTTAGTCGTCGAAGTCGATGCTCCGAATTTGTAAGGAGTGCCCAGGAAATTCTTCGCGTAGTTTACAACCTGCGTGCCTTTGGATACGGCAGTGCTTGTTGCCGATTGGGCTTGTACTGGTTCAGCACCACCAGCAAGCAGCGTACTGAAACCAATGGCGGACACCAGTCCAACCGTCAATACTTTTTGGAATAGTTTGCGTTTAATCATGTTGTAGTACCTCCAATTTGTGATTTGACCGGTTCGTTAGTTGGAGTATAACAGATTTGTAATCTCCTATATTTTGGTAGAATGTCCTAAAAACCTTGGGCCACAACGGTTTGGAGGCAATTATTAAAATAACATTAAAGTTTACATTTTATTAAGATATAGAGAATTTCCTTACACCTTTACATATGAAAATCAATGAAAAAACCCTTGAAAAACAAGGGTTCTGCTTTTCTTTCATCTTTTCTTCTAAGGGTCAACTAAAGGTTACAAAAATGATACATATTAAAAAACGAATCAAATGGCTAATCGCGGCTATGAATAATGAGCAACCAGCCCTCGTTCACATGCACCGTTCCGACGGGAGCCGCCAATTGATTGCTCACCGCTAGAGATTGACCTATTCGGAGTGTTGCATTATCTAGCGGGTACATGAATCCTTCTAACGTAATTCCGGTTACGACAGGGGTCAGCGGGAGCAGAGAAACATACGTATATCCACGATCCTCAACCTGGCAGACCGATCCGCACAACGTAATGTAATTATGTTCATCCCATATGGCGCAGGTAATGCCTTGCTCCGCTGCACGCAGCAACATATGTATATTGGCCAACGTATGATCCAAGCGGGTTCCGATTACGCCGGTTAATACAATTTCTGCCGGGTTTCGCTGGACGGCAAGGTCAAAGGCCAGCTCCGTATCCGTCAGATCTTTATCAATCGGATCGCAGATGACCAGCTCTTTGCTGCAGCTACGAATCCGATCCAGCTCTTCCTCGTTCACGGAATCGAAATCGCCCACTGCCAGATGCGGTTTCATCCCGTGCTCCACCAGAAATAAGGCCCCGCGGTCAGCGCCGATCAAAAAATCATCCGAACGCACCTCACGAAGCATTCCCGGATCTAAACCTCCGCCTGCAAAAATGAGCACCCGGTTCACAGTCATTCGATTTTCTTCCTTTCCCGAACAATATCTTCTGCTTTCGTTAGTATAATTCAGATTTTAGGGTTGCACAATTTCCACTTGTGGGCCTACAATGGGGATTGATAAATAAAAAGCTGACAATGAAAGGCAGAGAAGGACGGAAGAGATGCACATCTTTGAGATTTTTAGCATCATCGGGACGGTAGCGTTTGCGATGTCCGGCGCGTTCGTGGCGATGGAAGAGGAGTACGACATCCTCGGCGTGCTGGTGCTGGGTTTGGTGACGGCGTTTGGCGGCGGGATCATCCGCAATGTCTTGATCGGCGTCCCGGTAACGACGTTATGGGGGCAAGGGGATTTAATTATGTTGGCCGTGATGTCCGTGTTTGTTGCCTTCGTGCTGCCGATGCCATGGGTTCGTCGTTGGAAACGGACGGAGGTCCTGTTCGATGCGATTGGTTTGTCGGCTTTTGCAATTCAAGGGGCATTGTATGCCACGGACATGAAGCATCCGATGAGCGCGGTGCTGGTGGCGGCGGTGTTGACCGGTATCGGGGGCGGTATTATCCGCGATTTGCTGGCCGGGCGTAAACCGCTGGTGCTGCGCGACGAAATCTATGCGGTATGGGCGATGCTGGCAGGGCTGGCAGTTGGGATGGGGTGGTTCGTTTCAACTGTGGAATTGATTTTGTTGTTTGCGGCTGTCGTCTTCTTCCGGATGTTATCCGTCCATTATAAATGGAAGCTGCCTAGACGGTCACTAACAACAGGGGATATCTATATTGGAACGGAAGCGAAGCCTAAGACTAAAACAAAGTCCAGTTCTGAGCGGGCTATTGTGCAGGATCAGACTCCTTAACGCGCATAAGAGACCATGCAGAAAGACATCAAGAGAGGCTGTCCGAAGTAGATGAAGGTTCTACCTTGGACAGCCTCCCATTTTTCTGGATATGAAAGCGTTATTTTAAGAAGTGTACCAGCGCATCAGGCAGCTCTTGCTGCCAAAATCCCCATAAATGTTTCCCGTCCTTCTCGAAATAGGTGACGCGGGCTCCGCGTTCTTCAAGTAAGGCCTTGGCTTTGCGATTTAACTCAACAAAATTATAGGTGCCTGTATCCGTTGTATAATGATCCTCTTGCAATCCCACGATCATGAAGAGCGACAAATAGGAGAGATCGGTCTCTTGAGCGAGAATCTTCAGAGATGGTTCATAGTAGGCGCCGGACAAGCTGATGATTTTGGAAAACAGTTTCGGATTTTTCATAGCCAGATGAAGGGAGACAGTTGCCCCTAAAGAGTCACCAGCCAGCACCCTTTCCTCGGGTTCACGACGAACCGGATAATTGCGTTCGATGAAGGGAATAATTTCTTCCGTGAAACAGCGGGTATAGGCCTCAAAACGGTTTCCGAACGGGGCATATTCTTCTGTGCGCACTGCAGTATTTACTTCAATGCCAACAATGATGAACGGCTCGATCCCTTCATCTAAGATCAGTCGATTGGCATGTGTCGCAATTCGTCCGAAATTGAAGAACTCCTCGCCGTCCTGACAGTAAACGACAGGATAACTGAGGATTTCGTTATAACCTGGAGGCAGATACACGCGCAGATAACGTTTCTCTCCTAAGAACTGGCTATGGATTTCCTCTTTGACAACGGTTCGTTTCAAATATTTCGAATCTGTCATAGTTCTACACACTCCGTACGATAGATTTTGCTTTTGGATGTTGAATCAAGTAACATTTAGCATGATGCAGGATATCGCTAGCTTACCACAAAATAGATCTGTGTTATACTAATTTCCCAAAACTGTTACATAAACAAAGATAAAAATATAACACAACAACCCTTAATTCCTTTGACTTCTAGAATGAAACAGGAGTATAATAATTCTATAACAGAGGAACAAGTTAATCAAATATTCAGTCGAGGTGAAAAAAATGAGCAAGATTCCTTATGAAGTATACACGGAAGAAGTAGAAGCTTTGACCGTGCTCTCGCCAGACGGTGAAATCGTTAACAAAGATAAAGTACCGGCTCTGTCCGACGATGAATTAAAAGAATTGATGTATCGCATGGTATTTACCCGTACTTGGGACGAACGTGCGATCAACTTGGGCCGCCAAGGCCGCCTCGGATTTTATGCTCCAGTTTCCGGGCAAGAAGCGACAATGGTAGGTAGTGAATTTGCGCTGGATAAAGAGGACTTCATCTGCCCGGGTTACCGCGATATGCCGCAGCTCGTATGGCATGGACTTCCACTGTATCAAGCTTTCCTGTATTCCCGCGGCCATCAACATGGCGGACAAATTCCGGAAGGCGTTAGCGTACTTATGCCGCAAATCATCATCGGCGCACAAGTATTGCATGCAATGGGGATCGCCATGGGCTACAAGCTCAAAAAACAAAAACAAGTCGTTATCACTTACACCGGTGACGGCGGTTCTTCCGAAGGCGATTTCTACGAAGCATTGAACTACGCTGGCGTATTTAAACTGCCGGTTATTTTCTTCGTGCAAAACAACGGTTATGCCATCACGACACCGTTCTCCAAACAAACTGCAGCTTTGTCGATCGCGCACAAAGCAGTTGCTGCTGGGATCCGCGGCGTGAAAATCGACGGGATGGACGTATTTGCAGTTATCAGCGCCGTGCGTGAAGCTGCTGAACGTGCCCGCAACGGGGAAGGCGCTACTTTGATTGAAGCCGTAACTTATCGTTTCCGTCCACACTCCCTGTCTGACGACACTTCGAAATACCGGACGAAGGAAGAAGAAGGCCAATGGAGCGAGAAAGACCCGATCGCTCGTCTGGCTAAATATTTGGAGAAGAAGGGTCTTTGGACCGAAGAAGATACCGCTCGTGTGAAAGAAGAAGCGAAAGCGAAAGTAAACGAGCATATTAAGAAAGCAGAACAAACGGAAAAAATGACAATTCCTGGCCTGATCGACAGCATGTTTGAAGTAACGCCTAAACACCTGGAAGAGCAAAAGGCCGATTTTCAATAAACGTACGTGTAAATTAGTCTGATCGTTCTATAGAGGAGGATACAAGCAATGGCACAAATGAATATGAAAGAAGCGATTCGTGACGCCTTGCGCGTCGAACTGCAACGCGATCCAAATGTTCTGATTTTCGGCGAAGACGTAGGTAATGTCGGCGGGGTGTTCCGTGTAACAGAAGGTCTGCAAAAAGAATTCGGGGAAGAGCGCGTAATGGATACGCCGCTCGCAGAATCCGCTATTGGCGGTTTGGCGGTAGGCTTGGGGATTCAAGGCTTCCGTCCAATTGCGGAAATTCAGTTTGTTGGCTTTATTTTTGAAGCATTGGACCAAATTCTTGTACAAGCGGCCCGGATGCGTTACCGTTCCGGCGGACGTTATCATTCCCCGATCGTGTTCCGTACTCCGTTTGGCGGCGGCGTTAAAGCGGCTGAGTTGCATACCGACGCTTTGGAAGGCCTGATCGCCCAAACTCCGGGGATCAAGCTGGTCGTTCCTTCGAACCCTTATGACGCGAAAGGTCTGTTGATCTCTGCGATCCGCGATAACGATCCTGTATTCTTCATGGAACACTTGAACCTGTACCATGCGTTCCGCGAAGAAGTGCCGGAAGGTGAATATACCGTTGAACTGGGCAAAGCCAAAGTCGTTCGCGAAGGTTCCGATGTAACGATTCTTGCATACGGTCTTATGGTTCATACCGCAGTTAAAGCTGCTGAAGAATTGGAAAAAACCAAAGGCATTAAAGCTGAAGTGATCGACCTGCGCACCCTCGTACCGCTCGACATCGATACGATTATTGCCTCTGTGAAGAAAACGAATCGCGCTATCATCGTTCAAGAAGCGCAAAAATCGGCCGGTATCGCTGCGGAAGTCATCGCGCAAATTAACGAGAAAGCGATTCTGCACCTGGAAGCTCCTGTACTGCGTATCGCTCCACCGGATACCGTTTATCCGTTCGCGCAAATCGAAGATCAATGGCTGCCGTCTCCGGCTCGCGTGATCGATGGTGTTAACAAAGTGCTGGAATTCTAAATCGAAGAACAAATAGGAGGTCTTTCCTGTGGCGAAGTTTGAATATCGGTTCCCTGAACTAGGCGAAGGCTTGCATGAAGGTGAAATCATCAAAATGCATATCAAGCCAGGGGACAAAGTAACGGATGAAGATATCATCATGGAGGTACAAAACGACAAAGCGATTGTTGAAGTACCATGTCCTGTGAACGGTGTTGTACAAGAAGTGTTTGGTAAAGACGGTGCTGTGTTCCGTGTAGGCGAAGTTGTTGCCGTCATCGAAGCTGAAGGCGATATTCCTGAACAAGAAGGTGCTCCAGCTCCAGCGGCTGAAGCAAGCGCTTCAGCTGCTCCAGCAGCAGCTCCGGCTCCGCAAGCAGCTTCTTCGTCTAAATTCGAGTACCGCTTCCCTGAGCTTGGCGAAGGTTTGCATGAAGGCGAAATTATCAAAATGCATATTAAACCGGGCGACAAGGTAACGGACGAAGACATCATTATGGAAGTCCAAAACGACAAAGCGGTCGTTGAAGTACCATGTCCAGTTAACGGTACGGTTCTTGAAGTGTTCGGCAAAGACGGTGCGATCTTCCGCGTAGGCGAAGTCGTCGCCATCATCGATGCCGAAGGCGATCTGCCTGAACAAGCCGCAGCACCTGCACAAGGTCATGACGCTCCTGCTGCTGCAGCAAGCGCACCGGCCGCAGCCGCAGCTCCTGCAGCTCCAAACCGTGAGATCCTCGCTACGCCTGGCGTACGCAAATATGCTCGCGAGCAAGGCGTTGACTTGTCGCTGGTACCAGGGACAGGGAAAGCCGGTAAAATCACGAAGGAAGACGTTGACAACTTCAAGAAAGGCGGAGCTGCCGCCGCTGCTCCAGCTCAAGCTGCTGCACCTGCACAAGCCGCTGCTCCAGCCCAAACTGCAAAAGCGCCTGCTGCCGCTGCACCAACAGCGATCGCAACAGAGGGCGAAGAAGAACGCGTTCCGTTCAAGGGTATCCGCAAAGCGATTTCCAACGCGATGGTGAAATCGGCTTACACGGCTCCGCATGTTACCATTATGGATGAAGTGGATGTTACGGAACTGGTTGCTTTCCGTACTCGCATGAAACCAATCGCCGAGAAGAAAGGCATTAAAGTCACTTATCTTCCATTCATCGTTAAAGCGCTGGTGGCCGCTTCCCGTCAATTCCCGGCTCTGAACGCTTCGATCGATGAAGCGAACAATGAGATCGTTTATAAGAAATACTACAACATCGGGATCGCAACCGACACCGATAACGGCTTGATCGTTCCGGTCATTAAAGATGCGGATCGGAAGAGCATATGGATGATCGCCGAAGCGATCAAAGACCTGGCATCCCGCGGCCGCGAAGGCAAACTGGCACCTCACGAAATGAAGGGCAGCACGATTTCGATCACGAACATCGGTTCTGCTGGCGGTATGTTCTTTACGCCGATTATCAACTACCCTGAAGTAGCGATCCTTGGTACCGGCCGCATCACCGAAAAACCGGTGGTTAAGAACGGCGAAATCGTTGCTGCACCGGTTATGGCCTTGTCGCTTAGCTTCGACCACCGTCTGATCGATGGTGCAACAGCACAGAACTTTATGAACTATATCAAACAGCTGCTCGCTAACCCAGAGCTGCTCGTTATGGAGGTGTAATCGTCAATGGTAGTAGGAGATGCTTCTATTGATATTGATACATTAGTTGTTGGGGCAGGTCCCGGCGGATATGTGGCGGCCATTCGTGCCGCCCAACTCGGGCAAAAAGTGCTCATCGTCGACAAAGCCGAGCTTGGCGGTGTTTGCTTGAACCGTGGTTGTATCCCGTCCAAAGCGCTGATCGCGGCAGCTCACCAATACGAATCTGCTCAACATGCAGAGGTGTTTGGGGTAAAAGCGGAGAAGGTGACCGTAGACTTCAAGAAAACCCAGGAATTCAAAAGCAGTGTCGTTAAGAAGATGACCCAAGGCGTTACCGGCCTGCTGAAAGGCAACAAGATCGAAGTTTTCAACGGTGAAGTGATGTTCATCAATGAAAACGAAGCTCGCTGCTTCAACGATCATGAATCGCCGCGTTATCGCTTCAAGCATTGCATTTTGGCAACCGGCTCCCGTCCAATCGAGCTGAAAGCCTTCCCGTTTGGCGGACGCATCCTGTCCTCGACGGAAGCGCTGGAGCTGCAAGAAGTTCCAAGCAGCCTCATCGTTATCGGCGGTGGATATATCGGTGCCGAACTCGGCCAAATGTACTCCAAATTCGGCACGAAAGTGACGATCATTGAAGGTATGGATACGGTACTGCCTGGCTTTGATAAAGACATGACTCGTCTGGTTGCCAAGAACATGGCGAAAACCGGCATTGAAATCGTGACGAATGCTAAAGCCGAAAGTGCAGAACAAACCGATAAGAACGTTACGGTGAAATATTCCGTAAACGGCGAAAGCAAAGAAGTTACCGCCGATTACTTGCTGGTAACGGTTGGACGTCGTCCGAACACCGACGGCGATTTGGGTCTGGATCTGGCCGGCGTTGAGTTGACTGACCGCGGTTTGGTTAAAGTTGACCATCAAGGCCGCACCAGCAACCCGAAAATCTTTGCGATCGGCGATATCGTAGCTGGCCCTGCGCTTGCGCATAAAGCTTCCTATGAAGGGAAAGTTGCGGCAGAAGCCATCGCGGGACTTCCTTCCGTGGTGGATTACAAAGCGATCCCAGCGGTCGTATTTACCGATCCGGAATGCGCCAGCGTAGGTCTGACGGAGTCGGAAGCGAAAGAGAAGGGCTACAAAGTCAAAGCCGGCAAGTTCCCGTTTGCGGGCAATGGTCGCGCGACTTCTCTGAACCAGCCTGACGGCTTCATCAAGATCGTTGCTAACGCTGATAACCATGTCGTTCTCGGCGCGCAAATCGTCGGGATCGAAGCATCCAACCTGATTGCTGAGCTGGGCTTGGCGGTTGAGATGGGCGCAACGCTCGAAGATGTCTCGCTGACCATTCACGCTCACCCAACCTTGGGCGAAATCGTGATGGAAACTGCAGAGCTGGTCGAAGGTCATCCGATCCACGTCATTTCCCGCTAAAATTAGCGAACGTTTATCCCACTTCTTCTAAAAGTGGTTCATCTCCTAAATATGTTGGGCAAGACCGATGTTACGGTCTTGCCCCTTTTTTATTGCTGGTTTTGACTTCATTTCACTCCAAGCCGCATCCGATAGCCAAACAGGATACGTCGACTTTCTCCGCCAAATCCCTGTTTCACTCGTGCGCGAAATTGCTCGGCAGCGGCAGCAATTTCGTCCGCGCCTAATTTCAAGGCGGTTTGCAATCCGCCTTGACTGAGGGCCAAGTTCGCATACCGATCGGCATCACAGTCCTCCCAATGGTGAAAGACGATCTCACGGGAATATCGGAACAGGCCGCTCTTGCGGATTTGCTGTAAATGCTGATCTTTGGGCCATTTATAGGCTTCCTTCCCGGTTTCACTTAGTTCGCTGGCTCGTTTGTCACCCAGTTGAATGAGCTCTTCATAGGCTTGCTCAAGCTGGGGCGAGGCGACCGGCGGCCAATCGCAATCGTATGCGGCAAAAATGCCTCCAGGACGCAATACCCTGGCGAATTCTTGCAGTGTCGGTTGCGGGTCCATCCAGTGAAAGGATTGCGAGCAAGTGACCAGATCAACGGAGGAGTCTTCCAAAGGCAGTTCATAAGACAAGCCTTTAACAAATTGAAGCTGCTTTGGACCGCCGAGTTCCTGCCAGCGGTTCATCGC
Source organism: Paenibacillus phoenicis (assembly GCF_034718895.1). Taxonomy (NCBI): domain Bacteria; kingdom Bacillati; phylum Bacillota; class Bacilli; order Caryophanales; family Paenibacillaceae; genus Paenibacillus; species Paenibacillus phoenicis. Next base: position 1,381,846 of record NZ_JAYERP010000001.1, on the reverse strand, counting down.
TACGGCGCGCATATCATCGTTGGGTTCAATCCCGACGATTTGCTTCGCATGATCCAGCCAGATAAAGGAGGAGAGACCGGTACCGCAACCGACATCTGCAATGACCTCCGGGCTGCGGCCTAAATACATCGTGAGGATGCCAATTAAATCAACCGGAGCCTTGGGTCGGCTCTGGTCATACAGATCACTGAACCCGCTGAAACGTTCAATGTTGTTTTGACGGATTTGTTCGCTCATTAGACAACTCTCCTTTTTCATACGCAAGACGAAGGTTATTACCAATTATACCGCAAAAAAGCCTAGCAAAAAAAAGGTTCTCGGCCGCGTAGACCAAGAACCCTTTGCATTTAAATAAACAAATTAATGCCCGATTGATCGGCCTTACCTAAATAATAGCCAACTCCGCCGATTTTGACCCCGTCGATCAACTCTTCTTGGCGTATGCCCATCAAATCCATGGACATTTGGCAGGCCACGATTTCAACCCCTTGCTCCATGGCGCTGGCCATCAATTCCTCCAAGGACGAGACGTTGTTCTGTTTCATCACGCCCCGAATCATCTTCGCCCCGAGTCCGAGCATGTTCATGCGGGAAAGGGACAATTTGCGGCTGCCGCGCGGCATCATCATGCCAAACATGCGGCCGATGAAGGTTTTGGCGACGGGAACCTTTTCCGTCTTGCGAAGAATGTTCAGTCCCCAGAAGGTGAAGAACAACGTGACTTTTTTGCCGCTGGCCGCTGCGCCATTGGCGATAATAAACGAAGCGATCGCCTTGTCCAGATCACCGCTGAATACGATCATCGTCGAGCCTTCCGGCGAGGACGCCGGCTGCGCCGCAGCAGCCTCAGGCTGAACCGGGTTTTCCTTGCGCAAATAGGCTTCGATGATGCCATCCGCACGCTTGGCGACCTGGAGCATCTGATGTTTGGACATGGCGGCCCATGCCTGCACATCCTCATAGAAACCCGGATCCGATGCGGTTACGTGCAGAATTTGTCCGGCTTCCAAACGGTCCATCGCTTGTTTGACCTGAATCAACGGACCCGGACAGCACAACCCGCAGGCGTCGAGCTCCGCATCGGCATGCTGCTTGGCTTGGGCTTCGCTTGGCGCGGCCGAATGCCGCTCAGTCTGTGGTTCGGCCGGGACTGTCTCCGCAGCGGCGACCTCCATTTTTGCCGTATGATCTGCGGGAAGCTCCTGTGAAATTGCCTGACCAGGCTGGTAATTGGCCATTTGATACAGCTTGTAACCGCCGGTTAGGTTGCGTACTTTATAACCTTTTTGCTGCAGAATCCGAGAAGCGGTATATCCGCGCAGCCCTACTTGGCAGTAGACCCAAATTTCCTTGTTCGGGTCCAGCTCATTCAAGCGATCACGTAACTCATCGACCGGGATCAGCAGGGAGCCGGGAATATGTCCGTTGGCATGCTCCAGCTCTGAACGAACATCAACCAACATGGTGGTTTGTTCATCCCGGGTCGCCAAATCCTGAGGCACAAACACGCGAACTCTTTCGCTCAAGATGTTCTCGGCGGTATACGCCGCCATGTTGACCGGATCCTTTGCCGAGGAGTAGGGAGGGGCATAAGCCAGCTCCAGCTCGGCCAAATCCGCTACCGTTCCGCGGAATCGTATCACCGTGGCGATGTCGTCAATCCGTTTATCTACCCCGTCATACCCAACGGCTTGCGCGCCCAGTACCGTTCCGTCAGGCTGAAACAACAGCTTGATCGAGAGCGGGGTAGCGCCGGGATAATAGGAGGCATGGGAGTTAGGATGAACCACGGTGACATGGTATGGGATGCCCATCCGTTGGAGTGTTTTCTCATTGTTCCCGGTAGCCGCTCCGGTAAGTCCAAATACTTTGATAATGGACGTGCCTTGCGAGCCTTTATAGGTGGTTCCTAGACCGCAGACGTTGTCCGCAGCGATCCGTCCTTGCTTGTTGGCAGGTCCGGCGAGCGGGATCGCTGTTTTCGAGCCATTGACGAAATCAACGACTTCAACAGCGTCCCCCACGGCATAAATGTCAGGAATGCTCGTTTCCAGCTTATCGTTTACGAGAATATGTCCTCTTGGTCCAAGTTCGATGCCGGTATCCTTCAGAAAAGCGGTATCCGGCTTTACGCCAATCGCCAATACAACGAAATCAGCAGTACTTTCGCGCCCGTCCGAAGTGTGCACCGTAATCCGGTTGCCTTGCTCCGTAAACGAGGTGACGGTCTGCGACAATCGCAGCTTCACGCCGTGATTCTCCAGCTCTTTGGCTAGGACTCCCGCCATTTCGGGATCAAACGGTGCCAGAATTTGCGGACCGCCTTCAATTAACGTCACTTCAAGCCCGATTTCTCTTAAATTCTCGGCCATTTCGACGCCGATAAAACCGCCGCCGATCACAATGGCCGAACCTGCGTGCTCATCCACAACCCTTTGTTTCAGGCGGTCGGTGTCCGGTATATTCCGCAGTGTATGAATACGGCTGCTATTGATGCCGGGAAGATTCGGACGGATGGGTTTCGCGCCGGGCGACAAAATCAAGGCATCGTAGCTTTCGCGGTATTCGCCGCGTTCTTTGCTGCGGACCAGCACGGTTTTGGTCGCCGGATCGATCCCGATCACTTCGCTTTCCGTGCGGACATCGATGTTAAAACGGCGCTGCATCGCTTCCGGTGTTTGCACCAACAGCTTCGAGCGTTCCTTGATCGAATCGCCGATGTAGTAGGGGAGCCCGCAGTTCGCGAACGAAATATAGGGGTCCCGTTCAAACATGATGATATGCGCTTCTTCATCCAGACGGCGAAGTCTTGCGGCCGCAGAGGCTCCGCCGGCAACGCCTCCGACAATAATTACCTTTTTGCTCATCGGATTATTGTTCCTCCTCGAACAGATGGCGAACCAGTTTAATGACTCGCTCATTCGCCAAATGATAATTGACTTCCAATCCGTTGCGTTCAGCTTCAACGATACCTAAGCTGCGCAGCTTCTGCAGGTGTTGGGATACGGTCGATTGCGGCAGATCCAAGCACTCCTGCATGTACGTCACATTGCATTGCTTCTTATCCAACAAACCGCGGACGATACATAACCGAACCGGATGCGCCAAGGCTTTCAGCATTTCTGCTGTTTCCTGATAGGCTTTGAAATTGTAATCCATGTAGGTTCACCTCATTAATATCCTATCAATCACTATATCTTAATATTACGATATAACAATGCATTTTGCAACTTATAAGTACAACATGCGTTAGATACAGTAGTTAGAGAGTACGTCAAACCCGGAGGTGCCTTTTGCATGCAAAAAGCAGGTAGGTTCTTATTCATGCTATTGACTTTGATTGTGGCTGGTTGTGATCCAGAAGCACAGGACAATGGGGGTTATACAGGCACAGAGATGGAGCAACCGTCCATGACCAAACAAGATCACAATGGGGAAGGTCAATTATCGTCTACTCCGGTGCTTCCTGCTGAAGTAGATCCGGATCAATTGAAGGGGATCTTCGGATTTGCTGACGAAACTGGAAGCCGGATCATCGTGGCCGGGGAGGAAGAGGGGCAGCAGGAGCAGCTGGCTCAAATCACCCATGCAATTGGCGAGAACGGAGTTGTGCTACCCGTCACCTACGATACATGGCAAAGAGGAGACGGCGCAGGTTCAGGAAGAGACACTTCCTACAATTTCGCGCATTTGTCCGGGGATATCTTCACTGTGACCGAAGGTACGGCACAACCGAATGCGACGTATTATCTCTTCCAACCGCAGGACATCCCGCTGGATTCCTTATTGAACGTCGTTACCGATGGACGCTCGGTAATGGATGAACCTCTACGCGAGAAGCTTGAATCCGAGAAGGACAGAACAATTCGGCAACTCTGGAGTCTAGTGGAGGTTGGTTCGGATGCGAAACTGTATTTGGCGTTATTTCAGCCGGACGGGAAGAACCAGTTGTTTAGTTTCGTCCTCGTGCGGGACCATGGAGTTGTCGTCCTAGACTATCCCGCTGTTGCCGAGGATACGAATAGCGTCTGGCGGGTAGATGACCAGGGGGAAGTGACCCCGGAGATGTTTTCCTTTCTGTTTGCGGCCCAAACTACCGGTAAAGGGATATTAATAGGGTTGGAATGGTATGGGGCGGAAGGGATCAATGTGTTATTCCTGCATGGAGAGAAAGATCGGTTAATCGAACTTGAAACCCGATACGGTAGATATACGGCTCCTTTGTAAGCATCTATGAGATAATTCCAAACAAAGTTCCTCCGTCTTCTCCTGTCGGCAACCTATTGGCTTTGTTAATCGTCAATAGAACCGACAGGAGAAATGAAGGAAAAGTTTGGAGGATTGCCCATGCTCGCTCGAAGCTCGTCTATCTTTTATCTGATCTACCTGCTGTTCAGCCTGTTGATGGGGAACCGGACGCTAGCCCCACACGAGGAAACAGCCCCAGTGTATCCCGAACGGTTGGCCGGACAAATCGAGGACGAGATCCTGAAAGTCACGGCCAACGCAACCCGATCGGAGGACGGGTCGGAATATCGTTTGGAAGTCACCTTAACGAACAAAACGGGAACGATGGTAAATATTATTGCCGACTGTGGAAGCTCCATCACCATTGTTCGTAAGGAGCCGCCTCCCGAGGACCGCATATGTGCCGCCGTATATTCCATGGGAATTTACAAACATTCATCTACGACGGAGCAATATGACGTTCCGGTTACCGATATAATCAATGAAACCTTAATGATCAAAATCCGATACGAAGACGAAGGAGTCCGCGGAAGTCTGGAGCTTAGCTTAACTGCTGAATCGTGACCCGCCTCTATTTAGGCAGCTTCGCAGAAGCGTTGGTGATGGTCCGGGAGATTTGTTTTTCCCAATCGTACACTTTCGTTAAAGAAGTGTGAATGGCTTTCGTTTGATCATACACAATCTTGAGCTCCAATGCTGCAACAATGGCGTCGCCTCGCTTGACGCTGGCCTTATATCGTTTATCAGCCGCCGAAAGGTGTTTTCGCGCGGCGGCGACGGATTTGTTTTCGGCGGTGATCTGCTTTTTTAACGTTTGTACGGGGGCGAGCGCGTCTTTAACGACTTTGACTTTGGCGGCTTTCGCTTTCTTCGCAGCGGCCAGCGCATCCTTCTTCGCTTTGATTTCCGCTGAAGCAGCCGTTGCTGCGGGCTTCAGCTGATTGCGCTTCAATTCCAGCAGATCCGCCGATTTCTTATCTTTGCGTATCTTGGCTGCCGAAACCTGCTTGCCCAAAGATTTGTACTCTTCCAACAGTGAGGCATGCTTCCGCTGCAATGATTCGGATTCCTGAGTCAGGCGAGTGATTGTGGCTTGATCGATGGCTTTGAGCTTCGCATTGATTGCTGCCAAAGCGTCATTATTCTTCTTGCGCAGTGCTGAAATTTCAAGGCTTTCCTGTTTGACCAGCGTTTGTACAGCGGTTAACCCATCATACATCGCATCAATCCCGCTCAAGGCCGCTTCCCAAGAGCTTGCGGCATACATTGGTCGGGTTCCGCTCATCATCAGCGAAATCGTAATTACCGCCAGCAACAGCAGTCTGATCGAATTTCTCCACTTCATAAACCGTCAACTCCCACCTATACGAATTTGCCATCCTCATAGGAACGCAAAAAAGCACCTGGCAAGAAAGGCGATTTCGCCTGACTTGCGAGGTGCTTCACTCGCTTGAATCTATATGATTTTGGCATATTTAACTATAAACTACCAGGCACCAAAAGTCAATCCTCTATACGAACTCACGTTCTAGATGAACGGGTTCGAGGTATTTACATAGGAAGAAATGACATACTATGTTTAAACTTTAAGGCTGGTGAGCAACATGCTATGCAATTTCTCGCGGTGCGGGCGATGCTATTTCTGGCTTCCGTTCGTTGTTTTAGGTCTGCTGTTGGGCGGATGCCGTCCAACCCCCATTCCTAAAGAACCGGATCTACTACATATCCAATCGATAAACGAACCCTCCACTGGCAAGAAAAAGGTCATTTTTGTTCTGGTCGACTCCCTCATGGACCAATCGATTCAACGCGGAATTGAGCACAATGAGCTTCCCACCTTTCAATATCTCATGCAGCATGGCCAATATTATCCTGATATGATTAGCTCCTTTCCGACTATGTCGATATCGATCGACAGTACGCTGCTTACCGGACGCTATCCGGATGCTCATCATGTGCCGGGCTTAACCTGGTATCCGCATCATGGCAAGAGAGTTATCGGTTATGGCTCTGGTCCCTTTGAAGTTTTGCGCCGCGGAACGAAATCGGTTTTGACTCATGCGTTAAAGGATTTGAATGGAAAGCACTTGAATCCCGATCTGTCGACCCTATATGAGGATTTGAAGCGGAGGGGCTTCACCTCCGGGTCGGTTAACGGATTGGTTTACCGAGGGATGACGGAACACCAAATCGACTTGCCGCAACCGTTCCGCGGGCTTGTTCCGCTGGCATTGCCTTTTCAAGTGAAAGGGCCGGATTTTCTGGCTTTCGGGGCATTGTCGAACCCTCTTGACGGGGTGACGGATTTGCCTGACGGGCCTGCGGACCGGATGGGCTTTAATGATCGATATGCAATTGGAGTTGTAAAATACTTGATCCAAACCGGTCAACTGCCGGATTTTTTGCTGATTTATTTGCCTGACCTGGATGGAAAGTTGCACAAACACGGCCTTACAGATCGTGAAGGAATCAAGGAGACGGACCAGCGCCTAAGCGAGTTGCTGGAGGCTTACGAATCTCAAGCGCAAGCGCCCAACGATACGATTCTGATCGTTGCGGGAGATAGTGGAATGAGCCAAGTGTTGCCCAAAGACCAACAGCCGGTGATTTATTTGCCCAAGCTGTTACAGCGGTATCACGTGCTGCCGACTGGCGAAGCCATCGACCAGTCTACGGAAATTGCCCTTGCTGTAAACGATACGATGGCCTATGTCTACATTTTGAAACCTGAGATGCCGCTGAAGGAAATCGCCGATGTGCTGAGGAGCGACCCGCGAATCGACATCATTACCTGGCAGGAAGATGGCTGGATTCACTGTGTGAAAGCAGGGGATCCGGCATCGATGAGATTCAAAGCAGGCGGGGATTTGCAGGATCCCTACAATCAATCCTGGACCGTGCAAGGGGTGGAACGGATTCTCGATTTGAAGCGGGAGAACGGCACCGGGCATGCCGGGCCACTCCGGATTACGTATGGAAAATATCCAGATCCACTGCGTCGCTTACAAGGCGCCCTGCAATCCCATGAAGGGAGATTTCTCATCGTCACCGCCAAACCGGGTTATGAGCTCGCGGAAGCCGGAGCGCCCACGCATGCTGGAGGCGGGGCTCATGGGGGCCTGGATGCGTCAGCTTCGCTGGTGCCTCTGATCATCTACGGAACGGAGAAGAGGCCGGATTTTTTGCGTATCGTCGATTTAAAGGCTTACTTGCTAGATTTGCTGCAGACGGAAAGCCGTAAATAAATCGGAGAGGGTGACACCGATTGGGCATCAACTCATTCAAAAGCCGAGGAAGTCTGCTATAATAGGATGGATTAGTAGACCAATGTGACGGGGTGTTAGAATCATGAGAAAATATTTGGATTTGCTGGAGGATGTTCTGAAGAACGGAACGCCCAAAGAGGATCGGACCGGTGTCGGGACACGCTCGGTCTTCGGCCGGCAGCTGCGGTTTGACTTAAGCGAAGGCTTTCCGCTGGTAACGACCAAACGGATTCATTTGAAATCGGTGATCCACGAGCTGCTGTGGTTTTTGCGCGGCGATACGAATATCGCTTATCTGAAGGAACATGGCGTTCGGATTTGGGACGAGTGGGCGGATGAGAACGGCGACCTCGGCCCGGTGTATGGGTCGCAATGGCGCTCTTGGGAAGCCCCGGACGGCCGGAAAATCGATCAAATCGCGAACGTGGTGGAAGCGATCAAGAAAAATCCGGATTCTCGCCGCCACCTGGTAAGCGCCTGGAACGTAGCTGAGGTAGATCAAATGAAGCTGCCGCCATGCCATTTCGTTTTTCAATTTTATGTTGCAAACGGCAAGCTGTCTTGTATGCTGACGATGCGTTCGGTGGACACTTTCCTTGGCCTGCCGTTTAATATCGCTAGTTACGCGCTGCTCACCCACATGATCGCCCAGCAATGCGACCTTGAGGTTGGCGAGTTCATCTGGTCCGGCGGAGACGTGCATATTTACAACAACCATATCGAGCAGGTAAAAACCCAATTGGAACGCGAGCCTTATCCATTGCCAAAGCTGGTGATTAAACGGAAACCGGACTCGATCTTCGACTATAAATACGAGGATTTCGAATTTATCGATTACCAGTATCACCCGACGATCAAAGCAACGGTTGCTGTATAAAATTTACGGAGGATGGAGGGATCGATCGGGATGATCACGCTAATTTGGGCGATGTCCAGAAATGGGGTCATTGGCCGGAACAATCAGCTGCCCTGGAGACTGCCGGCGGATCTAAAGTTTTTTAAAGCGAATACGACAGGAAAAACGATCGTGATGGGCCGCAAGACTTGGGAATCCATGGGCAGCAAGCCGCTTCCGAACCGGCACAGTGTCGTGATGACCGCGGATCCGTCCTACAAGGCGGAAGGCGCGGATGTCGTCCATTCCGTGGAGGAAGCGTTAACCTACGCGGAGCGGGGAGAACTGATGATTATCGGCGGTGCGGGCGTGTTCAAGCATTTCCTGCCGCTCGCTGATCGGCTGATCGTGACCCGAATCGAAGAGGATATCGAAGGGGACGTATTTTTCCCTGACTTCTCATGGGAAGATTTTGAATTAGTCCATGAGGAGCAGGGAGTACAGGACGAGAAGAATCCCTATGATTACCGCTTTCTCACTTATGAACGCCGCAAATGATGTGATAATAAGTACAAATTATCATATCATTAATCCATTAATAACATTCCCCCCGAATGCTAACATCAAGATACATTGATGACGGCGTATGAAAAGTTTTCGATCGCCCGTATGGGGTGACTCGCCGACTTTTTATATCATGTGACATGATAACGGATGGGGGAACTTGTGATGTCTACACCAACAGGATTTATGGAGTTCAAGCGCGAACTTCCCGGGGACCGGAGCCCGTCCGAACGGGTGAAGGATTGGGAAGAATTTCATAAACATATGTCTGAGGAGGATCTGCGCATCCAAGGCGCACGCTGCATGGACTGCGGCACGCCTTATTGCCACACGGGCATTGATATGGCCGGCGGGACAGCGGGATGCCCAGTACACAACTTGATTCCGGAGTGGAATAACCTGGTTTACCGTAATCTCTGGAAAGAAGCGCTGGACCGTTTGCACAAAACCAACAACTTCCCGGAATTTACGGGACGGGTTTGCCCTGCGCCTTGTGAAGGCTCCTGTACCGTAGGTCTGATCGGTGAGCCAGTCACGATCAAGACGATTGAACAGGCGATTATTGATAAAGGGTTCGAAGAAGGCTGGGTTGTTCCTGAACCTCCGGAGAAGCGGACAGGCCGTAGAGTAGCCATTGTCGGCTCCGGACCAGCCGGTCTTGCTTGTGCCGCTCAATTAAACAAAGCGGGCCATGAAGTGACGGTCTATGAGCGCGCAGACCGAATCGGCGGTCTCCTGGTGTACGGGATTCCGACGATGAAGCTGGATAAAGCGATTGTCCAGCGCCGCGTCGATTTGCTGGCTGCCGAGGGCGTGAAATTCGTTACGAACACGGAAATCGGCAAAGATATCAAAGCTAAGCAGCTTGTCGATGAATACGACGCGGTGGTGCTCTGCGGAGGGGCAACCAAACCACGTGAATTTAATATCGAAGGCAGCGATTTGAACGGGGTACATTATGCGATGCCCTTCTTGAACGGCACGATTAAGAGCTACCTGGATTCCGGATTAACCGACGGGAACTATTTGTCCGCGGAAGGGAAGGATGTTATCGTCATCGGAGGCGGGGACACCGGCTCTGACTGCGTAGCGACGGCGCTGCGCCACGGTTGCCGCAGTGTCACACAATTCGGTACCCACGCGAAAGCTCCGCTGGAACGGGATCCGATCAACAACCCTTGGCCGCAATTCCCGAACGTGTACACGCTCGATTATGCCCAAGAAGAAGCGAAAGCATTGTTTGGTAAAGATCCTCGGGAATTCTCGATCATGACGACAAAATTTGTCGGCGACGAAAACGGCAACCTGAAGGAACTGCACACCGTGCAAATTCAGCGGATTGTCGACGAGACCGGACGCAAAATCTACAAGCCGATTCCGGGAACCGAGCGCGTCTTCCCAGCGCAACTGGCGCTGATTGCGATCGGGTTCGACGGTCCGGAATCGACGATCGCGGATGAGCTGGGACTCGAGAGAGATCGCCGTACGAACGTGAAGGCGAAATACGGTCAATTCAAAACCAATGTCGAGAAAGTGTTTGCGGCTGGCGATATGCGACGAGGCCAAAGCTTGGTCGTTTGGGCGATCAACGAAGGCAGAGCGGCGGCACGTGAAGTGGATAAATATCTGATGGGTTCGACGGTGCTGGTATAATCCCGCTTACGAACCACAACATTTTGACAGGACGATCCTGGGTCAATATGCTATAATAGGTACTAGCTTACTAGAGCTGCGCGTAGCGCGGCTCTTTTTTAGATTTAAGAGACAGAGGAAGAGGGGCCCTTAAGCATGAAAACGCTCGTAATAGCCGAAAAACCGGATATGGGACGGACGATCGCCGCCGTGATTGAGCCGAAGGCGAAAAACAACCGATCCTACCTGGAGGGAGAGCGCTACATCATTACTTGGGCGATAGGCCATTTGTTAGGATTGGCCGAACCGGATGCCTATGATGAAAAATACAAACGCTGGAATTTCAACGACCTGCCGATTCTGCCGGATCGGTTCAAGATTGTGCCGAATCCGCGCACGAAGGATCAGTTGAAAACCATCGGCGAGCTCGCGAAACGCTGCAATATGATCGTTAATGCGTGCGATGCCGCCCGCGAAGGACAGTACATATTTGCGTTGATCCAGCAGCAGTTAAAGTTAACCCAGCCCGTCAAGCGGTTATGGATTTCTGACTTGACCAATGAGAGTATCGCCAAAGGGTTTGCCGAGCTGCATGATGCGTCCGAGTTCGAGAACCTAACGCAGGCCGCGCGGGCGCGCAGCGAAGCAGATTGGCTGATCGGGATGAACGCGACGCGTGCGTTTACGACCAAACATCGGGAGCTGCTGTCCGTTGGACGGGTACAAACTCCGGTGCTGGCGCTGATTTACGACCGGCAGAAGGAAATCGAGAACTTTGATTCCCTGACCTACTATGAGATCAAAGCGGAATTTGAGCAGGATACCCGTAAGTATACCGGCAGCTGGCAGGGGGACCGGTTGACGGATAAGGAGAAGGCTGAGGCCATTGCCACGAAGGTTCGCGGGAAGGAAGGGCGGATCACCGAATACGAAGTGAAAGAAACGAAGGAGTATCCGTATAAGCTGTACGATTTGACGTTGCTGCAGCGGGAAGCGAATGCCAAGTTCGGCTATTCCGCCAAGAAGACGCTGGATATCGCCCAGGCGCTTTATGAACGCCATAAGGTGATCTCCTATCCGCGGACAAGCTCCAACTATGTGACCGAGCAAAATATCGACGGGATGCATAAGGTGCTGCACATGCTGAAATCGTCGAGCTACAAGGAACTGGCGGAAGGCGGTCGTCCGAATCTGGTGCATGTCGGCAACAAGGCCGTGTGCAATCCGTCTCGGGTGGAGGACCACCATGCAATCCTGCCGACGCTTCGGCGTCCAGGCACGTTAAGCAAAGAGGAGCAGAACATCTACGATCTCGTGATCCGTCGCTTCCTGTCCCATTTCTATCCGGCGGCGGAGTATAAGCAACATACCGTGCTGACTGAAGTGGAAGGCGAAACGTTTAAAACCAACGTGAAGGAGCTGCTGTCGCTGGGGTGGAAGGTATGTCTTCCTGGCGATGACGGAGCCAAAGCCGGAAAAGGACGCGGCAAGAAGAAGGACGAGGAGGACGAAACCGAAGAGCTGATCAGCGAGCCGTTCGAGATCGACCGTAACCGTCCGGTGCAATGCACAGGCGCTGAAGCGAAGGAGAAGGCAACCCAGCCGCCAAAGCATTATACCGAAGGTACGCTGCTTAAAGCGATGGAAAGCGCCGGGAAGAACCTGGAGAACGAGGAGCTGCGCGAAGCGATGAAGGATGCCGGACTCGGCACTCCAGCCACCCGGGCGGCAACAATTGAGCGGTTAAAGAACGTCGGATACATTACGATGCAAGGGAAAAAGATTACGGTGACGCAAAAAGGCCGGACCGCCGTAGAGCTGATCCGCCGCGCCGGCGTCGAGCTGCTGACCTCGCCGGAGATGACGGGGCAATGGGAGCGCCGATTATATCAGATTTCCAAGGGGGAAGCGGCGCGGGAGCAGTTTATGGAGAACGTGCGCCGATTCACCATATCGATAATCGAGAAGGTGCGAACGCAGCAAAAAGCGGACGCCTCCATGTTCGCGACGGCCGAGACGGAGAAGGGCAACCGGCGCGGAAGCCGAAGCAGCAGCGGCGGTAAAACGGGACGATCCGCCGCCGCTTCGGGGGCGAGTGAGCGCCGCACAGCCCAAGCCGCCGCGAAGCAGTTGCCGGCAGGCAGCCTGCAACCGCTGGCGCCCTGCCCGCGCGAAGGCTGCGGCGGTCAAATCATCGAAGGCCGCAAGGGCTATGGCTGCACGCATTACAAGCAGGGCTGCGGCTTCGTCATCTGGAAGGAGTTCGGCGGCAAGAAAATCTCGCCGGCCATGTTAAACGCGCTCTTGACGAAAGGCCAAACCCAGCTGTTATCCTTCAAACGCGAGGGGGGCGAGGTAAAAGCCCGCATCTCCTTGGTCGATCGCACGACCGGCAAGCTGGAGCTGATGGAGGCGGAGCCTTCCCGAACTTAAGTGAAACGAACAAAACGGACCTCTATAGGGTCCGTTTTTGCCGTTGGGTTTGATGAATATGGTTAAAGATTACACGGGGAACTTCTACCAACGAAGTGACGGTGTGCATTTCCGAATCCCCGTCATGCTGGAGCTCCACGATATTGTACAGCCACTCATTAGGGATTTTGATGTAAATCGCCTTAATCCCGGCGGAAAGGGCCGGCATGACATCCGTCCGCAGGCTGTTGCCGATCATCCAGGTTCGGGAACGATCAAACCGCCGCGACTGGAGAATCTCCTCTAAAGCTTTCGCATTTTTGTGCTGACGAATGTAGATCCGATCCTGAAAATACTCGGCGAGCCGCATCTGCTCGATTTTACGTTGTTGGATCACAGTGTCGCCGCCGGTGTACAAGTGCAGCTCATGGCCTTGGCTGCGAAGCAGATTTAAGGTTTCGACCATACCGGGATACGGTTCGATGGGCTGCTCATAGACGCTGAGCCCCAGCTTCATCAGACGCTCCTCTTCTTCTGGAAGAGCCTTCCGTCCCGTAACTCTAGCGTAATATCGGTAGGTGTCCACCAACGATTCGGGAAAATGCGAGCTGGCAAACCCGATTTGATGAACCCCGGCAACATCGATTTCCGTTTGTTTCTCCCGGATCTCTTTCGTCGAGATGCCATACGTCTTAAACCAATCGGTCATCAGGTCAGCGAATTGATCCAGGATCAGATCAAAATATTTATTGCAATGGATCAAGGTATCATCTAAATCAAAAATAACTTGTTGAGTCGAGGGTGTTTTCATTTCTCACGGGTCACTCCTTATCCAAGACACGCTTGTCTCTACGTATAGCTCTATCCTAACACAAGCGGAAGCGTCCCGCCAAAGCAGACTGCCCTACGATAAAATCAAACTACAGCCGAATATAGGATTCCAGGAACATTTGGAGCTCCGCCGCCCCGTCCGGACGGATACTGAACTTCTCCGTATCCTGGGCGAGCAGATGGATGCGCAGCAAGCCAGCGACCCGCAGACGCATCAAGTCGTGCATCAACTGATCTTTAGGTTCCCCTAGATCCTTCAGCATATCTTGCATCGATTTAGGTTCATCGGCAACGTAGCGGAGGAGGCGCAACCGCTGCGGTTCGGCCAGGGCCCGGGTCAGACGTTTTAATACCATCGGCGGCTCATCCTCATCGAGCTCTGGAATATCGAGCGGGTATTGGATGAACAGCACGTTTTCGTAGAAGACGTATGTATTAATCGGCCGAAAATGGATCGATGGGGTTAACACGACCAAGGAGATTGGCTTCAAAGGCTCCAACACCAACCCGCCGGAGGCGTATTCGATCAGCGCGTCGGTGTCCATCTTTTGCAGCAGCGTATGCTTCTCGGCTGCATCTTCCTCCAGCAACGGGAGGAATTGATTCTTGATGGAAGCCATATAAAGCCGGTGCCAGCATTTCAGCAACGGGATATAGCTGCTTTGAATCCGTTCGATTGTCTCACTACTCACAGTGGGAATGTAGGATTTAGTACGGTCGTAAAGGGACACGACAGAGCTTTCCGCGATGTCGTTCAGAAATTGCGGGATATCCACCGCACCGTTTCGCTCCAAGGCCCAAACGTACAAGACGTCATAGTCTGTGAACGGGTACTTGGCCGCTTCGGCAAATTGTTGCCGCTCCTCCGGCGCGAGGCGGGCGTCAACCTCGGCAATCCATTCCAGGCCGACATCGAGATTATTCACCCATTTTTGTGTCGTATATATCATAAAGCTGCTGATCAGTTCGTAGACCAAAGAATGGTCCACTTTCACGTCATAGGCCATGATTGAACTAACCTCCCAAAGAACTTTGCATTCAGATTCATTATGGCTTGTTCGGTAGTGGATTGTCTACTATAATGTTAAAGGATTATTCGGAAAATATCATTTGGGGAAAAGTCGTCAACATATTGACGATTTTTCTTTGTTTTTTAAGGAGTGTTTTCATTTTGGAAAGCTCGATCAGAAGGACCCATCGTGTATTTACCCCAACCTTTATTCTGATCTCTGTCATTATTATCGCGGGGCTCAGTCAAGGGCTGCTGCTGCCGGTGTTGTCCATATTTATGGAAGAAAGGGGGATCTCCTCCTCCGTAAATGGGCTGCATGCTGCAGCCCTTTATGTCGGATCGTTTGCCATGTCGCTGGTGGCGGAGAAGCTGCTGCGTCGCACCGGGTTTAAGCTCTTGCTGCTGAGCGGCGTCGTCCTCGTTATGCTCGCTTTGCCGGTGTTTCCGCTGGTATCGGATTTACGGCTGTGGTTCATCCTGAGATTGCTTGTCGGGATCGGGGATAGTGCGATTCATTTTACCTCGCAGCTCTGGATCATTCTTGTATCGCCGCAGGACAAAAGAGGCCGGAACATCTCCTTGTACGGGATGTCATACGGGCTTGGCTTCAGCATTGGACCGCTGGGCATCCGGCTGCTGGAATACGGGCAGGCTGTTCCGTTCGTTTTGCTGGCGATCCTGTTCCTCACCATCGTGATCCTAGCCGCCTTGTATTTGCCGGATCGTGCGCCGGAACCAGTTCGTCAGGAGGAAGCCGGTGCTCCGCGCAAGGTTCCGCAAATCTACCGGCTGGCATGGTTCGCACTGCTGCCTGCCTTGCTTTACGGATATATGGAAGCCTCCATGAACAGCAACTTTCCGATTTACGGCTTACGTTCGGGGCTTAGCGCTGCGGATATCGCGGCATTGCTGCCGTTCTTTGGCATCGGCGGCCTGATTCTTCAGCTCCCGCTTGGCATCCTAAGCGACCGGTTCGGCCGCAAAAAAGTGCTGATGACCGCAGGACTCACCGGTGGACTCCTGTTTCTGGCTGTTCCATTGGCTGGGAGTCATTTTATGGCGTTGCTTCTATTGTTCATGGGCGCAGGCGGCTTGGTGGGTTCGTTCTTCTCGCTGGGCCTGGCGTATGCCGCGGATTTGCTTCCGCGTCATTTGCTTCCGGTCGCTAATGTGATTGCTTCCTTTCATTTTAACTTTGGCAGCATCATCGGCCCGAACCTCGGTGGAGCGGCCATGCAGCTAGGCGCGGCTCCGATGTTATTCATCCTTCTGGGCTCGGCTTATCTGTTGTTTTCCGCATCCGGGCTGGTATTCCGGCCGGAGCTTTACAAAAAAAGCGTAAATATGAACAGGCTGTAATGGATTTTCGTTGATTTTTCCAATACACTAAAGGGTAAGAAAGGGTATTGCAAATTTCATGTTAGTTCAAAAAAGGTGAACAACAACATTGAGTACCTCTTAATCGTAAAAGGAGAAATCGGACATGATCAGAGTCAACCACTTGCAGAAATCGGTGGATGGAAATAAGAAGAAGGTGCTTCGCGATATTACCGTCCAGTTTGGTGCAGGGGAAATGATTGGCGTTGTCGGGGCAAGCGGCAGCGGCAAAAGCATGCTCCTTCGTTGCTTGGCGCTGCGTGAACGCTGGAATCGGGGCGATTATACATGGAACGGGGACAAAGTGATTGAAGGCGGCGGACGCGGCTCACAGAAATATCGCTCCCAATGCGCTTATCTCGAACAGAACCCCTCCTTGTATCCGGAGAAAACCGCGCTAAAAAATGTCCTGATCGGACAAGTGGGACAAACTCCGCTTCTTCGCCGGCTGACCGGGATGGTACGGTCGGACGATTACATGGGCGCGATGGACGAGCTGGAGAAATACGGCCTGCTGGACAAAGCCCACGTCAAAGCCGGTAAGCTGAGCGGCGGTGAGCGCCAACGTGTGGCCATCTGCCGGGCGCTGGTTCACGGAGCTAGCTTCCTGGCTGCGGACGAGCCGGTAATCGGGCTGGACCCTAAGTCGGCGGAACGCGTGCTGGAAACGTTAAAGGAGCTTTGCACGCAACAAAATAAGATCGTCATTACGGCGTTGCCGCTGGAATTGGCGGAGCGTTACTGCACCCGGATCTGGGGACTTTCTGAAGGAAAGATCAAGCTTGACGTGTCCGGACGGCGGCTCTCGATGGAAGAGAAACGCCTGATTGATCTGGTATGAAACGAGTGATGAGCATGTTGACTAAGAGGGGATTATCCGCTTGGGCTGGAGCTTGCCTGCTTCTGATCCTAAGCGGCTGCAGCGTGATCAGCGATCCGAAATCCTTGATGCAAACGCCGCAGCTCTCCACCGACCGTGCATCGCTAATCAGCGTCATTAAGGCCGAGCTGAAAGGCGGAGAGATCGTCTCGCCGCGGGACGTCCGCAATATCAGCTCTATTCGCACGCCTGACCTGAACAACGACGGGATCAAGGAGGCGGTGGTCTTCTATGAGACGCCGGATGAAGCGGTGCGGATCCACGGGATGATTTTAGAGCATCAGGGGAACTCCTGGGTGCTGAAGGTACGTTTTGATGGCGAAGGTCAGGTCCTTGAAACGTTTGATCTGCTGGACTTAAACGGCGACGGCAATCTGGAGATTATCGCTGGCTTCTCCAGCGGCTCCGATGAGCTGCAAAAAGGATTAACCGTATATACTTATAACGGCAGCGAAGTCGAGAAGGCGATCGCGTTGCCGTACAATTATTTTATGGTGGACGATCTGAATCAGGATAACATTCCGGATATCACGGTTGTGAACTTAAAACGCGAGCAGTATACAACGGTTACAACGTATCAATATGACGGATCTTTTAAGGAATTAAGCCATCTGGAACTCGACGATCCGATCAGCGAGTATTATAATGCGGTCAGCGGTAACATTACGCCCAACCTAAAAGGGATTATTCTTGACGCAACGGTGGGAACCCATTCCGCCTTCTCGACGGTGATCGTGATGAAGGATGGGGAGCTCGTCAACCTGCTGCCTTCACAGGATATGACGCTCAAAGGGTATCCGATTCTCAGCGGTGACGTCAATAATGATGGGTTGCTGGAAATCGGTATGCTGGAGAAGCCCAAAGGCTGGGAGTATATTTCATTTGATGAAATTCCATGGCTGTTCTCCTATTACCAGTGGGATGAGAACGAAGGCCTCAAATTCGTCATGCAGCAATATATGGATATGGCTGGACGTTTCTACTTCAACTTCCCGAAAGAATGGCAAGGCAATGTGACGATCGATACGAAATCCGACAAAAATGAGCACCTAATCTTCGTCAAGATCGATACGAATGAGCCTGTGGCGGAAATCCGCTTCTTTACGCTGTCGGAATGGGAGCGCAATAAAGGGGATTGGGAGCTGCTTGCACGGGATGCCGATAAGGTCATCGGGTTCCTCAGCCATACAGATTTAAAAGTCAATAAAGGCGAGACGGAAATTAAACGTTAAGCCGTTTTTTGAAAGAGGGGGCAACCAAATTGAGCAAAGTGCTGATTTTGGAGGACGAAGAGTCCATCCGGAGTTTTATCGTCATTAACTTGAAACGAAACGGCTTCGATGTGCTCGAAGCGGCGGACGGCAACGAAGCGTTAAGCAAGCTGCAAAGCGTTCCGGACATTGACATCGCGCTCCTCGACGTGATGGTGCCGGGGATTGACGGCTTTGAGGTGTGCCGGCGGATCCGCGAAACGAATGAACGGATCGGGATTATTTTCCTCACGGCCAAAGTGCAGGAGCAGGATAAGGTCTATGCGTTGTCCGTTGGGGCGGATGATCATGTCAGCAAGCCGTTTAGCCCAACCGAGCTGATCGCCCGCATTCAGTCTCTGCTGCGCCGGGTCAATGTCTACCGCGAGAGCAGTGCGAAGGTGACGTTTACGTCCGGACCGTTTACGCTGGATTTGATCTCCAAGCAATTTAAGAAGAACGGGCGGCTGATTGAGCTGACTCCAACGGAGTTTTCGTTGATTCAGTTCTTCCTGGAGAAGGAGAATACCCCGCTGAGCCGTGATGTACTTTTGGATCACGTCTGGGGTAAGGAATATATGGGCGATCCAAAGATCGTGGATGTGAATATTCGCCGTTTGCGGCAGAAGATTGAAACGAACCCGTCCGAACCGGCTTTCCTGCAAACCGTGTGGGGGCACGGTTATAAGTGGAAAGGCGAGGGACAATGATCAAGAAAGGGATTGGACGGCAAATCGTCTTACACTATTTCATCGTTGTATTCGTAACCTTGTTTATGGTCGAGGTTATTTTCACGTTGGCCATTCGCATGTATTATTACGATACGATCTATAATCACATGTCCAATCACTCGATGTGGGCTTCGGACTACTTCCAGAAATTCGTCCGGTTGAATACGGAGGGGGATCCGGATTATTTTACGGAAATGCTCCGCACCTTTGAGCTGGATAATACCGAGCTGATGATTCTGGATCGCAACGGCGAGGTCAAGGCAAGCACCAATCCGTTTCAAGCCGACAAAGCGATTCAGACCAGCGATGTTCCGCAAGCGTTAGCCGGGAACGTCGGCAAATGGATCGGGCGGCAGCCGGCGACCGGCGAGCTGGTGATGGCCGTTTCAAGGCCGCTTCAGATCCAAGGACATACGCAATACATCGTCCGCTACGTCACCTCGATGGAGTCAGTAAATTCCAAGCTGCTGAACTTGACCTTTATGTCGATTGCGGTTTCGGTGGCCGTATTGGCCATCGTTACGCTGTTTAGCATCGGATTGGCGAACTCGATCGTTAAGCCCATTAATAATATTCGCGACGTATCGGCGCAAATGGCCAGAGGGAAATTCGATGCGCGAATCAAAGGCAATTACCGTTATGAGCTCGGTGAACTGGCGGCTACCTTAAACTATATGGCCGAAGAGATCGTCCGCAGCAATCAGATCAAGGATGATTTTATCTCATCGATTTCACACGAGCTGCGCACGCCGCTGACCGGGATTAAGGGCTGGAGCGAGACGTTAACCTCCGGCGGCTTCGATCCTGAGGAGACGAAGATTGGGATAGGGATTATCGCGAAAGAAACCGATCGCTTGATTGGACTTGTCGAGGAAATCCTTGATTTCTCGAAGCTGCAATCCAACGAGATGAAGCTGGTGATCGGAGAGGTGAACCTCAAAGAACTGCTTCAGGAGACGATGCTCAACGTCTGGGCAAAGGCGGAACAGAAGCATATTCAGTTGAAGCTCGAGGATAAAACCGACGGCACCGCCATTGTCAGCGGGGACGGCAACCGTCTGAAGCAAGTGTTCTTGAACGTGGTGGACAATGCGATCAAGTTTTCCCATGAACAAAGCTGGATTCATCTGGTCATCGACCGTCTGGATGCGGAACGTGTGAAAGTGGATGTCATCGATTCGGGGATTGGCATTAGCGAGGAGTATTTAAACAAAGTGAAAGATCGTTTCTTCCAGGTGAATCACCAGGGCGGCGGTACCGGGCTGGGACTCGCAATCAGTCAGCAGTTGGTTGAGCTGCATCATGGGGAAATGGAAATTCAGAGCGAGCTTGGCGTTGGGACGACCGTCTCTGTGATCTTGCCGCTGTTAAGCGACACCCAAAGGGAAGAAGCTGCAGCCGAAACGGAGACAAAGCCTCAATAGAGAGAGAATAAATAGAGATTCATGGAGAGAAGGGAACCTACTTTGGAGCAGCTCATCGATAAACTTGAAACGGCTCAGGAAACGCTTGACGTCTTACTGGCAGGCGAAGATGATTTGGAGACGGTGCGGCAGGTCCTGGTAGAAGCCGCGACTTGGATGCAAGAAAATGGCGTGAATCAGTGGAATCCGCAGCAATTTACACCGGAGCTGATTCGGTCATATTTTGAAGATCGTGAAATTTACCTGCTGCAGGAGTCAGGCGAACCGGTGGCCTTGTTTACGCTGCAGGATTCAGATCCCGATTATTGGGGAGAGCTGAACGTTCCCGGTTACAGTTACCTGCACCGGCTCACGATCCGTTTGGCTTACCGCGGTCGCGGGCTGAGCAGTGAAATTCTACGTTATGCTGCTAAACGTTCCAAGGCGCTGGGACGTCCCGGCATACGGCTTGACTGCTGGAACCAGAACCAGAAGCTTACTCAGTTATACGAGGGCTTAGGGTATCAGCTCCAAGGAACGGGCAGCAATAACGGACGCGAATTCAATTTATATCAGCTGGACGCTGATTTATATGCACAAGTTTAACACCGATTAAAAGCACATACAGAACCGAAAGGGACCGCCTCGAAAGATCATCCATGGATTCTTTCGAAGCGGCCCCTTTTTGGTTAGGAGAGCAAGCCTTCGGCCCGAAGCCGAGGGGCGTTATCGTACACTTCCTGAAGCAAGCGGGAGGGCTGAGGTCGGCTTACCGGTTTGGCATACACGGTTTCGTAAGGGGCCACAACGCTGATATCTCCAGGCTCCGCTTTGATGACAGTACCGTCTTTGATGATGGCGCCTTCACCGATAATCGCCCGCTCGATCACGACGTTACGGCCGATTTTCGCGCCCGGCATAATGACGCTGTCATTGATTC
Source organism: Paenibacillus phoenicis (assembly GCF_034718895.1). Lineage (NCBI taxonomy): Bacteria > Bacillati > Bacillota > Bacilli > Caryophanales > Paenibacillaceae > Paenibacillus > Paenibacillus phoenicis. The sequence continues at coordinate 1,360,465 of NZ_JAYERP010000001.1, read as the reverse complement.
GGGAGTACCGGCCAATTTCCGTGCCGGCGAAAATAACCGAACGTTCTACATATCCTTCGAGTGAACAGTGATCATGGATGAGGGAGGAAGGGAAGTGGGTGTGACGTTTTTTAACCCATCCTTGCATGAGCGGCCGTTCTCGGGTAAACATCGGCCAATCCTCACGATGAAGCTTCCATTCGGAGGACTCAACCAGCAAATCCATATGTGCTTCCCATAGACTTTGAACCGTTCCTACGTCCCGCCAATACCCTTTAAATTCATACGCGTGCAGCGGCTCGCTGCCTGCCAACATTTTCGGGATTAAGTCCTTGCCAAAATCATGGCTGGAGTTCGGATTGGCTGCATCTTCCTCGAGCTGTCGCTTTAAGAACTCCCAATCAAACAAATAGATACCCATCGAGGCGAGATTACTAGTGGGCTGCGCCGGCTTCTCCTCGAACTCGGTAATGCGGTTGTGCTCATCCTTCGTCATGATGCCAAAGCGATGGGCTTCTTCCCAGGGTACCGGCATGACCGAAATCGTTGCTTTCGCCTGGTGACTGAGATGGAAATCCAACATGTGACGGTAGTCCATATGGTAAATATGGTCTCCAGAAAGGATCAGGACGTATTTGGGCGAATGACCATCGACAAATGCCATGTTCTTGTATATGGCGTCCGCCGTTCCCGTATATTCCTCAACGCCTTCCCGATACGCTGGCAGCAAAGTGATCCCGCCATTCTCGGAGTGCTTCAGCTTCCATGGTTCTCCTTCGCCAATATGCTCATGGAGCGAAGCCGCTTCATATTGCGTCAAAACCCCAATCGTATCAATTCCGGAGTTGACGCAGTTGCTGAGAGGAAAATCGATGATCCGGTAATGTCCGCCAAAATGCACGGCCGGTTTCGCCTGCTTGGTGGTCAGCGGAGATAATCGTCGCCCCTCTCCGCCGGCAAGAAGCATTGCAATACAGTCCTTTTTCCTCATTTCATTTCCCTCCCGCATGTTTTGGTCTGTGAGGCACATACATTAGGATATAATGTAGATGGAATAAATTATGGAAAATATCCGAAAGTATTACACATTTTTGATGTAAATACTGAAAATTTTTTGAATTTCTTAAAACAGTTGACGTTCTTTCATCCGTTGTAAAGGTGGTGACAGATTTGTTTGATGCCAGGTTCGAATCAGCATGGGCTTCCGCCGTATCCCCCACGGATATTTACTTGTTCCGCGAGGGGACATTGTATCAAAGCTACCGCACGTTTGGCGCCCATCCCGTAACCGAAGGGGGAAGACGTGGAGTTCGCTTTACCGTTTGGGCCCCGAATGCATGCCAAGTCGCCGTTGTCGCCGACTGGAACGGTTGGAAGGGGACACGTGATGTACTATATAAGATACCCGATTCGGGAATTTGGACTCGTTTTTTTCCGGATGTTCCGGTTGGAAGTTTTTACAAGTATGCTTTGACCGGGCCGGATGGGGAGACCCGCTTGAAGGCAGATCCATATGCTTTTTATGCAGAAGTGCGGCCAAAAACAGCTTCCATCATCACTGAATTGGACAACTACGTTTGGGGAGATGAGAAGTGGATCCAGAACCGCAGCGCACCTTACGCACGGCCAATCAACATTTATGAGCTTCACTTCGGGACCTGGCGGCAACGGCCCGACGGTTCTTTTTACACATACCGAGAGATGGCGGATTTGTTAATCCCCTACGTGAAAGAGATGGGCTACACCCATATCGAAATCATGCCTCTATGTGAGCATCCGTATGATTTATCATGGGGATATCAAGCGACGGGTTATTTTGCCCCTACCAGCCGGTATGGGGAGCCGCAGGACTTAATGTATTTCGTGGATTGCTGTCATCAGGCCGGGATTGGTGTGTTGCTCGACTGGGTGCCGGGCCATTTTACGAAGGATGATCACGGGCTGCGTCTTTTTGACGGAACGCCCCTGTTCGAGTACGCCGATCCGGCCAAAGCGGAGAAACCGGGATGGGGGACGCTCAGCTTTGATTTCAGTAAACCCGAGGTACGTTCTTTTTTGATCTCCAGCGCGATATATTGGCTTGAAAAGTATCATTTCGACGGGCTGAGAGTCGACGCCGTGACCAGCATGATTCGTTACGATTTCGAGAAACCGTCCTGGGCGGCAGCGCGTAACGAAAAGGGCGGCAGCGAAAATCTGGAGGCGATAGAATTCCTGCGGCAGCTCAATACTGCGGTGTTCCGCTACTTCCCGCATGCTTTGATGATGGCGGAAGAGTCCAGCGCATGGCCGTTAGTGACCGCCCCTGCGCATCAGGGTGGACTTGGCTTTAATTACAAGTGGAATATGGGGTGGATGAACGATACGTTGGATTATTTTGAAACTCCGTTCAGCGAAAGACCTCACCGTCATCACTTGCTTACGTTCCCGATTTGGTACGCCTATTCGGAGAATTTTACGCTGCCGCTCTCCCATGACGAGGTCGTGCACGGCAAAAAATCGCTGCTGGACAAAATGCCTGGCAGCTACGAGCAAAAATTCGCCGGACTTCGTCTGTTACTTGGGTATCAGCTGACAACTCCAGGGAAAAAACTGTTATTTATGGGCGGAGAATTTGGCCAATTTATCGAGTGGCGTGATCAAGGGGAGCTGGATTGGTTCCTGCTTGATTACGAGTCACATCGGCAGATTCATGGGTATTGCCAGGCGCTAAATCGCTTTTATCTGCAAGAGCCGGCGCTGTGGGAGCAGGATCATGCGCCTGAGGGGTTTCAGTGGATGATCCCGGACGATGACAAACAAAGTGTGATTGCGTATGTGCGAAAAGGAAAGCAGCCGCAGGAGCTGTTGCTGGTGCTGCTGAATTTTCTGCCTGAGGAGCGAAGGGAGTATCGTGTTGGCGTTCCATTGCCTGGACGGTACGAGCTTGTATTTAACAGTGATGATGTTCATTTCGGCGGGTTCGGGCACCAGCAGCCCAAGCTGCATTTGAGCGAAAAAACGGCTTGGAACGGTAGGCCCCAAAGCCTGACCGTTACGCTTCCTCCGCTGAGCATGACGGTGTGGAAGCGTCAAGCGCCAAGAAGGAGGGCGAAACGATGAAGATTTTGTTTGCTGCGGCCGAAGTCGCGCCGTTTATTAAGACCGGAGGCCTGGCTGACGTGATTGGGGCACTGCCCAAGGCGTTGATCGAAGCCGGCCATGATGTAAGGGTGATCATGCCAAGATATCGCGAGCTGCCGCAAATTTACCGTGAACGTCTGCATCATCTCGGCACCGGCATGGTGCCAGTCGGATGGCGGAACAAGTACGGCGGAATATCCCGGCTGGATTGGGAAGGGATCCCCGTGTATATGATCGATAACGAGGACTATTTTGGCAGAGTAGGGATCTATGGCCATTGGGATGACGGCGAGCGGTTTGCGTTTTTGGATCGGGCGGTGCTGGAGCTGCTTCCCCTTACCGGGTTTATGCCAGACATTATCCATTGCCATGATTGGCATACGGCGATGATCCCGCTGCTGCTGCGGGAGCATTACCGCGATCGGCCCGATTACCGGAACATTCGGACCGTTTATACGATACATAACCTGTTATATCAGGGGATTTTTCCGAAAGAGATTCTGGGAGATCTGTTGGGGCTCCCTTGGGACTACTTCACGCCGGAAGGGGTAGAGTATTACGATCAAGTCAGCTTTATGAAAGCCGGCTTGGTCTACGCCGATCATGTAACGACGGTCAGCCCAACTTATGCTGAGGAGATCAAGACCGAGCATTACGGTTATGGGCTGGACGGTCTGCTTCGCTCAATCAGCGGCCGGTTGTCGGGAATCGTGAACGGAATTGACACACGGGCTTACGATCCGGAGACCGATCTGGAGCTCTTTGCCCGTTATGGACGCAACCTAGAGCAGAAGCGGGCTAATAAACCAGTGCTTCAGCGGGAGCTCGGGCTGCCGGAGACACCAAATACACCGCTGATCTCGATGGTTACCCGTCTAGTTGAACCAAAGGGGCTGGATTTGGTGATTCGGGTAATGGATGAATGGCTTAGTACGGATGACGTGCAGTTTGTGCTTCTAGGCACAGGGGACCGAGCTTATGAAGATTGGTTCCGGGAAGCGGCATGGCGTCACCCCGGGAAGCTGTCGGTCCAAATCAAGTTCAGCGACGCGTTATCCCGGCGCATCTATGCCGGCAGCGATATCTTCCTGATGCCTTCGCGGTTTGAGCCATGCGGCATCAGCCAGCTTCTGGCGCTGCGGTACGGCACGATCCCCGTCGTACGAGAAACCGGCGGCTTAAACGATACAGTGCGCTCCTACAACGAATTTACGGGCGAGGGCAACGGCTTCACCTTCCGCAACTATAACGCGCACGATATGTTGTATACGCTCCGCCGGGCGGTGTCCTTCTACCGCCAGCCCGAGCATTGGCACCGGATTACAGCAAATGCGTTCGCCGGCGATTACGGCTGGGATGCATCGGCAAGACAATACCTCCACATATACGAAAGCCTGAAGAAATAGCGGACGATCGTTCGTCCGCTTTTTTCTTCGTTATTTTTGAATGTGCCGGTACAGAATTCGGAAGCCATAGGGATCCAGGGAAATGCTCATTACCCCGTTCGTCGGCACCACCGCTTCCTCGGTGAGGGCATCTCGCCAATCGCTCGTTTGCATCGGATGGGTGAGGGTGACTGGCTTCGGGGTATTGTTCATCCACACGGTAAAATGCATTTTCTCATCCATTCGTTCGTATACGATGCACGGATCCCCCGGTTCCGCATGCAAAAATCGAAAATGACCGTGACGAAGCGCCGGGTGCTGCTTGCGCAACCTGATCATCAGCTTGTAGAAATCGTAAAGCTCACGGTCCTGTTTGCTGCGATCCCACTCCATGCATTTTCGGCAATCGGGATCCCCGTCGCCGGTAAGTCCGATCTCGTCGCCGTAAAACAAACAAGGCGTCCCGATATACGTAAACAGAAACACCACGCAGAGCTTGAGCTTGCGCTTGTCGCCGCCGACGCGGGTCAGCAGGCGCGGGGTATCATGACTTCCCAGCATGTTGAAGATCACTTCATTCGTTTGATGCGGATATCGCATGATCAGCGCACCCATCTCATCGGAGAAGGCAGCCCCGTCTACACCGCCGTTAAAAAACTCCAGCACTTTATCCGCAAAGGGATAATTCATCACCGAATCAAATTGATCGCCCAGCAGCCAGTTTAGTGAGTCACTCCATACCTCTCCGATCAAATAGGCTTCCGGGTTTGCCTGTTTCACCACCTGCCGGAACTCCCGCCAGAACGAATGATCGATTTCATTAGCGACGTCAAGCCGCCAGCCGTCCAATTTGATTTCCTTAATCCAATATTCGGCGACTTCCAGCAAATACTTCTTAAGTTCCGGGTTCGCTGTATTAAATTTAGGCATGTTGGGGAAGAACCCAAACGTATCATAAGTCGGAATCCCGTTCTCTACTCTGGCAGGGAACTGGTTGACATGAAACCAACCGGCATAAGGGGAGGCTTCTCCATGTTTGAGGACGTCCTGGAACGGAGGGAAATGCTCCCCGCAATGATTAAAGACCGCGTCCAACACCACCCGGATCCCTCGGTTATGACAATGCTCAACCAACTCCCGCAGCAAGTCGTTGTTCCCAAAGTGAGGGTCAACCTGCTTATAATCGACGGTGTCGTATTTATGGTTGGACGGAGCCAAAAATAGAGGCGTGAGATAAATCGCCGTGATACCCAGGTCCGTCAAATCGTCCAGGTGGTCAATGATTCCCTGCAAATCGCCGCCGAAGTAATTTTCACGGGTCGGCTTGCCTCCCCAGGCTTCGACCGGCTTGGGGTCATTGGAAGGGTCTCCATTGGCGAACCGCTCCGGCATAATCTGATAAAAGACCGCTTGCTTCGCCCATTCCGGCACCCGGACTACTTCGTTTTCATGGATATACGGGAATTCAAAGCATTCCCCCGGCGGTTGAGGGGACTCCGATTGAATCCCCGTGTCCAGCAGGTAAACCGTTTCCGTTCCCGCCGTAAGCTTAAAGGCATAGGAAAGGCGCTTGAACTTGGGACGCACAGCGACCTCCCAATAGTCGAACATGCGGTCATGGGCCGTTTTTTCCATCGGCAGCTCCTGGTAGGTTCCCGTCCAATCGTATTTGTCCCCGGTCATCGCAACAACCTGTTCCACATCATCCCGTTTGGTCCGGATGCGAAGATGGATCGTGGTTGAATCATAGGCATACGCCCATTTATCCCGGGGCACATGGTAGAGCGCTTCAAGCAGCACGGATTGGCGCCTCCTCTCGTAAATTCGCTAGGGATGGTGATGATGTTCATTATTCCCCAAGGCAGCAAGGAGCATGAACCCAATGTGAAACATAATTCAGGATTGAATTGACCAAAGTATGATAAATAGGGATTTGCGAGGTTCAATAGGGCAGATCTGTGAAAACTTTTGTATATCATGAAAATTGTTTTGCATATATATGCATTCTGATTTATAATTAGCCCAGTAATCATCATCGAGTGTAATAAGTAAAGCAGAATAGGAGAGAAAAGCATGAAAAAATGGGGCATGTTATTCATAGCGGTCTTGATGGTAACCATGGTGCTGGCCGCTTGTGGTCAGGAAAAAAATAACAGCGGCAACGCGGCAAACAACGCCGGCCAAGCCGCGAACCAAAATGAGACTCAAGCGGGCGGAGACCAAACCGAACCGGCTAAGAAACTGATCGTAGGGATGAGCGCGGACTTCCCGCCGTATGAATTCCACATTAAGAACGACAAAGGCGAAGACGAAATCGTTGGTTTCGACGTAGAAATCGCTAAGGAAATCGCTAAGGATCTGGGCGCTGAGCTGGAGATTAAAGACTTGAAATTCGATACGTTGCTGAACGAGCTGTCGAGCGGACGTGTGGATCTCGTCATTTCTGGACTCAGCCCAACTCCAGAACGTGCTGAACAAATCGACATGTCGCAAATTTACTACAAAGCGGAGCAAGCTGTGGTGACTCGTGAAGCGGACAAAGACAAGTTCAGCACAATGGAATCGCTGGAGGGCGCGAAAATCGGCGTTCAACAAGGTTCCATTCAAGAAGAAATGGCGAAGGAAATTCCGAATGCCAAACTAACCTCGCTGGCTAAAATTAATGACATCATTATGCAGTTGAACTCCAACCGTGTAGATGCTGCTATTTTGGAAGGTCCTGTCGCAGAATCGTTCGTTAAGAACGTTAAAGGCCTGGTCATCACCGATGCCAAGCCGGTAACTGAGGATGAAGGCTACGTGATTGGCATTAAGAAAGGCAACCAAGAGCTGTTGGATCAAGTGAATAAGACGCTCGATCGCTTGATTAGCGCAGGCAGCATCGATCAATTCGTTGCCGAAGCTAGCGAACTGGCCGAAAAATAATCACGATATCCATCCACAGAAAATAGCGAAGCTTTCGCTATTTTCTGTTTTTTTGCTTAAGGGTTTAAGGTAAAGGAGGAGGAAGGAAGGCGTTATGGACTTAATTTCAATGTTTATGGAATACCGCAGTTACTTCTTGGCCGGTGTTCAGTATACCCTACTCTTGGCAGCGATCAGCGTGATATGCGGCTTCTTTCTTGGTTTGTTGATCGCACTATTGCGCATGTCGCCATGGGGGATCCTACGGTTTCTGGGGCATGTGTGGGTTGAATTTCTGCGTGGCACCCCAATGATGGTACAGCTGTTGATTATTCACTACGGGTTCGCATTTATGTTTGATATTAATTTCACCCCGATTCAGTCAGGTGCGATTACATTGTCCATTAACAGTTCGGCTTATTTGGCGGAAATTTTCCGTGCCGGCATTCAAGGTGTCGATCGGGGACAAGGGGAAGCGGCCCGTTCCTTGGGGATGACCAAAGGGATGGCTATGCGCCATATCATCATTCCGCAGGCGATCAAATCGGTGCTTCCCGCGATTGGCAACGAGTTTATTACGATCATTAAAGAATCGTCGATCGTATCGATCATCGGTACGGCCGAGCTGATTTATCAAGCACAGTCCGTCGTGACGATTACGTACGATGGGATGACGCCTTATTTGATCATCGCCATTATGTACTTTATTCTGACATTCACGCTGTCTCGGATTTTGGGCGTGTTCGAAAGGAAGTTGAAGACCAGTGATCACCGTTAAAGGTTTGCATAAAAAATTCGGCCAACTCCATATTTTGCGCGGGATCGATCTGGAAATCTCCAAAGGCGAAGTTGTCGTCGTCATCGGTCCTAGCGGGTCGGGGAAAAGTACGTTTCTCCGCTGCCTGAACCTGTTAGAGGTTCCGACCGAAGGGGAGATCACCTTTGAAGGCGCTTCGATCACCGCCAAGGGACATGACATCAATAAAACCCGCGAGAAAATGGGGATGGTGTTCCAGCACTTTAATCTATTCCCGCACAAGACCGTGATCGACAACATTACGCTCGCGCCGATTCGCGTGAAGAAGCTCGATAAAGGCAAAGCGGAAGCGATCGCCATGGACCTGCTTCGCACGGTTGGACTGGAGGATAAGCGGGACGCCTATCCGGCGCAGCTCTCCGGCGGACAGAAGCAGCGGATTGCGATTGCCCGCGCATTGGCTATGGAGCCGCATGTGATGCTGTTTGATGAACCGACGTCGGCCCTGGACCCGGAAATGGTCGGAGAGGTGCTTGACGTTATGAAGAACCTGGCTGAACGGGGAATGACGATGGTTATCGTTACGCATGAGATGGGATTTGCCCGTGAGGTTGGCGACCGCATCCTGTTTATGGATCAAGGTGTCATTCTGGAGCAAGGTACGCCGCAAGAGGTGTTTGGGGCGCCGAAGCATCAGCGTACGCAGGATTTTTTAAGCAAAGTATTATAAATCTTAAGGACCGTCCGAGCTTCCATTCGGGCGGTTTTTTGTCCTCCGATGGATCGAACGTACGATCTAAATTTACACTCTTTTTACCTTTGAACACAAAAATGTAACCAGTCCAATCAAGCAATTCCGCCGTTTGGTGGGATTTACCTGACCTATTGGTTACAAAATTGTGATATATTAAGTAGGCCGAAACCTGAACTTGAGGTGCGGGGGACGAAAGATGAAAACAGGGGCTGCCTAGCTGACTGTTTTCTTGGGGTGAAGCGTATCGAAGCGATGCGCCGGGAATGATCCTTTTTCCCGAATCCGACAACTAACTCCGCAGGCGCAGTAAAAAGGAGGGCAATTCATTTGAATACTCGTATTTGGTCTAAAATTGCAGCAACGGCGCTGATCGCCGCAAGCCTTACGATTCCGATGCAGACGACTTCCGTCCATGCAGACGCGGTACATAAAGCCGTGGAAGGAGATACTTTTTATCTTCTTGCCAAAAAATATGGCGTAGATATGAATAAGCTCATGGCTGCCAACCCATCCATCAATCCGAAAAATATTTACGCTGGTTTAAAAATCACCATTCCGGGAGTTCAAACCCAAACGACGGGAGTTGCTTCCGCTGCTCCGGCGAAGAAGGAGAGCGCAGCTACGACAACTGCTTCCGCTTCCAAGCTCAAGGTCATGTCTACCGGGAACGTGGTTGAAGCATGGGGGAAAACCTTTACTTACTCGAAAACGATCAATGTGAAAGCATCGGCGTATTCGGCATCAGCTAGTGAGAATGGAAAATGGGGCGCGGTTGACTACTTCGGCAACCCGCTGAAGCTTGGTACCATCGCTGTTGATCCGAATGTCATTCCGATGGGCACAAAGGTGCTGGTGACCGGCCACAACCATGACGGTCTGCCGGATCAGGCTTTTGTAGCTACGGCCACCGATCAGGGGGGCGCAATCAAGGGTAACCGGATTGATATCTTTATTCCCGGCAGCGCAGCAAATGCGAAATCGTTTGGTTTCCAAGATGTGACGCTTTACGTATTAAATTAAACACCTTGTTTAAAAAAGTCGGTCAGAATGTATCCTGGCCGACTTTTTGTGCTTGCTGGCGAAGTGCCTGATTTTCAGATGATTCCCAATACATCAGCGGTATTTGGTCGTATGCAGCAGCTCGGAAAGATCAACGAATTGATACCCCTGTGCCTGCAAGGCGTCGATGATCTTCGGCAAAGCCTGGATGGTGCCGGTTAAGTCGGAGCCAACGCCGCCGCCTGAGTGCTGAAGGATGATCGAGCCGGGCCCCGCCGTGCGCATCACGTTGGAGATCACTTTGTTCTTGTCGATCCCTTTCCAATCCTGTGAATCCACATTCCAATTGACGAGGGTGTAGCCGTTCTTTTTCGCCCATTGAACCTGTTCTTCCTTGATTTCTCCATAAGGCGGCCGAATCAGCTGGGGACGGTATCCAACGACGTTCTGGATAATTTTCTCCGTGCGTAAAATCTCGCTCTGGAACTGCTTAATGGAGCGGTTGCGGAAGTTCGGATGATTAAAGGAGTGATTGCCGATGAGATGGCCTTCGTGATGCATCCGCCGTAACAGGCCGGGAAACTTCTTAGCCCGTGCACCAACAACAAAGAAGGTGGCTTTGACCCCTTTCCGGTGAAGCACGTCCAAAATTTGCGGCGTAAACCGCGGATCCGGACCATCATCGAAGGTCAGTGCAATCTGCTTCACCTCCGGCCCCCGGAAGATGAAGGTTTCTGAATATTTGCGCCGCAGCTCACCAAGATCTGCCGGCTTGGCACCTGCGGGCACGAGTGCCGCCTTCTTGTCCGCCTGGTCCCCCTGAGATTCTGGCCCTCTGTTTTCGAGATCCAGTGCGGCGGCTTTGACGGGATAAAATTCCGTCCCGCCCACCATGATCAGAGAAGCGGTCATGCAGCAGACCAGAGCATTCTTAAGCTGAATAAGCAATTTGAAGTCCCCCTTCAACCCAAAACTGTACATGTTCTCTAGTATCCCCTAACTTTTTCAGATCATGATGGATTGTGAAAAATTGCGCTGATTTCCTCTCATGATTCGCTGTGAGAGATGTCACAGACGATCCCGCTAAAAAATTGCATCCTTTGATGAAGTGTAATCAAATGGGGTGGGGTGAACATATGGCAATCGTAGTGGCTAACGAGGAAATATCACCAGGGGTGTTCAAACTGTCCGTACAAGGGCGATTTACGGGAAAAATGGGGCAATTCTACATGTTGCGTGCAGGAGAACGCTATCCGTTACTGTCCCGACCGATCAGTATCTTTGATCTCGAAGAGGATCGGCTGGATTTCTTGATCCGGGTTGCGGGGGTAGGTACGACCCGGTTATCTGAACTGAAGCAAGGCGACCGATTGACCTTGGACGGGCCGTTTGGTAACGGGTTTCCGCCGCTGGAGGGAAGAACCGCCTTTGTAGGCGGTGGCATCGGCATCGCTCCGTTTTATTATGCGCTTAGGGAAGCACCGCAGGCAGACGTATATCTCGGTTACAGCCGCGAGCCTTATTTGGTAGAGGAGTTCCGTGCGATGTCCCGCGGCAACGTGACGGTGGATGTAGGCGGCTCGATTCTAGAGAAAGTGGATTTTCGGGCGTACGATACGGTAATTGCTTGCGGGCCTCATCCGATGTTGCATGCCGTCCAGCGCAAACAGGCGGAAAGCGGCGGCCAGGCCAAGGTATACGTCTCCCTGGAGAATCGGATGGCATGCGGAATCGGTGCTTGCCTTGTCTGCAGCGTGAAATGCAGAGACGTCCGGAAGAAGGCTTGCGCTGACGGGCCGGTATTTTTGGCGGAAGAGGTGATGTTTGTATGACGGATTTATCGTGTCGCCTCGCTGGAGTCTTTTTTAAAAATCCGATCGTGATGGCCTCTGGAACGTTTGGCTTTGGTCAGGAATATGGTGCGATTTATGATATCAATCAACTAGGCGGGTTGTCCGGAAAAGGGTTGACGCTGCATCCAAAGGCAGGGAACGAAGGCGTTCGCGTAGCTGAGACAGCGTCGGGGATGTTAAACAGCGTTGGATTGGAGAATCCGGGCATCTACGCCTTCCTGCGTGAGGAATGTCCGAGATGGGAGCAGCTGGATCTGGTACGGATCGTGAATTTGGGCGGGAATACGATTGAAGAGTACGTGGAAGGTGCGAGGCTGATCGATGAGGATGCGGCTTGGCGAAGACGGGAAGGCAGAACCGCTGTTGACATGATCGAGCTGAATATTTCCTGCCCGAACGTCAAAGCCGGGGGCATGGCGTACGGGATCAAAACGGAGATCGCCCGGCAGGTCGTTCGCGAGGTTCGGGCTGCGACGACGCTGCCGCTGATCGTCAAGCTGTCGCCCAACGCCGAGGATATCGTGGGCATGGCGGTGATGTGCCAGGAGGAACAAGCGGATGGCGTTTCGCTGATCAATACGTTTTCGGCGATGAAAATCGACATTACCAAGCGTAGGAGCGTGTTCGACAATCTGTATGCCGGTCTGTCCGGTCCGGCAATTAAGCCAATCGCTTTGCGGATGGTGCATCAAGTCTGTCAAGCCGTAACCCTGCCGGTAATGGGGATGGGCGGCATCAGCTGCGCAGAGGACGTCGTTGAGTTTATTATGGCCGGCGCTGCCGTCGTTCAGGTGGGGACGCATAACTTCGTTCATCTTCGAGCGGGAGAGCAACTGGTCGCTGACCTTACGGCCTGGATGGAGGCTGAAGGGGTTCAAACCTTGGACGAAATTCGCGGAATCCTATAAAATAAAGGGCATACTGTTGTGGAAGGAGCTGCGGAAATTGTCATTTGAGGATATTAAGCTGGAAGCGATCCCGGTTGGCCGCGATTTACTGCTGCTGATAACCGGTGGCGTATCACATATCGGAGCGGCGTCCACCGCTTATCAAGCAGGGGGAGACATTGAAGTATTGACCTCCGCCGTACCGGGACATAAAGAACACACCTTAACCGAGGAATATGCCCGTCGCGCATCGGAGGCACTCGGCCGAACCGTCACTGTGGTCATGGGGATTCATTACGACAATTTAAGCAAAGAAGAAATTATGGAGATTGCAAAGAAAACCTCCGAGATGCTGGATCAATATTTACAGGAGCAGCAAGGGAATGGAGTTGACCGGCAATGAAGTCAGCGGACCAGGCGAAGTTTCGTCGCAAAGCGTTGCCGGTACCTGAAGCCCAGGCAATCGTTCTGCCCTACGCTAAGGAGACAGAATCGGAGACCGTTCCGCTGCCGGAAGCGCTAGGTCGAATCTTGGCGGAGCGGGTAACTGCACCGCATGCATACCCGCATTTTCGCCGTTCAGGGATGGATGGGTTCGCCATTCTGAGCCGAGATACGGTGGGCTGTCATTCCGAACATCCGGTCTTCTTGGAAGTCGTAGACGAGATTCCTGCCGGCTCCGTTCCAACCGTGAAATTGAAGCCAGGGCAAGCAGCCCGGATCATGACCGGGGCGAAAGTTCCCGATGAAGCGGACGCTGTGGTGATGTTTGAGATGACCGAGTCCATTATCCGGGAGGGTAAGCCTTATATCCAATTGATTCGTGAAATTGAGTCGGGGAAGAACATCACGCCAGTTGGCCTCGAATTGTCGGAGGGAGACGTGATCCTCGAGCCTGGCCGCAGGCTGTCAGCCGGTGAACTCTCCGTGCTGGCGACGTTTGGCATTCACCGCGTTCCGGTGAAGAAACGGCCGCGAGTTGCCGTCTTCTCCACAGGCTCAGAGCTGCTGCGGATCGATGAACCGCTCCAGGACGGACGTATCCGTAACAGCAATACCTATATGCTGTACAGTCAAATCTTCGAAGCGGGCGGCGAACCGATCCTGTTGGAGGCGATCGAGGACGACTTGACCCAAGCCAAAGCGCAGGTGGAAGCAGCCATCGCCAATTACGATCTGGTTGTAACCACAGGTGGAGTGTCTGTGGGCAACTACGATATCATGGCCGACCTGTTGTCGAGCGACAGCGTTGAGATGTTGTTTAACAAAGTCACGATGCGGCCAGGCAGCGTCACGTCTGCGGCAGTGAAGGACGGCAAGCTGTTGTTCGCGTTGTCCGGCAATCCCGGGGCTTGCTTTGTTGGCTTCGAGCTGTTTGTCCGCCCGGCAATCGGCCGGATGATGGGGGTTCCGAAGCCGTTCTTGCCTGAGTTAACAGCCGAACTGGCCCGTCCTTACAGAAAAATCAACAATTTTACCCGGTTCGTACGCGGCCGGTTGGAGGTTCGGAAAGGCAAGCTTTACGCGATTCCGGCGGAGCTGGATGAATCGGGCGTGATGATCACCATCAAGGATAGCGATGCATTAATCGTGATTCCTCCTTCTAACACGGGGATGCAAGCGGGCGAACAGGTGACGGTACTGAAGCTGCCAGGCAGCGATTTCTGATGCGGTTTGTTGATAGGCAGGACGAGGGAGGAAACGGGCGTGGTACCGGTAGTACAGATCGTCGGTTATAAAAACAGCGGGAAAACAACGCTCATTACCCGGCTGGTGAAGATATTTAATGGCATGAATCTTCGCGTGGCCGTTATCAAACATGACCTGCACGGATTTGAAGCCGATCGAGAGGGGACCGATTCGTTTCGCTTTCGAGAGGCGGGAGCGGCGGCGGCTGCGATTACTTCGCCATGGCGAACGGCCGTTTTTGAGGAGCAGGAAACATCGCTTGCGAAGCTGATTGAGCATTTTACTGAATATGATTTGATCTTGGTTGAAGGCTTCAAACATGAAACGTATCCGAAAATGGTCCTGCTGCGCTCCGCAGAGGACGAGCCGTTGATCCAGGAACTGCAGCAAGTCATCGCCATTGTCCAGAAGGAGGCGGACTTCCCCGCCAACGAGTCGGGGCCACGCCGGTTTCAACGGGATGAGGTCGAGCATATGGCGGAGTACATACGACAAAACTGGATGTAGGCTAATGCAAAGAGGACTTCCTGCCGTTGAGACGGGAAGTCCTCTTGTTGTATGCAACCTGCTAACCGCTGACCCGGCGCTCAATCGCTTCGGACATCGTCTTGTCCGTAAGATGCGCATACACCTCGGTCGTTTCGGTTGAGGCGTGACCGAGCTGCTCTTTGGTCTTGTAAATATCGTTCTGCAAATAATAGTCGGTGGCGAAGGAATGCCGTAGCTTATGAACCGTCAGGTACGGCTTGCCGAAACGTTTGGCGTACTTGATGATCATCGCTTGGATCGCGCGTTTGGTCATCCGTTTTCCTTCTTTTTGTCCGTTGGGTATGGCCACAAACAGGGCCTTCTCCCGCTTGGGCGTACGGTATCGCGCCTGCCGAAGCGTCAGATAGGCGGCCAAATCGTCCCTGCACTGCTCTCGGAAGTACACCGGCGTTTTGAACGACTCGTCGTTGTTGCCTTTCCGATAAACATAAATCAGCTTATTCGCCAGGTCCAAATCATCGATATTCAGGTTGACGACCTCGGAGACGCGTAATCCGGAATTCAGAATCAAGCTGGCGATGCAGGCATCGCGCTCCTTGTTCAGCTCATACGCATAAAGCGCCTGTTTATTGTCTGCAATATCCCGGCCATATCCTTCGGCGATGTAGGCGATAAATTCGGTTAACTCGTCTTCTTCCAAAATTTTGCCCTTGAGTTTAGCCGCTGTATCCTTCGGTTTATGGATCCGTTTGATTTCCACCTTCGCCATAATGTTTCGTTTTAACAGCGGGTAAAAGTTCTCGTCCTCGGCAATTTGGCTGAGATAGTGGAACAACGAGCGCAAGGAGGACATTTTTCGCGAGACCGTAATTTTGGAGTTGGTGCTTTCGGTTCGTGTGGTTAAGTGAAGCCGATACCCCACAATGCTCTCCATATGCAGAGTCTCCAGATCGTGGAGTGTGACTTGGGCGTTCGTCTGCGCTGCAGTTAAGCCTTCCGCCCGCAGCCAGCTGAAGAACTGTTCGTAATCCCGTACATACTCTAAAAGTGTAGAAGGGGAGAGATCCGGCAGCTTATAATCGATAAACTGCTGCACGAACCAGGGCATATGTACAACCTTCTCATCCAGTTTCTTGCGGTCGATCGCTTTTTGAATTTGCATGGGAGTACCTCCTGAATGGCTGATTATCGATGAGAGCCACGAACGTAGAAAATATAATCTGGTTCCCCGTGCGTTTGCGGTACCTCGCGGATCTCCACGTCTCCGAACGCCTCCCTGAGCCGACGCGCGAAATCCGGAGAAGGAGTAGCGCTCCAGAAGGAGAGGCAGCCGCCGGGCCGCAACCGGCGTTGCAGCGCCGCCAGACCGGCTTCATCGTATAACGAAGCATTGTCGTCAAACACTTTCCAGTCCGGTCCGTTATCGATGTCGAGACAGATTAGATCAAAGGTCTCTGCCGTCTCACGAATCCAGGCGACAAGATCCGCATGAATCAACCGCGTTCTCGCATGCGCTAAGGCATGATCGTTCACATGCGCCAAAACGGTCCGGTTCCATTCAATGACCTTGGCTTCAATCTCCACGACGGTCGCTTCCTTTACGCGGGGATCGAGAAGTGCTTCCTGCAGAGAAAAGCCAACCCCTAAGCCTCCGATCAGAACCTTCTCGGGGGAGGGGACCCGTTCCAGTGCGCGGCGGACCAGCAAGCGTTCAGACTCGCCGTTATATGTCGCCATCAGAAAGGTGCCGTTGCTGATGATTTCGAACTCCTCGCCGCGCCGTTGTAGTTGGATTTCCCCACGGGGTGTTTCGGCGCGTTCGATGATTTCAACAGGCAAATCGATATGATTCATCAGAGTAACCTCCTGTAAGTTGACGAAAGAAAAATTATGTAAACTAACCGACATGCTATTTCGATTTCAATTTCAGCAGGGCGTGATTAAATTTCTGCAGTAAGGCGGCAAACGCTTCCGTGTCTTCCTTCGGCCAATGCTTTGACACCTACCGCGCCATGGGCATTGATCCGATGCAGCAGCAGGTATGCGGCACGGTCTAAATTCCCGTTTTTTCGGGAAGCAGTTACAGTGGTCATCCGCCGATAAAGGACGGCCATCTCCAGCTCAATCGTTTCTAGCGATTTGTCATCCATAATTACGAATACCTCACAGCCAAATAGGATAAGTTTATCGTATCATAGAATGGAGAGGAAATTAAATGAATGCGGGCTTTCACAAGGAGAAAGCGTTTTTACGCATTCCAAGCAATTGACAACAATTTATATAGTTGCATGAGGGGGATAACCATGCAAGCGCATGAGATCATGATCAAACACGTGTACAAAGTCAAAGAGACCGATACGGTACGTTCTGTGATTGAAAGATTCATGGAATACCGGATCAGTGGACTTCCGGTGGTGAATGAACGCAATGAGATCGTGTCCTATATCAGTGACGGCGATATTATGCGTTACATCGGTAAACATCGCGACGTTGTGGTGGATTCGATTTATTACGTTGCTGTGTTTAAAGGGGACCAGGAGGACTTTGAACAGCGTATACGGCGCCTGCTTGACCTCAACGTCATGGAAATCGGGAAGAAGAAAGTATACACCGTGTCGTGGGATGAGGAAATTGAGAACATTGCGGCGATCTTAGGGAAGAAGCAGATTAAGAAACTCCCGGTCGAACGCAACGGGGTGCTGGTCGGAATTATCAGCCGGGGAGATGTGATCAGGCATTCCTTTAAATCATTTTTATAACTCGGGAAAGGAGTCTTTATGTCCCTATCGCGGCAGTCATCGCCGCCGGGGCGGTGCTGGGGAACAACAATAGCATGTAAAGCATGTCGATGAAGTGAAGGCAGGCCATTGATCCATCGATAGAATGCAGCGAAGAAGTGTGGAGTAGAGGCATAAAAGCAAACATTTAACCAAGTGAATTATAATGATTAATAGGATAAAATAAACATAAAAACGTCCGGTACTGCAGATTCGCATTCCGGACGTTTTTTTGCGCATCTTGGGAGTGATTACAGATCAAGTTTGGCGATTTCCGCTTTTAACTTATTCGCTGAAGCATGGAACCGAGTCAGCTCCTCATTGTCCAGCTTCAAATCCAGCACTTCGCGGACGCCAGAGCGGTCAACGATACTCGGTACGCCAAGATAAACATCAGAGACGCCGTTATAATCCGTCAGCAACGTCGAGACGTTCAGAACGGAGCCTTCGTTTTGCAAGATCGAGACGATGATGCGGTCCAACGCCAGCGCGATCGCGTAGTAAGTAGCTCCTTTGGCGTTGATGATCTCGTATGCAGCGTTTTTCGTATTGTTGAAGATCTCTTCACGGTCCTCATCAGAGAACTCCAAGCCGATGCCGGCGACGTTTGCCAAGCTCCAAAGTGGAACCTCGGAATCCCCGTGTTCGCCGATGATATGAGCATGAATGCTACGCGGGTTAATTTTCTTGTTCTGTCCAATTAGGTAACGGAAACGTGCGCTGTCAAGCAGGGTACCGGAACCGATAACGCGATTGGACGGGAATCCGCTTTTCTTCAATGTAACGTAGGACAGGATATCGACCGGGTTCGTTGCTACGAGAATGATGCCGTGATTATTGTATTTCACGATATTTTGAATGATACTGTCGAAGATGACGGCATTCCGTTTGAGCAAATCGATCCGGGTCTCGCCGGGACGTTGAGAAGCGCCTGCCGCTATCACAATGACGTCAGCATCAGCGCAATCGCTGTAATCTCCAGCCCACAGCTTCACACCTCCCGTGAAGGGAAGACCATGGTTCATGTCAAGGGCTTCGCCCAGCGCCTTCTCCTTATTGACGTCAATCAAGACCAGCTCGGACACCCGTTCTCTTAAGAGCAGCGTATAAGCGGTAGTCGCACCAACCGCCCCTGTGCCGATGATTACAACCCGGCTGGAACTCATCTTGTTTTTCATTTTTTTCATCTCCTTGTCGTGTTCTCCATGCTTTAGCTTGCACCGTTGGTTGGGTTCTTAACCTTAAGTGATACAAGCACTCTTGGGCGCTTCGCTGCGTTTAAGAATGAAGCGCGTATGTATTGGGTTACACCCATTGTACCTGAAGAAAGTTCTAAATTTAAAGTAAAATCTGGAATGTTCGTATTTTAAATAATAATGAATAGGCAAACGGGATCTATCAGCACGATAACCGTCTTCTTAGGGAGGCGGTTTATTTTTATCCTCTTTGAAATAATTAAAACATAATATATGTTATGTTAACAAAATGTCGCTTTTTAAAAGTTGTTATCACTTTGTAACCAGCGATTAACGATTCTGTAAGGACGAAACTCTCGCTTTATATTATTCTATTAAATAGAAAAAGAGAGAGAGGAATCCGGTGAATGAGATGTCGCCTTACGGTAAACGAAGTGAAAAGCATGGAGAGTGTAACACACAATCCAAAATAATTCGGCGTACGAGATGGATCATCACAGCTGCGCTCGTACTGACGGCATCTTCCCTGGCATTGACTGCGGTGGCAGTCGCCCCACTGATCAACAAATCCCTTCCGCACAAGTCGTCAACCCGGGTGGTTATCCCGGCAAAATTGGCATCCGCAGGGGAAACGGAGAAGGGGCAGAGCGTTAATCTTGCAAATTCACAGCAAACGACGGAGCCCACCGTTACACCGGCGGATTCAAACAGTACCCCGGCAGAATCAAGTAACACCCAGGCGGAGCCGAAGGGGACTCCGAGCAAGGAAGATGGTGCTTCCCAGACAGCTGAATCCGACCCGGCACCTGCTACACCTGCCGCACAACCTGCGGTCGAAACGAAATCCCCAGCGCAGCAGGATAAAAAAACGAAATCGACTGTGAAGCCAAAAGTAATTTATCTGACCTTTGATGACGGACCTAGCAAATATACGGAGCAGTTGCTTGATATTTTGGAGCATTATCAGATACATGGCACTTTCTTTATGATTGGGAATCAGCTCAGCAAAAATGAGAAAATCGTGAATCAGGCGTTGCAGGAAGGTCATTACATAGGTCTGCACAGTATGACGCACAACAAGAAGATTTTATATGACGGCAAAGGATCGGCTCACTTCATCGAAGAATTTACGAAGGAACAGAAGCTGATGGAGAAGCTTACCGGCACTTCCCCGACCTTGATTCGTGCGCCGTACGGCAGCAAACCGGAAATCGGTGAGAAGTTCCGCGGTGATATTGCGAAAGCGGGATTTAAGATGTGGGACTGGACGGTGGACTCCATGGACTGGAAATACCCGAACAGCCCGAGCACAATCCTTAAAGAAGTAAAGCGTCAAACGCACCGGGATACTGAGGTGATTCTGTTGCATGAGAAAGCGCAGACGGTAAAGATTTTGCCTCAAATTATCGAATATTTGCAAAGCAAAGGATACGCCTTTGCCGTTTATAAACCCAATCAGCATTTCACGGTGAATTTTGGGAACGATCCCCGTTTATAACGGCGAGAAAAACATCTATGTTATAATGATTCATATCTAACTGCAGAAAGCGAGGTGGTTCAGGTTGAGCCTGTGGCTTAAGATTGCCGGAACCGCCCTGGGTATGGTGCTGCTTCTGACGGCTTGCAATTCCGAGCCGCCTCCGGCTGCCACTCCGGTACTAGACGAGCCTTCTGAGGATGGACAAACGATCACAGTGATTAATCCTGCAGCTTCCGAGAACCAGGGAAATCCTGCCGCCGCTCCGGCGGAGAACACGAATAACCGCTACCAGATTCAAACCCGTCTCACCGATTTTCAATTGCTCAGTGAAACGACGGGACTAGCGTGGGGGATTACGCGTAACGAGCTGCGGCTTTATATTACAGCAGACAACGGCAAAACGTGGACGAATATCTCACCTGCCGCCTCCGTACCGTTTGCTACCACGCCGGAGTATGCCAAGGATATCTTTTTTCTAGATCCGAATCATGGCTTTATCGTACGAAATTCTGCCGGTTCCGGAGATACGATTGTCCTGCGTACAACCGACGGCGGAACCACTTGGAAGGTAACTTCATTCCCTGGAGAAGGGGAAGTGAAGGCCATGGTATTTGCCGATCCGGATCATGGATGGTTGCTTTCCGAGGTTAACATGCGGGAGAATGGAGCACGGTCTTTATATGAGACGGATGACGGAGCCCAAACCTTTGAAGTTCTGCTTGGGGGGACGGATCCGATGCGTCTCCTGTCAGAGGACAGCCCTTCATTGATACCTGGCACGCAAACATCGATGGCCTTTACTAGCCCGCTGCACGGTTTTGTAACCGAAATCAATCAAGGACTTCCAACGTTATATACGACCCAAAACGGCGGGTTAACCTGGACTCAAAATCTTCATTTCTTTAATCCGAACAAGTATAAAACCTGCGACAGCTTTACGGTTGGGCCTGTGTCCTTCTTCTCCGGCAGCGTGAAAGAGGGCTGGATTCCTGTCGGCTGCACCCGGGGGGATTCCACCAAATTCAACGGTTACTTTACGGAAGATGCCGGCAGCACTTGGACGTTAGCGCCGTTTCAGTTGTCCTGGCAAACCGGTCTAAACGAGAAGCTGGCTCCGACTTTCTTAACGCCTAACGAAGGTTGGACGATTTTGGATTCAACGGTCTATCATACGTTAAACCAAGGCGCGAGCTGGGAGCCGTTGCCGGAAAACAAAAAATTGGTCGAAACGCTGGAGGACTACCCTGAAATTGTGAAGCTTCAGTTCTTTAATTCCCGAGTGGGGTGGCTGTTAGTTGCCCAAGAGAATCAGAAGCGTTCGCTCCTGATGCAAACGAAGGATGGGGGACGAACCTGGCAGGTGCTATAAACGGATAATAAAAGCAAGCATGGCGTGGGATCCATGCTTCTTTTGTGTAGAAACGGGCAGAATGATAATGTTCATTATATTGTGAAAATTATCACGTACTATTCTCGGACTTTGTGATATATTTAACTTGTAAGGAAGATCAATCACAGGCAAGCCAAAATCGGAGCGAACGCTCCCATAATGATAGGAGTGGAGCCTTATGAAAACTGTTCAAGAAGAATTTGTAACCCGCAATTACCTGCAGTTCTGCTACACCTGTGAAGATGCACATCTGTGCACGACAGAAGAAGCTTGCAAAGCTTGTTGGGCAGAGAAAGGACTTGACGAGGCGTTCGAAATGGAAGCCGATGGCGCTGAAGAGACCCGTCAACTGTTGTTTGAGTACTATGCTTAATATAGATCGTTCTTGCTTCACACCATAGTAACCTCCATTCGTAACCACGAATCGGAGGTTTTTCTTTTTCTCTAAGATATCTTGGACAAGAGTGGCATATTTTCCGGACACGATGAATAACAAGTTTTTTTCAGGTCCGCATATACTTAGGGGGAAAGGAGAGAACAGCGGTACGGAGCAACCTCTCGAAGGAGGGATAAGCGATGCAGTCGTGGACGGAAATGTTTGGGGTAGTGGAAACGGCGCTGCCAATCTTGTTTGTTGTCATCCTCGGAATCCTGGCTGCGACAGCAGCAGGAGGGCTTCTTCGCGCGATCGGAAACCACCGGCAGCCTGTACTTAGCGTCCATTCCGTAATCGTCGGAAAACGGACCGAAGTCAGCCACCGCCATGACACCGACACCTCGGTGAACCGTTCTGACACGAAGTATTATATGACCTTCGAGGTCGAAAGCGGTGACCGTTTGGAGTTTGCCGTGTCGGGAGTGGAATACGGGCAATGTGCGGAAGGAGACGAAGGCAAGCTGACATTCCAGGGCCGTCGTTATCATGGGTTCGAGCGGTCTGTTCGCACCTATCGGACTGAGCTGCAGGAATACCGAAAATTTCATAGCTCCGGGTAAGCGAGAAAATCGATAGACCCACGATAATCACAGGAAAGGCAGGCAGAGTAAGGTTGATAAAGGCTGGACAGCACAAAAACAGAAGCGTCTCAATTCGTCGGACGATCCCGACTCTTGTGTACGCTTCTGTTTTTTGTTTGGATTAAATGGATAAGGCCTTGGTTTCCGCTTGTTCCAGGATCATCTGAGCAACAGCCCGGCCGCTGGAGAAAGCGCGTTCAGCTAACTCACCTTTCCCTTGACAGCCGTCGCCGCAGAAGAAGAACGGAACACCTGCCAAACGGTTGGGCAGCAGTTGATTGGTGTAAATATTTTTGACGCTGGCGACCATCGCTTTCTTCGACACGCGTTTGACCTCAACAAACTCGCGCCAATTCGGATAGTACGTATCAAACAGGGCTTCCATCTGCTGGGTTTTCTGTTCCAGGTATTGCTTCTTCTGCTCCTCATCAGGGAAGTCGTCGTTCAAGTAGGCGATGCCTTGCAATAACTGACCATGAACGGGAGCCACCGTAAAATCCGTGGCAGAGACATCGCTGATAAAGATCTTATGATCGATGTCGCTGATATAGTGGAACGGACGGGCAACGACTTTGGAAAAGCCCACATCATAAACCAGCACTTCGGTCGAGGTGTTGTTCTTGTACGGTTCCAGTGCATTTGCCCAAGGCGTTTCCTCCAGCAGTTTGGTCACCTGTTGTACTGGCATGGCGAAGATCACTTGATCGTACACAAGCTGCTGTCTTGTTTTCGTGTTCAACACGAATTTCCCGTCTTCCATCGTAATCGATTCGACCGGCTCCTTAACCGTGATCTCCCAGGACTCATTGTCTTGGATTTTATGGATCAATTGGTCGGTAATTGTCGCCCAACTGCCAAGAATGTAGCTGACCGGCCGGCTGGAGAGGAAGAGGTTATGGTAATATTCAGAGATGACCGAACCCGGCACCTTGCGCGCTTCCTCCGGTGTAATGAAGAAGTTGGAACAAACCAGATGCTCCCACAGTTCTTTCACGTCTGCCGATGCGTGTGAATGCTCCAAATATTCGCCAAGCGTGCGATACTGCTTCAAATGATGGATGTTACCGATCACGGCCGCGATTTCGGCGACAAACCGGACTTTCTCCATAGGAGTCAACACATTCGTCTTCATAATGTTCATGAAATCGAGCGGGGCAGGGGTTAACCGTCCGTGCTTTGCGTACATCACTTTACGCTTATCGACCTGCTTGCTCTGGAATTTCAAATGCAGCTCTTCTTCCATAGCATGGAGCGTATGTCTGTCGATGCCGTATACTGCGTGTGCTCCATAGTTCAGAGTAAATCCCGATTTCTCATAGGTGAAAGCACGTCCGCCGAGCTGGGGGCTCCGTTCAAACACGGTACCAGACGTATTGCCGTTGTCCGACAGGTATGCAGCAGCCGTAAGCCCGGCCAGGCCGCCGCCAATAATCGCGATTTTCATGAGGTAACCTCCTAAAAGGTAAAATGAAGCAACCGTTTTATAAACAAACAAGCAAAACCGTATAAAAAAACATTATTTATCTACAGTATATGCTATTCATGTAAGCGCGTCCATAGAAACAGACACGAAATGTTCGATATTGTAATCGCATTCACGTAAAAACCTTGCATTCACGACTTGACACCGAATTTTTACCAGATGCTAGCACCAAAATAGGCAGATGCACATAAAATATACCGTTCAGCAAAGAGGGAGGAGGAGCCAACTTGGCCGTCATTAAAGCAAACTCCGAAGACGTGAGGCTGCTGGCGCGCCTGATGCGCGCGGAAGCGGAAGGAGAAGGCGAACAGGGCATGTTAATGGTCGGCAATGTCGGCGTAAACCGAATCCTGGCGAATTGCCTGGATTTTCGGGATATTCGTGACATGAATCGGATGGTGTTTCAGAGACCCGGCGGGTTCGAAGCCACGGTGAGGGGATATTTCTACCAACGCGCACGCGACCGGGATATCCGCTTGGCGCAGCGCGCGATCAACGGGGAACGCATTTGGCCGGCAACCAATGCGTTATGGTTTTTCCGGCCGACAGAAGATTGTCCTGCCACCTGGTACAACCAACAAAATACCGGCCGCTTTAAGGCGCATTGCTTCTTTGCTCCATCCGCGGAAGATTGCCCAGCCGTCTATTAACTCTGTCATTTGCTTGATTAATCATAAGGAGGAATGGATTAGATGTTTACTCAACAATTCCGGCAAGCCGCATATCCCGCAGGCCATAGTACTTATCCGATGATGCCGATAGGAGGAGGATATCCACAAACAACCGGAACCGGCATGCCGCCGCAAGTAGCCAGCGGGAGCCCGATTACGCCCAGTGGAACGGTGATGCCGTTGCCGCAGCAGGCTTTTGAGCAATCTTACATTGAAAATATTTTTCGTCTGAATTTAGGCAAAGTCGGCACGTTCTACATGACCTACGAGAACAACAGCGAATGGAACGCGAAAGTCTTTAAAGGCGTACTGGAAGCCGCCGGACGCGATCATATCATTATCAGCGATCCGGTTACTGGCGTGCGGACCGTGATGCTGATGGTCAATTTCGACTACGCTACGTTCGACGAGCCGCTGATATATCAATACCCTGGCGTGATTGGTTCCCCGCCGCCAACTCGTTAAATTCATTCAGGTTCCCTTGCACTTCCAAGGGGGCCTTTTTGTTTATTTTTCCAGCCTGCCACGCCTGTTCGCTAGGAATACCGCAGCGTTTGACTGTGTAGTGTATAATAATATAATTAAGATGAATTTATATATGGCATGTAACTGTTTGGAAATAAAGGAGATGAATCCCTTGGGAAATTAAAGCTGTCGTTCTTATATGGAATGCAATGGAATACTGATGATTTTAATCCACGAAGGAGGTGCACCTATTCGCCGCCGGATCGGCGGGAATAGGAAACGTATTGAGTGACCCTTTACCGAGTCTTTATTCCGTAGGATTCATGGTGTTATTGGTGTTGCTTAACGGACTTTTTGTGTCGGCTGAATTTGCCATTGTGAAGGTGAAGAGCTCCCGCATCGAGGCGTTAGCCGAGGAGGGGCGAAGGAACGCGATAATCGCGAAAGAGCTGTTAAGCAAGCTGGACGGTTATTTGTCAGCCTGCCAGGTTGGGATAACCCTCAGTTCGCTTGGGCTCGGCTGGCTCGGCGAACCCGTTGTTGCCCGAATTCTAGGGCCGATGTTCGAAATGATGGGCTTTGGCGAAAGGCCGGGATTTATTATTTCGTTAGCCGTTTCGTTTCTCCTGATCGCCATCTTGCATATCGTGCTGGGAGAGCTGGCCCCCAAGACGATCGCTGTCCGTAAAGCCGAGACCATCACGTTATGGCTCGCTTGGCCGATGCGCATCTTTTACCGGCTAATGTACCCGTTCATCTGGCTGTTAAACGGGCTCTCCGCCGGTCTCTTGCGACTGTTTCGCATTGCGCCAGTAACGGAGCAGGACTCGCTTCACACGGAAGAAGAAATCCGTGTCATGATGAAGGAGAGCAGCGAAAGCGGTTTGATCGACAGCACGGAAATGTCGCTGGTGGACAATATTTTTGAGTTTGCCGATACAACCGCTCGGGAGATTATGATCCCCCGAACTGAAATGATCTGTTTGTATACTCAGCATTCGCTGGAAGAGAACCTGGAAATCGCCTTGGAAGGCACAAGAACGCGTTATCCTGTTTGCAATCATGATAAAGATCATATTATCGGATTTATTCATATTAAGGATTTGATCCGCTCCCAAAACCGGAATTTCCGTGACTTAATTCGTCCGATTATGGCCGTCCCGGAATCGATCCCGATCAGTGATTTGATGAAGCGCATGCAGCGGGGACGAACGCAAATCGCGATCTTGATCGATGAATACGGCGGGACCTCTGGAATGGTTACGTTGGAGGACATCGTCGAGGAGATTGTCGGCGAGATTCAGGATGAGTTCGATGAGGAACGTCCTGGGATCGAGCAGATGGACACGAATGTGTATTCGATCGACGGGCTTATGCTGATCGAGTCCATCAATGACCGATTTGGCCTGGAGCTGGATTCCGACGATTATGACACCATTGGCGGTTGGTTATATTCACGGATCGATATCCTGCCTCCGCAGGTCGGGCAAACCGTAGAATACGGCGGAATCACGTACGTGGTGGAGGAAACCGACAACAAACGCATCTCTCGCGTCAAGCTCATTCGCCAGCAGCTCTTGCCGTTGGAAGAAGCGGGCGCTTAAAAATAAAACCGGATGACTCTCATTGATAGAGAGCATCCGGTTTTATTGTTTTTCGATTAGAATGCCCAGTTGCCTTTAATGAAGATCGGTTCTTCCTTGCCGTCTGCAGTGATGCCGAAAATATCCATCTCAGCGGACCCCACCATAAAGTCTTCATGCGCCAAGCTGGAGTTCAAACCGCGTTGTGCCAGTTCTTCCTGGGACATCGATTTGCCGCCTTCCAGGTTAAAGGCGTAGGCATTGCCGATGGCCAGGTGGTTGGAGGCGTTCTCGTCAAACAGCGTATTGTAGAACAAAATACCGGATTGCGAGATTGGGGAGTTATGCGGAACTAACGCCACCTCTCCCAAGTAATGCGAACCTTCGTCCAGATCCACGAGCTGTTTAAGGACATCGGCGCCTACTTCGGCTTTGTAATCCACGATGCGGCCGTTTTCGAACGTCAACGAGAAACGGTCGATGATCGTGCCGCGGTAGCTCAGCGGTTTCGTTGCGGAGACCGTGCCGTTTACCCCAGTTTTGAGCGGAGCGGTGAAGACTTCCTCGGTTGGCAGGTTGGCCAGGAAGGTGTTGCCTTGGGCGTTGATGCTTTCCGCAGCGACCCACAGATGGCCTTCCGGCAGCTCGATGGTGAGGTCGGTCCCAGGCGCTTTGTAATGCAGCTTCTTGTATCGTTTCGCATTTAAGTAATCGGATTTTTGCGTCAGGTTCTGGATATGTTGCTGCCAAGCGGCGATCGGGTCTGGTTGATCCAGGCGAACCGTACGGAAGATTGCTTCCCACAACGCTTGTACGCGTTCTTCTTCAGGAAGGTTAGGGAACACTTTATCCGCCCAAGCCTTGGAAGGAACGGCCACGATCGACCAGCTGAATTTATCGGACATCTGCATTTCGCGGTATTTGCTCATCGCTTTGCCGTACGCTTTCTGATGATTGGTGAGCCGCTGGGTGGACACGCCTTTCAGCAGATCAGGGTCGGAGGAAATGACATGCAGCACCGCTGCACCGTTCTCTACGTATTCCAGCATTTCGCCGGCATACCATTTTGGTTCATCCAGGAAAGATTCTTCGGCAGCCATATCATAGCGAAGACGGGTGACCACATCGTCGCTCCAGTTGACTTTAACAAAGCGAGCGCCGGCTTCATAGGCTTGTTTCACAATAAGCCGGACGAGCTCCGCGCTATCGATGGTCGTGTTGATAATCAAATTTTGTCCGGGTTGAACGTTAACGCCAATTTTTACAGCGAGTTCAGCATATTTTTCCAGTTTCTTTTGAAAATCGGACATCTACGGTTTCCTCCAAACTTTAGGAATTAATTACATGCTTAATCATACACCATTTGCCAGCGAAATTGGAATGCCGTGCGAAGGCGATCCTTAGTTTCTACATTTGATATTCCCCCAAAACATGGTACGATATTGCAAAGAGACTGTCCCATAAAAAGGAGTTACGTAAATGATGAACGAATTGACCATTGTTCACGCAGAAATGCGCCGGGAGGAGGATGGCTCCTATATCGGCAAAACCATTTTCGAAGTGAGCTCGCATAAGGCAGCTTATGAAATTACCTTCTACAGTGAGAAGGGAACCGATTGGGATTACAGCCTTCATTATGCCAACGAACCTGGCATTGAGGAGCAATTCCTTCAAGTTGACGCACGGATCGAAGAAGACGACGAGTGGTTTGATACCCTGTTGGATGCTGCGTTGGATACGCTGCCGGAGGCTTAAACCGTAAACTTCCGTTGGATACGGAAGAGTGGGGGAGGAGGAACAAACCGTGTGGCAACATCCGTTTTATCGCACATCGCTTGGGATTATTATGGTGCTGACCATTATCTATTTGTTGTCCAAGGTCAGCTTTATCTTTAATCCGCTGGTGACGCTGGTGTCCATTCTAATTGTCCCGCTCACGATCTCCGGATTTCTATATTATCTGCTGCGGCCGATCGTACAGTTCTTGGAACGGAAGAAACTGAACCGGGTGCTGTCGATCCTGCTGATCTACTTGTTATTCGCCGGAGTCATTACGATCTTCTTAATCGTTGTATGGCCGCCGCTCCGGAGGCAGATCATCGAATTTATGAACAATGTGCCGAAGATGATCAACGGACTGCAGACCCAATTCAACGACATCCGCGACAATCGTTATCTCTCCATGGTGACGAATGAAACCAGTCCGGAACTGATGAGCAAAGTCACGGAATATTTGAACTCGGCCATGGAAGCCATCTCCGGTTACTTGTCCCATGTGGTGACTTTCCTGAACGATTTCGTCATTGTCGTCGGTACCGTCCCGATCCTGCTCTATTACATGCTGAAGGAAGACGAGCGGGTCACGCCATTGCTGGTGCGGATGCTGCCCAGTCGTTACCGCCGCGATGGAGCCAGCGTCATCCATGAAATTGATAACATGCTCAAAGGATTTATCGCCGGCCGCATGATTAGTGCGATGCTGCTGGCGTTTATGAGCTTTATCGGTTTTTGGCTGATAGGTTTGCCCTACCCATTGCTTCTTGCGGTGGTGGGCGCGTTGTTTAACTTCATCCCCTATTTCGGGGCGCTGCTGGGGGCAATTCCTTGTGTCATCGTGGCGTTCACCGTGTCTCCGTCGATGGTATTCTGGGTTATCGTTATCGTGGTGGTTGCGCAGCAAATCGAAGGCAACTTGATCTCCCCATACATCTATGGCAAAACGATCAATATTCATCCGTTGACCACGATCGTCTTGTTGCTGGTGGCCGGAGATTTTGGCGGCATCCTGGGGATGATCTTGGCGATTCCGGTTTATATGATGCTGAAGATTATCGTACTCAAAGCACATAAACTTTATTTTGCTGAAAAAATTGAGGAGCTCACCGAATCGAATCCATAAAATTCCATATGACCTGCAAGGTGACAAAAATCATATCTCCCATCCCCGCGATTAGGCGATGATTATTCTATCAATTTGCTCGGGGGATGATGTACATGGCAGTGCAAGCCAAAGGCGGGAAGTACTTTTACGCATGGAGCAAGATTCTTCCCGACGGATCGTTTTACCTTCCGGATCAAGCCCTGCAAGAGTACCAGATTCGACCGGATTCCAACATTATTCTGATGACCGGCCGGAATACGGCCAAAGGCTTTAGCGTCCTGTGCAAAGAACTGATTGCCAACTCGCCGCTGGCCCCGATCTTCGCCAGCATTCCTCAGCTTCAGCAATTCGCCATCCCGGAAGGGGAACCGGTTATCGTTAAAGAACGCACGTTTTGCTGGGTTTACTTGAACAGCAAAGGGTATTTTACGCTGCCGCTGTCAACCTGGCAGCAATTTGGCCTCCAGCCGGGCGACCGGCTGCTCAGCTTGCGTGCCACCCATCTAGCGTTTAACAATTTGGCGGAGGGACCCTATATTGAGCAAGCGAAACAACTCCGCGATATTCTCGTCTATGAATGAAAAGATGCTTACAAAGAAACCAGCCAGTCGTCTGAACTTTCAGCGGCTGGCTGGTTTTATGTTATACTCGTTCAACTGCAAAAATTATTCCACAGCAACTACGGCGGCCGGTTCAGGGATCGTGTATAATGTAAGAAATTGGTCGTCTGCCTTGCAGGCGGCAAAGGAGGAGCAGGCATGAAACCGGCTTTATTAATCATCGATATGCAGCAAGTCTTTTTGAACCATCCTCGCATCCAAAGTGAAATCCCGGGAGTTTGTGAGTACATTAATGCCGTCGCTGACTTGTTCAGGGAAGCGGGCCGGCCGGTTGTGGTAGTTCAGGATCAGGATGGGGGCGTTGGAACTCCGGGATACGAGGTCATCCCAGAAGTCAAAATACTCGAATCGGACCTGCGGATCTCCAAAGCATGGAGCAACTCGTTCTGGAAGACGAACCTGGAGGAGCTTCTGCGTGAACATGACACCGATTTCGTCGTGGTCTGCGGATTTGCCGCCGAATACTGCGTCACTTTTACGTTTAACGGCGCGGTGGAGCGCGGATTTGGTGCGGCTATTTTGCAAAAAGGCATCCTCGGCGA
Organism: Paenibacillus phoenicis; assembly: GCF_034718895.1. Lineage (NCBI taxonomy): Bacteria > Bacillati > Bacillota > Bacilli > Caryophanales > Paenibacillaceae > Paenibacillus > Paenibacillus phoenicis. Next base: position 1,329,541 of record NZ_JAYERP010000001.1, on the reverse strand, counting down.
GCACCCCGATTCAGTGGCCGCCGTCTATCGGGATCGCAGTCTGATCAGTTATTCTGTCATCCGAGCGCTTTTGAAGCAAAATTAATTTATGGCATTAATCTCAGCAATGTGATCATGAGGGCGGGTAAGCGGCTGCTGACCGGCGAGGGCCTGTTTACGACGGTCTTCACCAACGCCGGGTATCAACGGCAGGCCGTTACTTTTGCTTCACCTTATCCCGGAAAAATCGTCCCGCTGGACCTGCAAATGCTCGGCGGGAAGGTGATCTGTCAGAAAGACGCTCCCTATGTGCGGCCAAAGGCGTGTTCGTCGGCATAGAATTCCAGCGTAAGCTCGGCACCGGCTTCTTTGGGGGAGAAGGCTTCATCATGCAGAAAATCGAAGGTGACGGGCTGGCTTTCGTGCATTCCGGGGGCTTGGGCAACCTGCTCGATGGAAGATAACAGAAGTGCGCGATGTCCGCGGTCTGCTTCGTGAGAAAGGCGGTTGACATTCCGCTCCTCAAGTAACTAATATGGTTACATGATGATGAAAAGGGGGAGCGGCTTATCATGACGATCAGCTCCAGATTTTCTGTGGCGATTCACATCTTGTCCCTGCTTGAAATCAGCAAGGACGAGATTTGCACTTCGGAATATATTGCTGGCAGCGTCAACACGAATCCGGTTGTCATCCGCCGCATTATGGGCATGCTAAGCAAAGCGGGCTTGGTGGAAGTCCGTACGGGGGTAGCCGGAGCCAAGCTGTCACGGAAGCTGGATCACATTACGCTGCTTGATGTATACCGTGCCGTGCATGTCGTGGAGGAAGACGGATTGTTTGCCGTCCATGATCAGACCAACCCCGATTGCTTGGTCGGTAAGAATATTCAAGCGGCCATTGAACCGATCTTCTCCAAGGCGCAAAAGGCGATGGAAAATACGCTTGCGGCGGTAACGCTGCAGGACGTTGTGAACGAAATTACGGTCAACAACCCATCCGTGTAACGCAAGTGCATCTAACGGTATGCGGAGTGAAGCCCCCCGATAGCAGGGGGCTTTTTTTATACCGAAATTGACAATTGGAGTCCCTGTAACTATACTGATTACAACGACTAAATGTAACATCCTCTGTTACAGCTGCTATTTCATCTGGGGTTGTAATTTGTTCTTATTTTGAAGGAGGAAATCCATCATGGCTCATCCCTTGCCGATTCATCCCGCCACGCAGCTTGGCGTTGTTCAACTTAAAGTTCGCGATCTGGAGCGCTCGCTCACCTTTTATCAAGAGGTGATCGGCCTTCGGCTGCTACGCCAAAACAGCAATGTTGCCGAGTTAACCGTTGACGGCCAACATCCCTTGCTGATTCTGGAGGCAGATCCCCGTTATCGCATTCTGCCTGAGCGTTCCGTGTCCGGTTTATACCACTTTGCCATCTTAGTTCCGGGTCAAGTGACATTGGGCCTTGTACTTCGCAATTTGATCCGGCATCAAATCCCGGTGGGGCAGGGCGATCACCTGGTCAGCGAGGCGCTGTACTTGAGCGATCCGGATCAGAACGGCATTGAGATCTATGCCGATCGCCCCCGCGACACCTGGCAGAAAACCGCGTCCGGCGAAATTCACATGACGACCGATCCGGTGGATATCGAAAACCTGTTACATCTCTCCGAGCGTGCGCAGTGGAACGGTTTGCCGGAAGGTACTCGCATGGGCCACGTGCATTTTCATGTAGGGGATTTACAGCAGGCTGAACAGTTCTATTGCGGAATATTGGGGTTTGAGGTCACTCTCCACTTTGGGGTTTCGGCTTTATTTATCTCCGCTGGCGGTTACCACCACCATATCGGCCTGAACCTGTGGGCTGGCAAAGATGCGCCGCCAGCGCCGGAGGATGCGGTGGGCATTCATTATTTCACGGTGGAACTGCCGGACGTTCCGGCCTTGGAAGCCGTCGTAAGCCGGTTGGACGAAGCCAAGGTGGCCTATGTGCGAGAGGGGAATGAGCTGCGGCTAAGTGATCCTTTTGGCATCGGAATTAGACTAACGGTTGCTGCCTAAAGAGTGAACATTCAGTGGAAGATCCTTCGGATTTTAACTCTTCCTTTTGGCGCGGTCCTTCACCTATAATAGATTTACGTATATTTTAGGAAAGGACCGGTCGTTATGAAAATGTTCCCTCAATTGGAAACGGAACGTTTTGTACTCAGAAGGCTGACGACGAAGGACGCCGCCGATTTGTTCCATTATTTCTCCAACGACGAAGTGACCAAATATTACGATCTGGATCGTTTCGTGGAACTCCGAGAAGCCGAGGAACTCATCCAGAAGTGGAACAGCCGCTATTTGGAGAAGCGGGGCTTTCGCTGGGCGATTACGGTTAAGGCCGAAAGCGACCGGGTGATCGGCACTTGCGGTTTTCATAACTGGTCGAAGGAGCATTACAAAGCAGAGGTTGGATACGAGCTCAACCCGGACTATTGGCGCCAAGGTGTCATGACGGAAGTGCTGCAGGAGATTCTGCGCTTCGGATTTGAGGATCTGGGGCTAAATCGGATCGAGGCCTATATCGACCCCGATAATATTCGATCCAGGTACTTGTTGGAGAAAACGGGCTTTCATGAGGAAGGGTATTTAAAGGAAACGTTCTTCGAGAAAAATCAATTTGTGGATGCCGTTGTCTTCGCGTTGCTGAAGAAGCAATATGAAGCGAAACGGAACCGGCAGTTCCGGTAGAGCAACCTCCAAATTGATTTTCCATCGGAAGTTTCGGCTGGTTTTAGTTAATGACCACGCTGGGACTTCTTGTTTTTTTGTTAGGTGAAATTAACGTATTGCCGTAATTAGGCTGGGGAACACCGCAAATTTAGCGGCGCTCCCGAAGATACTCCGTTTGATGAAGGGTGTGAACCTGGCGAAGCACCGTCTGAGCATGTTCCCTGAATTTCACATCCACGATCTGATCCTTGATCAAAAAGACACCGGTTTGCCCGCGATGCTGCCCCCGTGCAGCGGCATATAGCAACCCGGCTCCATGGGTCGGCGGGGAGAAGAACAATTTCATCACCGGTTTCAGCCAGATCGGAATACCCGAGTGTCTTCAATTACGTAACGTGTTGTTGCTCCCTGGATCAACACTCCGAATCTCGATGCCCTCCGCGGCAAGTTGCGGAGCTTACCGGGATATCCGAGTGAAGCAAGGGAGCTACCGTCCGGAGGATTGTGAGACGGAGGGTATGAACGGCACCCGTGCTGACGGCGCGAAGGATGCAATGCCGGGTAAGCCCATGTCGACGGCAGAGCGGCGTTATTTTTCCGCGTCACCGAGTAAAAGCCGTTATTGAAGAATCGCCGTTCTTTTGCCATAATAAATCGAAGCAGATGACTCGTCCGCGCTGGCGGGAGTCTTACATTAAAGGGGGAGCTTGGGTTGAAGGGGATTATCACCGTACTGGGTAAAGACAAAGTGGGCATTATCGCCAAGGTTTGCACGTATTTGGCCGATCATAATGTGAACATTCTTGATATTTCGCAGACGATTATTCAAGGGTATTTCAATATGATGATGATCGTTGATATTTCTGCACCCACCAAAAACTTCGAGACGCTGGTTGAAGAACTGCAGGAGCTGGGACTCTCCATCGGCGTAGAAATCAAGCTGCAGCACGAAGATATTTTTAATACGATGCACCGGATCTAAGGAAGGGAGGGGACACCATGATCTCACGCGTTGAAGTACAAGAAACCAATTCGATGATCCGCGAGATGAACCTCGACGTGCGCACGATTACGATGGGCATCAGCCTGATGGATTGCGCTCACGAGGATATGAACGTATTTAACCGGAACATCTACGATAAAATCACCCGCACTGCCGAGAACCTGGTCAAAACCGGGGAGGACCTGGAGAAGCAGTTTGGCGTGCCAATCGTCAACAAGCGGATCTCGGTTACTCCGATTTCGATCGCTGCCGGCGGGCTGAAGACCGATACGTTCGTGCCGGTGGCCGAAGCGCTGGACCGGGCGGCCAAAGAGGTTGGCGTCAACTTTATCGGCGGCTTCTCGGCCCTTGTGCAGAAGGGCTTTACGAACGGCGACCGGGTGCTGATCGACAGCATTCCTGAAGCGCTGGCTGTCACCGAACGGGTCTGCTCCTCGGTGAACGTGGGCTCCTCGCGCAGCGGAATTAATATGGACGCGGTGAAAAAGATGGGCGACATCATCCTCCGTACCGCGGAACGGACGGCGGACCGGGCTTCGATCGGCTGCGCCAAGCTGGTTGTGTTCTGCAATGCGGTCGAGGATAACCCGTTTATGGCGGGAGCGTTCCACGGCGTTGGAGAGCAGGAGTGCGTCATCAACGTGGGCGTCAGCGGCCCCGGAGTTGTGAAACGCGCGCTGGAGGAAGTCAAAGGCAAGGATTTTGAGACGTTGTGCGAAACGATTAAACGGACGGCGTTTAAGGTCACTCGGGTCGGTCAGTTGGTTGCGCAGGAAGCGTCGAAGCGCCTTGGCGTCCCGTTTGGCATTATCGACTTGTCACTGGCTCCAACACCGGAAATCGGCGACTCGATCGCAGAGATCTTCCAGGTGATGGGCTTGGAGGAAGCGGGAGCGCCGGGAACGACCGCTGCGCTGGCGATTTTGAACGACAACGTGAAAAAAGGCGGCGTCATGGCCTCCTCCTACGTTGGCGGCTTGAGCGGTGCGTTCATCCCGGTCAGTGAGGACCATGGGATGATCGAAGCGGTGCAGCGCGGCGCGCTGACGCTGGAGAAGCTGGAAGCGATGACGTGCGTGTGCTCCGTTGGCCTCGATATGATCGCGATTCCCGGCAACACGAGCGCCGCGACGATTTCCGGTATCATCGCTGACGAATCGGCAATCGGCATGGTCAACAACAAGACGACCGCGGTTCGGATTATCCCGGTAATCGGCAAGGACGTTGGCGAGATCGTGGAGTTTGGCGGGTTGCTGGGCTACGCGCCAATTATGCCGGTCAACGCCTTTAACTGCGCTCCGTTCATCGAGCGGGGTGGCCGGATTCCGGCTCCGATCCACAGCTTTAAGAACTAAATGGCGGGGGACGCAGCTATGTTCAAAACGATCGGACTCCTGGCGCATGTCGACGCTGGGAAAACCACCTTTGCCGAAGCGTTGCTCTACCATACGCAAACGATTCGCAGCCGCGGTCGGGTTGATCATCGCGACGCCTTCCTGGACAGCCACGAGATCGAGAAGGCGCGGGGCATTACCGTATTCGCCGACCAGGCGGAAATGAAGGTTGGGGATTCCACCTACTTTTTGTTGGATACGCCGGGGCACGTCGATTTTTCCGCAGAAATGGAACGGGCGCTGCAAGTGCTCGACTATGCGGTGATCATCGTCAGCGCGGTGGAAGGGGTGGAAGGCCACACGGAAACGGTCTGGCAGCTGCTGCGGACATATGGGATTCCTACGTTTTTCTTTATCAATAAGACGGATCGCACCGGAGCTGACCCGGATCGAGTTCTGGAAGATATCCGCCGCGAGCTGAGCGCGAATGTACTGGATCTGACTACCTGGGCAGCCGTCGAGCAACTAGACGAAACGGAAAAGGCTTGGCTTGCGGAACAAGATGAGGCGCTGCTTGAGCCATTTTTGGAAGGGACATTATCCGACGCAGCGTGGAACGAACATCTCATTCAGATGGTTCAAAACGGCCAGGTGTTTCCTTGCCTGCGCGGATCCGCGCTCTTGGATATCGGGATCGACGTGTTTATGAAGGCGTTGGATCGTTTAACGGTTACTCGGTATGATCCAGAGCTTCCGTTTGCGGGGCGGGTGTACAAAATTCGGCATGATGAGCAAGCGACACGGGTCACCTTCATCAAAGCCTTGCAAGGCACGTTAAGAGTCAGGGATGAACTAACCTATGGCCCGGAAGGGGGGCAACGGACGGAGAAAATTACCGCTATCCGCAAATACAACGGTCAACGATTTGTGCAGACGGATTTCGTTCAAGCGGGGGAACTGTTCGCGGTAACCGGATTGACCTCGGTATCGTCCGGTGAAGGCCTCGGGGCATTGGTAGACCCGATTCGCCGTGAGCTCGCTCCCACGTTGCAGTCGAAGGTGCAATTTGAACCGCCGCTTCATCTGAAGGAAGTCCTGCGGGTATTTCAGCTGCTGGACGCCGAGGACCCGACTTTAGGAACCCGTTGGGATGAAGCGCTGCAGGAGCTGCATATCCATGTCATGGGCAAAATCCAATTGGAAATTTTGCAACAGGTAGTGCAGGAACGTTTTGGGATGAAGATTACGTTTGGACCACCGGAAATTTTATATAAGGAGACGATATCTACACCGGTGACGGGCTGCGGTCACTTCGAGCCACTAGGGCATTATGCCGAAGTCCATTTGCGGCTGGAGCCTGCGGAACGGGGCAGCGGGGTGACGTTTGTAAATGCTTGCCATGCGGATGATTTGTCCGTAGGATATCAAAACCTGATCGGTCAACATGTGTTGGAACGTGAGCACCACGGCCTGTTGACCGGCTCGCCGCTGACGGATGTTCGCGTTACGTTGCTCACCGGACGCTCACACAATAAACATACCAGCGGAGGCGATTTCCGCGAGGCGACTTACCGCGCGATCCGGCAGGCGTTGGAGCAGGCGGAGAATGTGCTTCTGGAGCCGGTGTACCATTTTAAAATCAAGGTGCCATTAGATCAGCTCGGTAAGGTGTTAACCGACATCCAGCAAGCGCACGGCCGATTTGATCCACCGGAGACGGGAGAAGAGACGGCGGTGATTTCAGGTGTCGTTCCGGTCGCCACGTTTATGGACTATCCGACAGAGCTTGCATCGATGACGCACGGGAAAGGTTCGATCATGCTGAAATTCGGCGGTTATGAGCCTTGCCATCAAGCCGAGACGACCATCGCTCGGAAAAACTATAACAAAAATGCCGATCCGGCATATACCTCGTCTTCAATCTTTTGTGCAAAGGGGCAAGCGTATTCTGTACCGTGGGACGAGGCGCCCAAACATATGCACGCTTCGGTATCATGAGGTGATCCTATGTTTCGCAAATTCATGATCGCCTTCGTTTTATCGATCATTCTCACCTCATGTACAAGTCAGCCTATGAAGGATGACCCTAATTCGGAGGCGTACACCTTGTACAATAATATTTTTTATCACCAATATTCGAATCAACTTCACTTTCTCACAGAAATTTTTAGGAGTTTAACGAACAAGCCAAGTGAAGCTGATTTGGCTTATATTCAAGGGAAAATTGACGGGTACTCCGAAAATAGTTGGTTTGTTTTCTACTCGATGAATCGCACGGATAGTCCGTCCCTGGATCAGGCAGTGCCTGCAGAACTGCGTTCCACCATGTATGAACTCATAGGCGAGACAAATCAGTTATTAAATTCCTTGAACGAAACGTTGGATGCACATAATAAACTTTCCGTTGCACAAGATAATCAAGAGCTTATTCAAGAAGTGATTGAGCAGTGTGATGAGCTGAACGTCACCTCAAGTTATATCAAAGACGAGAAAAATTGGAGCTCCTACAAAGAACAATTACAGTTGGCTCTTCTTAAGGTCCAAGAGCTTCGAAGTAAATTCGAGATAGAATGATGGATTTCATGACGTCATGTTGACAATCCGTTACTAGGTGCATATAATAACCAATAATTCCATATTGCCAAATGTGTTGATTAGAAATAGTAAACGTGATTTGACCTTTCAGAGAGCCGTTGGGTGGTGCGAAACGGCAGTGTCCGTCATGTTGAACTCGTCTATGAACAGCTGCCTGATAAGTAGGGTAAGCCGGGATTCCGCCGTTACAAGGATAGATGGTGTTAGCCATCGAAAGAGATCATTTCATCATGTGAAATGAATTAGAGTGGTACCGCGGGTTAAACCTCGTCTCTATAGCAGAGACGGGGTTTTTTTGTTGATTAAAGTCCGGGTTTAATCAACCCCGCTTCACATAGATCCAATCCAAATTTCAAAATCAAGGAGGAACTTTCAGATGGACCGTTACCGCAACATTATCGTTCTGGATACCACGTTACGCGATGGGGAGCAAGTCCCCGGAGCCAAGTTAAACGTACGGCAAAAGCTGGAGTTTGCCCATCAACTGAAGCGCCTCCGTGTCGATATGATTGAGGCCGGCTTCCCTGCGTCCTCGCAAGGAGATTTTCAGGCGGTGCAGCAAATTGCCCGAAGTGTAGGGGACAGCGTAGGCATTACCGCGTTGGCCCGGGCGGTTAAATCCGACATCGATGCCGTATACGAAAGCATCCGTGAGGCAGAACAACCGTTGATCCATATTGTGCTTGGCGCTTCGAACGTCCATGTGGAAAAGAAATTTAACCGCTCCAAAGATGCCGTTCTGCAAATGGGTGTCGATGCGGTGAAATATGCTAAAACTCTGTTGCCGCAGGTCCAGTATTCTACCGAGGACGCTTCGAGGGCGGATTTTGAGTATTTGTGGAAGACGATCGAGGCGGTCGTCAAAGCCGGAGCCACGATGATTAACATCCCCGACACCGTGGGCTACGCGGAGCCGGAGGAATTTGGACACCTGATCCGACGCATTCACGAGCGGCTGAAAAATCTCGACGATTCTGTAATCCTCAGCGTCCATTGTCATAACGATCTTGGTTTAGCCACCGCCAATACCTTAAGCGCCATCAAGAACGGGGCCGAGAAAATCGAGTGCACGATTAACGGTCTTGGTGAACGGGCCGGAAACGCCTCGTTGGAGGAAGCGGTGATGGCCTTGAAGGTACGCGAGGCGCTGTACGGATGTCGCACGAACATCGATACGAAGGAGCTGATTCGCACGTCACGGCTGCTGACCCATTTGACGGGACTCGATGTGCAGGTGAACAAAGCGATCACCGGCGACAATGCGTTTGCCCATTCCTCCGGAATTCACCAAGACGGTCTGTTGAAGGATAAGCAGGTGTATGAAATTATGTCCCCTGAAGAGGTGGGGGCTGAAAGTATGGAGCTGATTTTGACGGCCCGTTCCGGTCGGCATGCGGTGAAGCATGCGGTGGAGAAGTTGGGGTTCGATACGTCGGATGCCGTGGGGTTTGAACGGTTATTCCAACGGTTTTTGACATTGGCCGATGCGAAAAAAGAAGTGTACGACCATGACCTATATTACCTGATTAGTGAACATCAAGAACAAAGCGATTCCGGTCATCCGCTGTTCGAGCTGACTTCGTTCCAAGTCGTGACGAATGACATTTGCCCAACGGCCACCGTTACCTTAAAGATCAACGGACAAGAGCGGAAGGGCAGCGCGATTGGAGATGGCCCGATCGACGCGCTTTACAGTGCAATCAAGTCGTTAACCGGCATCGACGCCAAACTGACTTCCTATAAGATCAACAGCATTTCCCATGGGAAAGAAGCGATTGGTCGGGTAAATATTCAGCTGGAAGCAGGAGGAAAAACCTACACAGGACGCGCCATGGACACTGACATCATCAAAGCGAGCGGTCAGGCCTTCGTGAACGGCATCAATGCGATGGTATTAGCTGGTGCGCCCATAAGCGACATAACAAATGTTATGTAAACTAAATGAGCGGTGCGTAAAAAATGAGGCAGAAGGAGCTCTCATAAAGAGCCTTCTGCCTTTATTTTCATTGTTCATTCAGTTGGGATAAGGGTACTTCTTTTTCGTTCTCCGGTTGACCTAACGGATAGATCCGTGCGGTTTCTTTCTTTTCGTCCACGTGTTGAATGTAAACCGGTTCGCCATCGTAGGTTACGTTGACCATGGTAGGGGAAGCGACAATCTCTTTAGCGCGTTGACTGTCCATCGGATAACCTCCTATTGTCATGTAGTTCAGTCTTCCTGCCGATCATAAAATACCCGGTTCCCCCTGGTTTTATTCTCTTCATGACGTGAAACGCATAAAATTGTAAATTTTAATCGCTAATTTGGTTTAAATGATTTACTTTAAAAACTCTTCTACTTATATTTAATAGAGTAGTATATCAAAAAATGGTAGAGGAGGAATCGGATTAATGGTTTGGAGAAACAAAGCTTTCGGCAAGTTTCTGGCGATCAGTACCCTCGTTGTCGGGCTTGCTTCTGGAGCAGTCGGGCTGCCCGTAAATGCGGCCGAATCCGGAAGCACAGGGGCCAAGGACTTCGAGCTGCGCGTCCTACATACCAATGACACGCACGCGCACCTGGATAACATCGCTCGCAGGGTGACGGCCATTCACACAGCAAGAAATGATCACACGTTGTTGCTGGATGCGGGGGATGTATTTTCGGGAACGTTATATTTCAATCAATTCAACGGATTGGCCGATCTGTTCTTTATGAACGAGCTGAAGTATGATGCCATGACGTTTGGGAATCACGAGTTTGACAAAGGACCAGGTACCTTAGCCGAGTTCATTAAGCAGGCGAAGTTCCCGTTTGTCAGCGCTAATCTGGACTTTAGTGCGGATGCAGACCTGAAGGGGTTAAGCCATTCCGAGCTAGGCAAGGGAGAGCCTGGTCAAATTTACCCGGCTGTGATTAAGGAAATTGCCGGGGAGAAAGTGGGGATCATTGGCTTAACTACGCCGGAAACCTCCGTGTTATCCTCGCCTGGTCCTGACATCAAATTCGCTGACGAAGTCGAAAGCGCGCAGAAGCAAGTCGACGCTTTGGAAGCCGAAGGGATCAACAAGATCATTGTGTTGTCCCATTTAGGATATACCGTTGACCAACAACTGGCTGAAGCCGTCGATGGGATCGATATTATAGTTGGGGGGCACTCCCATACCGTTCTGAATGCCCCGGAAGTCCATCATGCCGATGAAGAACCAACGTTGATCGTGCAGACAGGCGAATATAACCAAAATTTAGGCCAACTGGATGTCACCTTTGATCACGACGGAAAATTAACCACCTGGAAAGGCGAGTTAATTGCCCTGGATGCCAAAGATGATGCCGGCAACTTTTTGATTAAGAGCGATGCCGCAGCGGAAGCCAAGCTGAAGGAATATGCTGCTCCGCTAGAAGATCTGAAGAAAACGGTGATCGGGAAGACCGAAACGGATTTGGATGGCGAACGCGGCAGCGTACGTAAGCAAGAGACGAATCTTGGTGACTTGATCGCTGATGGCATGCGCTCGAAGGTCATGAGCATCGTCAAAGTGCCTGATGTTAAAGGGTATGTAACCATCCAAAACGGGGGCGGGATTCGTGCTTCGATTAAAGCTGGGGATATTACCCTGGGTGATCTGCTCACCACAATGCCGTTCGGGAACAATTTAACGGCACTGAAGATGACAGGCGCTGAAATTGTGGCTGCACTGGAGAACGGTGTGAGCGGTGTCGAAAATGGGGAAGGGCGGTTCCCGCAAGTTTCGGGCTTGCGCTTCTACTACGATTCGACGAAGCCGGGTGAAGTGATCGACGATGTGACCGGTGAGAAGACGCAATCCGGACAACGCATCGTGAAAGTCCAAATCCAAAACGAAGGTGGAACCTACTCCGATATCGATCCGAAAGCATACTACATTGTGGCGACGAACTCGTTTATGGCGAGCGGCGGGGATTTTTACGCTTCGATGAAGCAAGCGAAGGACGACGGTCGGTTCTATGAGCTGAACCTCGTGGATTATGAAGTGTTCCATGAGTATCTCGACAAAGTGGGTACGGTTAAAGCCACCACTCAAGGACGGATTACCGATCTGAAAGGTGCTCCATTGCCAGCTGAAGCTGGAGGTACGCCAGCAGGCCCAAGCACAAACCCTGAAGCGCCTGCATTTACGGATATTTCCGGAGATCCCAATGCTTCGCTTATCAATGAAGCTGCAGCTGCCGGCATTGTTGAAGGATATGGGGATGGAACCTTCCGACCGCAAGCCGAGGTAACTCGTGCTGAATTTGCGGTCATGATCAGCCGTGCCTTCCAGGTATCGGAATCTTCTGAAGACACGGGATATACCGACATCTCGGAAGTGCCAAGCTGGGCTCTGCCTGCGGTAAGTTCCCTCAAGAAAGCAGGGGCGCTCGAAGTGCTTAGTAAAGAAACGTTCCAACCAAAAAGCACGCTTACCGCAAAACAAGCTGCCGAAGCGATTGCTGTTCTCTCCGGCAAAAAAGCCAATCTGGCTGGACTTGCCGCCGAGGCCAAGGTGACGCGCAGCAACCTGGTATTGCTGATTCAATCCGCGCTGAAATAATCTTGCACAAATGTTTACCACCGTCTAGCCCAGTTACTGGTTAGGCGGTGGTATTTTTTAACCGTATAACCGTTTATGATTTGCGTGGTGGATTTTGATCGTATTCTTCCGCCAGTTCTTCCAATGATTTGATAGGACCATGTGGATTTTGCGCTTGCTTTCGACTTTTCATGGCATTAATTTTTGATCGTTTGGATTTGGTCATAAATCAACAATCCCCTTTCATTCGTGCGGTGAAGAACATGAACGTTTCTCCGCGATAGTTTGGGACGCGTCCAGACGAAATATTCACCCCTGCGGAGAGGCGATTCTTGCGATATTTGCTGTGGTGTTTGCGGGGAATAGGGATTATAATCTTTTCAATATTCTCAGGTTTGGGGGCATCGGAAATGGAAGAAATCGAGCGATGGTACGATACGGAATATGACGAATGGGAACGGTTAGTTCGACATCGAATCGAGTATGACATAACAAGGCGTTATTTCGACGAATACATTACCGGCGAGCGATTACGCGTATTGGATATCGGGGGAGGGCCTGGCAGATATTCGATTTATTTGGCTGAGCAGGGGCATGAGGTCACGTTGCTGGATTTGTCCAAGCGACATCTCGAGGTGGCTCGGACGAAAGCGGAGGAACGAGGAGTTACTTTGAAGGACTATATTCATGGGAACGCCTTGGATTTAAGCGGGATTCAGGGAGACTTTGATGTTATTTTGCTGATGGGGCCGTTGTATCATTTGGTGGAGGAGAAGGATCGGAAGAAGGCGGTGGAGGAAGCTCTTGACCGTTTAAAACCGAACGGCCTTCTTGTTGCCACATTTATCTCGAATTACGCCCCGCTTCAGGATTATTTGTCCCAACTGCGGCTATTTGATTCCGTTGATCAATTGCTCGGCTATTTAGATCATGGTGTAAATCAAGTTTCGCAAGGGTTTACCACGGCCTATTTCTCAGGATATCATGAAGCGAAAAACTTGATGGCAGGCTTCGGCTTGACGGAGCTTATCTTTGCCGGAGTTGAGAATATTTTAGGCAGTAAAGAAGTTGAAATCAACCAACTCGATGAGTCGGAATATCAAAAATGGCTTGAAATCGGCTACCGCTTGAGCCAAGATGAATTTCTGATCGGGACCAGCCAGCATTTTCTCTATATCGGATGCAAATCCTAATCTATACATGAGTTACAAGGGAGAGTCTAATGTCTGCACAACTCAATGAATTGCAACAAGAGCTAGCCGAACTGGTTGATCGTCATACCGATAGGGATGGTTATCTTGTCACGAAGATTCCGAATCTCTATCTTGCTCGTTATTCAGGACCTCATTATTCTACGTTGACAGGGCCTCCATACCGAATCTACAATCCATCGATCGGCATTGCCGTTCAAGGAACAAAAGCCGCGATCCTTGGGAACAACCGCATTTATTTCGGGCCCTCGAACTACCTCGTTGCCTCGATGGATCTGCCGACGGTTTTCGAAACGATCGACGGCTCTAAGGAAGCCCCCAGTTTGACATGTAAAATTGAGTTTACTCCCGGTTTAGTTGTAGATCTGCTAAATACCGAAGAATTAAAGGACATCTCCAAGAGCTCTGCCAATGCGGGATCTATGTTAACGAGCTCGACGTCCCTATGCTGGAAGCTGTCGTCAGGCTGGTTCGCCTGCTGGACACCCCCGACGACATTCCCGTACTCGCTCTGCTCTATACGAAAGAGATCGTGTACAGAGCGTTGCATGGGGAGAACGATGACTCTTTGAAAAGCATCGTTATGGACGGGGGGCGGACTTTGTCGATCAAAAAAGCCATTCAATACATTCTGGATCACTTTCAACATGCATTTCGCGTTGAGGACCTAGCGGCTCTCGCCAATATGAGTGTCCCGTCGTTCCATCGACATTTTAAGGAAATTGTTGCGATGACGCCCATTCAATTTCAGAAGCAGCTCCGGCTTCAGGAAGCAAGGCGCCTAATCCTGTCCGAGCCGACAGAAGTCGCAGATATTGCATTTCGGTATTCCATTCCGCCGCTTTTGCTGCTGGATAGGCAGTTCCACCGACACTAAACCAGAATGGTTTGTCTATATTATTTGACTAATATAGCAATATATGGTATAAAAAGAGTAAAATATAAAAATTAAAAGTGGAGGAAATAGAATGGTGAAAAAAGTCGCTGGGTTACTTCTTGTTTTTTTGTTTTTAGTTCCAATTCATACTTTTGCGTTTAATCTCAATGAAAATACAGCGCAGGTTGAAGTTCCAGAAGACTTTGCATCACTTCCTGAAAGTATTACTGTCGAAGGTAATTATGTGTGTGCTGATGATACTGTGGATAATGTTGATGGGCAGTTCAAGCCACTTACAACTTGTTCTGGAGATGGAGGATATGCTCGTTTAGATTCAGTCTTTGGTGCGGGTGGGGCAGTCAGATGGGAGATAAATCCTCGTTTTTCCACAGCACATGTTTTTACAGGCTCTTTGACAATATCAAGATATCAAAATGGTGTTCCTGTATTTTACGATTCTATACGGATATCTTGCAGCGGCGTATTTGGTGAAGCGTGCGGCGATTACGTGGAATTGGGTTTACCAAGTGGCACTTATAGTGTTAGCATAAGTGGGACGGCAAGAGATGCTTCGGGGCTCTTTAGTGGATCGTGCCACCATGTACTATAGGGATCAGTTTTTAACATGTCTATTTCTCGAAAATATCAACAATTGCAAATAAGTAACATATCCCCTATGGATATGAATTTTCTATTATACATCGAAAACATTTATGAGTGCTACTTTGGGAGAAAAGAGATTTTTCCAGGCAGATACTTAATTTTAGATCAACAAGAGTTGCTTGAACCAGAAAGTTTTATCGTTGCTTTAAAGGCTTGTTGGAATACGATTGTGAAGGAGTATGAACAGCAACAATTCATGGACAATCCTCTAGACACGCTTCATTTCAGAGATGACTATGCAAGTCTGTTTAGAAATGATTCCGTCTTCCACACAGCTGAAAGGGTATGGAACGCATTTACGTTGTGGTGGTGGCCTGATTACGGTATTAAAGCCTACATGGAGAAATTTACGGACCAATATATGCCAGAAGTTACAGAGCAGATTTATAGAGGGCTTTACGAGAAGAATATTCCAATTGCTAAAGGTAATTCCCTTTATATAATGTTACTATTCAAACAACCAATTCAAATCATCCCCAAGAGTTCAAACAAACTATTTTTCTCAACTATTGATAGGTTCTTATATAAAAAGGATGAAATTGTCAGAGATATAGTTGATTTACTAAAGTAGATTCAGAAAATAGCCCTGTCAATCTTAACTGGTTGGTGGGGCTATTAAAATGCTCAAATATTCACTTTGGAATAACAGCAAAAGCAAACTGTAAAGAATCCGAAGCCTCGTCAGAAGCGAAAGAAGGCTCATTAAATATACTTGAGGGGGCTGTAATGATACGCGCAAAAGTTCGCTGCAGAAAATTTAATATTACGTAAAATAATAATTTGACGAATAAATAGATATGGATTATTCTTAAAACAGGAGGTGCGCGTTCAACATGGATAAAACCACGAAAGCTCATTATATGAGCCGAATTGATGAGAAATTAACGGATTTGCCTTGGTACGTGACCGAGTTCATCGATACGCGCAAACGCAAACTGTCGCATACCACGTTACTGAATTATTGTCATGATTACATCATTTTCTTTGATTGGCTCGTGGCTGAACGATTCGCAGCTCCCAGCCGTAAAGATGTTGAACTGTCCGTGCTTGAAAAATTAACGGTTCGAGAAATCGAAAGCTTTCTGACGTTCCTGGAATATCAATTAGGCAACTCCAAATTAACAATCAACCGGAAGCTGTCAGCACTTAAATCGCTGTTTGATTATTTACAGAATAAAGCCGAAACCGCTGATCTTAAGCCTTATCTTGAGCGAAATGTTATGGCCAAGATTGAATTTAATGCGCTGAAAGAAAGTCAGGAAACGATCGCGAATCGGATTGAAGGCAAAATTTTACGAGCCGATGATTTTGAACTGTTCCGGCAGTTTGTTGCTTATGATTTTGGTGAGCAAAACCGCGAGAATAAACGATTATTTCAATTCCACGAGTTTAACCGCGAACGGGATACGGCCATCGTTTCCTTAATACTAGGATCCGGATTGCGATTATCCGAAGTGGCCGGCATCAACCTGGAAGATCTCGATATGAACAAAGGCTTGGTTCGGGTCATTCGCAAAGGCAACAAAGAGCAATATGTATATTTTAGCGAACAAGCGAAGTTAGATCTGGAAAATTATATCAAAATTCGCGAAGCGCGGTATAAGCCGGAAAAATCAGAAACATATTTATTTATGGGTGCGCCGATCGGACGTAAAGGCAAAAACCGGCGATTAACGCCAAGATCGATTGAGAAACTGATTGAGAAGTACGCAACGGCTTTTGGCAAACCTGCCTTGACCGTCCATGCATTACGCCATTCCTTCGCAACGCGTTATCACCAGGAGAATAACGACGTGCCGCGACTGAAAAATCAATTAGGCCATGCATCGATTCAAACCACGATGATTTACACGCACTTAACGGATGAAGAGATGCGTAAAGCCGTAAATAATATGGACAAGTAGGACCATAAGGAAACAAGACCGTTGGAAACAGTCAAAACAGTTCCTGCGGTCTTTTCTGTATGACTTTTTCACAAAACCCGTATTTTGTACATATGTATATAAGTTAAATAAAAGCCCTTTCCTTGTTAGGTTAAATCCACTTCAAAAACTTGGCGAGGAATCAAAACTCTCTGCAAGATTAGAGATTTAGAAGTCTCCCTCTCCTTTTAGTTACTGCTGCGTGTTGTTGCATTCTTCATTCGCTTGAGCAAGTATTTTTTGAATAAACGGTGCCTTGCACAACGTATATGTTTGCCGGTCAGGACAGATCTCCGCCATTTCACGTTTTAAGTTCAAGTATTTAACGGCAACGTCGGGATACTTGACTAGATAGTCCCGGAAGAAAATAATGTTCTTCCATTCCTCACTTTCATATTCGTACACATGTAGATGATGTGTGCCGTTCCCCCATTCGCCCCTTCGAAAGAACATACGATTGGGGAAATCCTCTTTTGGTACGTATTCAAAGCCGATTTGGTTAAGTAGTGCGATCGCACAATCATCGATAATGGAAAGATGATCTACCGCCACCGCAATATCTATAATCGGCTTAGCCGCCATGCCAGGAATTGAAGTGCTACCTACATGTTCAATTCGCTTCACCTTATCACCGAGCAAAGCCAGAATGCGATTACGATCTTTCTCAAATTCCTGTGCCCAAAGGTCACTATAGTTACTGAGTGTGACTTTGTTTGTCATGAATATCACCTCTGTAAAAATAGGAATTACACGCGATAAGTGAGAAACTTACGGATGCCTATTTTATGGAATGATTACACATTATTTGACCGGTTTCTTCTCTTTAGCTCATTTACAACTGGCATTACGGGAGGACTAATTTCGGCAGGTATATCTTCAATATCAAAAAATCGGTATTCTCTGCTTTCGTTATCAATGTTTATTTCTCCATAAAATTTATTGCTAGAGTAAACAATATCGACGATATATACTTCATCTCCATTAGGGTAAATATAGTGCAACTCTTTTCCTGAGAAAACACCAAAAATACTCAATTCTTCTACACTTAAACCGGTCTCCTCAAACAGTTCTCTTCGAACCGAATATTCAGTATTTTCACCTAGGTCAACAGCTCCGCCTGGAAAACACCAGCAACCATTATCACTTCTTCTTAGCATTAGAACTTGATTTAACTGATTAAATAAAATAATACTTGCACCGCATAATAGTAACGGTTCATGTCCAATTAATTTTCTCATTTTCTTAACGTACTCGGTCATTTTAAATCCCCTCTCCCCTCCCCTCCGCTCTCATCAAAGAGATCGGTTGTAAAAATGAGATCATATTACAAGCCTAAGCCCAAGAAAATGAAGTCCTAGATCCATTGATTAGTAATGATACTATATAATAGAATTTGGATTACTTCAATGGAAAGGAAAGCGTTTAGATAATGATTAAATGATTATCGGGAATTCGACGAGGCTGATATTAAGCGAATCAAAACCATCCAAATTTATATAGAGCTTGGGTTGTCGACGAAGGAGATTCTTGAAATTTTGAAGTGCCATGATACTTATGTTGCTTACGATATCAATGAGTTCTGTGTTGGTGAGATTTACGATCACTCGACCGGCCAATATATCGCCTTGTACGATTCCATATGGTCGTCGGATGACCTTCCTTCAGGAACGTTTGGGCAAGAGCTGAACCCAACATACCTAAGCCGATGACACTCACTGGCGGTTGGTTCGCTTTCGTTGTATTCCAATCCTTACTGACTTTCATCTCACTTTGCTCCTTTTCTTTCATTCGAATTTCTCGTCGCCTATATCCCCCAATAACCATTTTTACTTCACAAACTGAAACCAACTGAAATCAAAATTGCTGCCCGGCAAAAAGATAAACGTTACATCCTGAACGCCCGTCACGCGATTTAATGGGAATTCCTTGACCTCGTACCCGTCGGTTTGTGTAAATTCGATCAACTGCCGGTTTTCTTTGCCATTTGCTGTGAACTGCACATGGATCGTATTTTTATCGATGAGTGAATGACCGCAGATCAACAGCTTTGATGCGCCCTCTCCCTCGAAATCCAGCTGCTTCATTTCCAGTGATACATTATTTCCGATCCCTTCTACGTTGTTCCCTTCGATTCGGAAGCTGTCCCCATAGATATGATCACAATCCGCAGCCGCATTCCGTAGCAAAGCCCGATTTTGGCGTGTGAATGAGAACCCTTTGAGATGAATCTTCTGCTTCAGCACAAAGCAAATTGAAGTAATGCCGCGAAGGCGCTTATTCAAACGAAATGTTGCTTCCTGATACACGTTCCACCGCGTTTCCTTCTGGTAAATGACTTCTGCAATCTGTTCGCTGCCCTCTTCCCCAGGCATCCCCTCCCAGATTTGAATCAGGTAAGGCTCGCTGGTCAACGCAAAAATCGGCAGCGTGATTTCATCCGACCCCTGAAGCCCAAAATCAAGATTCCGGAAGCCGATCCGAGATTCCCCATCTCTGCTGGTAGCCACGCCTCTTTCATTGCCGTTTCCGATCTCCCCGAAGCTGTAATCGTACAGTCCCGCCGAGATAAAGCTATACGGATCTTTCTGCGCCTCGCCCAGCCCTGTTGCTTGAAACTCCAACTCGGAGATCAGCTTAATTTTGTCCGTACCGTTGCGGCTCGTACAACGCACGCGGAAGCGCCCGTCCCCCAAAGCACGGAGTCTAGCCCGATGCCCATCCGCCTCGATTTGAGCAAGGTTAGATGGTATGCCCGCATCATTAACCACGCTCCATTCCACTTCCGTGTAGGAGGTATTCGCTGGGTAAAGCTTGGCTTCCAGTTGGATTTCAGGATGCTCGGCAGTCAGCTGTTGTCCAGCTAAAGAAATAATCTCAATTTTTCGCACAGGAATTTCGCTCGGAATTCCCACTACGCAAGGCAGCTCGCGGTTTCCAAATTGAGCGGAAATCCCTGTGATGGAACCCGGATCTACCGACCGAGATTTAAGAGTAATGCTCTGACTCTCCATCCCTTTCGAGCTGACTTTCACGACAATCGTGCCTGGTGTTGTGTTTGCTGCTACGATGGCCATCGCTTTTCCGCTGAACAATCTCCGACTCGTGCCCTTGTAAGGATCATAGTCCGTGCTGTCTCCGTTATCCAATCCAATTAACCGCCCGGCTCCCGCGACTTCAACGGTTACTCGATTGTTCGCATTTCTCACGGGATTTGCATCTTCATCTTCCATTGAGATTTCAATGAACGTCAGGTCGGTTCCGTTGGCCAGTAGGAATGATTTATCGGATTTGAGCTTGATGCGTGCAGCATCTTTAAAGGACCTTTGTACATCCGTCGCTATTATTTCGCCCTGGTCATCGTAAGCGACCGCTTTAATTTCACCGGGCTGATAAGGGATTTTCCAGGTGGGGACAAGCTCAAGGCCATGCTGATGATCGATCGTAAAGCTTCCTTGGGAGATCCCGTTACAAAACAACTCGACTTTCGGTGCATTGGAGCAGGCACGGACATCAATCAATTGACCCGGATTAAAATCCCAGTACGGAAAGAGATGAACCATCGGCCGCTCCCTGTAGTTCGTCCATGCCGATTGATAAATGTAATAAGAATCTTTAGGAAAAGTCGCGGTATCCAGCTGACCGAAATAGGCGTTTTTCGTATGATAAGGGGTGGGTTCCCCGATATAATCAAACCCTGCCCACAGAAATTGTCCCAGAGAGAAAGGCGTGTCCCGTTCAGCCAAGATGCAAGCCTCCGCTGATTTTGCCCCCCAGCTGGTTGGGCTGTTACCTAATGCAGAGCATTGTTCATCGTCATCAGCCAGAATCGACTGCTCCAACGGGAAGTGATAAATCCCCCGGCTTTGCACCACCGAAGACGTCTCACTGCCATAAATGATCCAGTCCGGATGTTCGGCGTGATGGCGTTCATAGTATTTCTCCGCATAATTGTATCCGGCAACTTTCACGATATCCGCGCATTTCTGGGCATTTTCCCAAGGCATGTAGTTCGAGCCAATGGTCACCTTCCCGTTATGTTTAGGGTCGTGCCGATGCACTTCTTCCATCAGCATCCGGGTGATTTCTTGCCCTCTTTCATCCGCATGCGTGTCATAGATTTCATTCCCAATGCTCCACATCAGCAGGCTGGGGTGATTTCGGTCACGTCTGACCCAGCTCTCTACATCCCGTTGGGCCCATTCCTTAAAAAAACGGGAGTAGTCATACATCGTTTTCGATCGTTCCCACATGTCAAACGCTTCTGATACGACAAACAGTCCCATCTCAGCCGCAAGCTCCATCAACTCTGGGGTAGGCATATTGTGAGCGGTCCGGACAGCATTCACTCCCATCTCCTTCAACAGACGAAATCTGCGACGTAGCGCCTCTTTATTAAAGGCACTCCCCAATGCCCCAAGATCATGGTGCTCACAGACACCATTCAGCTTCATGGGAACTCCATTGATGAAGAGGCCCTTGTCTGGATCCATCTTCACTTCACGGAAACCAACGGATTGGGTCACCCTTTCAATAACTAAACGCTCTTCCTTCCCTGCGTTCTCCCCGGACGTAAGTAGGGACAGCTCCGTAACGAGCGTATACAACTGAGGTTCATTTGGGCTCCAAAGCCGAGGAGAAGTCAGCCTCAGGGTTTGAACGTTTTGCATCCCAGGATCAACTGCAGGAACTAGCGTTGCTGAAGATGTTTGTACGACATCCCCCTTGTGAAACAGAGTGTGGGTGAGCACAAACTCTTGATGTCGGTCTGGACCGAGTCGCAGCTCCGTCTCGATTTCCATACGCCATTCCTGCTCTTCACGGCGGGTAGAAACATAGATCCCGTCCGTTACGATATAAGCGCTGCGGCTTCGGGTCTTCAGCCAAACACTACGGTAGATCCCCGCACCGGAGTACCACCTGCTGTTGGGACTTAAATGAACGATTTTAACCAATATTTCGTTTTCCCCAGGCACAAGCGCTTCAGTAATCTCATGTTCAAACGATGAATAACCGTATTTCCATTCCCCGATCCGCTTCCCGTTCACATAGAGCGTCGAATCCATATACACGCCGTCAAAAGCGAGCGCAACCTCCTGTTCTTCCGTATTGCCGGAATAAACAAAGGTTTTACGGTACCAACCGATGCTGTTCTCATAAAGGTTAAGCGTGTTATAGATCAGCCAATCATGGGGCAAATCCACGGGTACAAAGGTGAGCCCCTGCAGCTCCGAACGATTAAGAGTCTCTTGAACCTCGGTTGCCATCGCCGCTTGTTGGACCGCGGAAGGATCCAGACTACTTTTGGCAAAAGTCCATCCATCATTAAATAGAATTTTTGAGTTCATCCCGTCTGCTCTCTTTCCCATTTATTCATGAAACTAATAAATCGCTCGCCCCTGCTCATCCGGAATTCCGGATTTACGATAAAAATACGTATTAATCTGATCCCGCCACTCCCGGGCATGTTCCGCTTGTTCTAGAAGACGACTTCGTCCGTTCTCAAACGCCTCTTCATCCATCTGCTCTTCCAGCGTCAACCATGCATCAAGGAAGTTTTGCGCCTGCTCAGCACCGGCGAAATGGGTGTCATAGATATGCTGAATCACCGTTTTGCCGGAATGCAGCTTGTGAGTATAAGGGACATGGTGAAAAAATAAAAGCAGTTCATCCGGGCACGTGTCCAGCGATTCATAGCGGCTCACATTCGGCTCATGATATTGGGCGGTATAGCCCGTGCCCGACTTCACGGTGCGGTCCACGCCAATGCCGTTCCGATCTGCAAAATGATACGTCCCCCACCTGGAGTATTCATATCCATCTACATTAGGTCCGTAATGGTGATTGGGGTTCACCATCCATCCTACGCCAAGCGGGGCTGTATATTGTTCATAGGTTTGCCACGAGTTCATCAAGATGTTTAGTATGACTTCCGTCATTTTAAACCCGCTGCCAAACGTTAAAGCAATCCATTCTCGAGCGATCTGCTCTGCGGACAGGCTGGGATCCCAAATCAATCGCCCATACCCGTATAAATTGGCCTGAGCCAATACATGCCCTGTCCAATTCCAATCTTCGCCGATATTGGAAACCGCCGCTACACCACCTAACTTCCGTCCATAAAGCGAACCGGATACGATTTTGGCGACTTCGGAGCCTTCACCTTGGGCATACGTATCAAACGCAAAGACTTCCTTCCATTGCGGAACCAAATAACAGACATGTCTGGCTTGACCCGTATATTCCTGGGTAATTTGCAGCTCCAGCATCTGGTTAGTATCCGGCATGGCACCAAACAGCGGCGATACCGGCTCTCGAACCTGAAAGTCCATCGGACCGTTTTTGATCTGCAAAATCACGTTGTCCTCAAACTGTCCGTCCAGCGGCTTAAAATGGTCATAAGCTGCTTTGGCCCGGTCGGTTGTACGGTCTCGCCAATCCTGGAAGCAGTTATAGACGAAGCAGCGCCAAATGACCAGGCCGCCATACGGCTTCAGCGCTTCGGCCAGCATATTGGCTCCGTCGACGTGATTCCGGCCATAGGTGAACGGACCAGGGCAGGACTCAGAATCGGCTTTGACCAGAAAACCACCGAAATCGGGAATGACCTCGTAAATGTCATCGGCTGCCTTTTTCCACCATGCGATCACGTCCTCGTCTAGCGGGTCGGCGGTTGGCAGATGTCCCACTACGATCGGACTGGCGAAGTTGATGCTGAGAAAGGTGGTGATCCCATATTTCCGAAAGATGTCCGCAATTCTCGCCACCTCGGCTAACATTGGCTGCTTGATTAACCATGATTCACGCTCATGCACATTCACATTGTTGATGGCGATGGCGTTAATTCCCGTAGAAGCTAGCATCCGGGCATACTCCTGCACGCGAGTCAGGTCCGATTGAATCTCGTTGTTCTTGTAAAAAATAGAGCCTCCCGCATACCCGCGTTCAATGCTGCCATCCAGGTTGTCCCACTGATTGATCATCCGCAGACCGTTATCGGGAGATTCCTGAATATTCAACGCTTCAATCGATTCCCCCATTTGCATCAGGCGCAGCAGATGGAAAGCCCCGTATAAGGCACCCCGCTCAGAAACACCTGCAATAAGCAGGTGTTTCCTTCCGTCCTGAGACAACGTTTTGATCACATAACTGTCTTCGGATGCTTCAGCCAGCGGGGCTAGCGCTTCGTCGATTTGATCCGATTGTCCTCTGACTCCAAGCCATACCGAGAATTTTTCGGCGGGATCGTGGGCCCACTGAGGTTTCATATGCAACATCGATTCCATCCCCTTCTGAAGCTCGTAGATCACACTTGTCAGAAGTGGACTTGGATTTGTAGGCGTGACCAGCTCCCTGCACCATTTCTGGTATTGCTCTAACATTTCCGGGTGATCCACAGCCGCATATCGCAGCCAGCAAGGATCTGCTTGTCGTTTTTGCGCCTCAAGTTCCATGAGTATTTCCCTCCAAAGCATTTTTCCGATTTCCACTCATCCCGCAGTTTCCTTGATTAATGAGCTTTGGCGAAGGCTTGCGCATATTCTTCAGCCACTTTGTCTCCGCCAGATTGCTTGAACTTCTCGACTTGCCGTTTCCATTCGTTTTCATCGATTTTCCCCATAATAAACTGAACTTTGGCATCCAGCAGAATCTGCGTGAGCTCTGCGCCTCTCTCTGCCCATGTATCAGACACTAAGCTCATGGTCGGATCCTTGATCGCATATTGCTCATTGTCCTTCTCGACCTGCAGCACTTTCTCAGAGATCGGATCCAAATCACCAGGAGTTTTGATGTCCGTTAATGGAACGGTCACCAGCGGTTTATTGTAAGGGAACGATACTTCATTGTCGTACTGCTCTTGATTCGTGCGAACGGGCTTGCCATCTTTCATTTCGTAATGCTTGCCTTCAATCCCCCATTCCAGCAGATCTGCCATGGGCTTATCTGCCAGCTTGTCAAAGAAGGTGAGCAGCTGCTTCAGTTCTGCTTCATTTTTGACGCTGGATTTCGGGAACATCAGAATCCCGTTGGAGCCGCGGTCTGCGGATACCCGTCTTCCGTCCGGCCCTTCTAAAGCGCTAACAAAATTGAGCTTTGCCTTAGGATTTACTTTTTCGACACGGGTTTGGAAACCTAATACGTTATTGGTCGTAGCGTTAATCACGCCCGCTTTGCCATTTTCCAAGTTCCCTTCATTTTGGCCTACATCAATCGTGGCAAAATCCTTGTTCATCAAGCCCTCATCAAAGAGCTTTCTCATAAATTTGAGATATTCCAAATACTCCGGTGTCTCTTCTGCCTTCACGAACTTCCCGTCTACTTCGCCCCAGTTGTTTGGCGCACCAAAGGCAACACCAAGGTCAAACGACAGCGAAGTGTTGGAGATCATCGCCGTTAAGCCAATCGTATCCTTTTTGCCGTTTTGGTCCGGATCCTGCTCGGTGAATGCTTTGAGGACCTGGTACATCTCATCAATGGTTTGCGGCGGCTGCATCCCGAGATTGTCGAGCCAATCCTGGCGGAATACCGAAGTGTACCGGGAGACTGGACGGAAACGCGGAATACCGTATAACCGGCCGTCAATCGAGACGTTGTCATAGACAAGCTGCGGCATGGAGGACAGATTTTTGTACTCCTTGATCAGATCGGTAATATCCCAGAAGGCGCCGTTTTGGGCAGCCGTAATAAGATAGGATTGATTTGGTGCACCGCAGCTGGCAAGAACCTGAGGCAGTTCGCCGGAAGCGATCATCACCGGGAGCTTGGTACAGAAATCGTTACTTGAAATATGGGTGATGTCCAGATCAGTATTCGTATATTGCTCAATCGCTTTCTCGACTTCATTATCCTTTGGCGGAACCTCTTTGCCATCAAAGTTCAATGTCATTTTGATCTTCAGCGGCTGATCACTCGATGCGGCGCTGCTGCTCGAATCTGCGGTGTTTTGCTTGGAGCCGCACCCCGCAAGCAGCGAACCAGCCAGAATAAGGGCAAGCGCCCCGAGGCTCCAGCTTTTCCAACCCAATGGTCTTTGCAACATATCTATGTTTCCTCCCTTTTTAAGATCTCTGCCGATTATCCTTTCACCGAACCTAGCAGAGCTCCTTTCGCGAAATGTTTTTGCAGAAACGGGTACACAATCATGATCGGCAGCGTCGAGACGACGATGACCGCCATTTTAACGCCTTGGCCATAATAGGCCACACTTTCACCGCCATCCCCTGACCCTAAGCCAGCAGAGGCGAGAATAACGATCTGTCTAAGAATGACCTGAACAGGCCATAAATCCGGTTTATTGATGTACAAAATGGCATTAAAGTATTGATTCCAGATGCCTACAGCATAAAACAACCCAAAGGCAGCCAAGGCTGGCAGGGACAACGGGAGTACGATCCGTAACAGCACCGTTAGTTCATGCGCGCCGTCGATTTTAGCCGATTCAATCAGCTCCGTAGGCACGGTTGAGAAGAAATCCCGCATGACAATCAGATAAAAGGCGCTGATCAGCCCTGGAATCATTAAGGACCAGGTGCTGTCGAGCATATGAAGATTTTTCACAACAAAATAGGTTGGGATCATTCCTCCCTGAAACACCATGGTGAACAGCACCATGAGCAATATCCCGCTCCGCCCCGGCAAAAACTTAAACGACAGCGAATAGGCCATCAACGCCGTGGTCAGCAAACTAAGAAACGTCCCAAGAACGGTAATGTACACAGATACTCCGATACTTCGTATAAACGTTTGAGTTGAGAAAATATACCGATAGGGTTCCAAGGAGAATTGCGTGGGCCATACGACATTTTGATTTGAAAAAGAAGTGATCAGCACATAGACAAACGGCAAAAACATCGCCAGTCCCACGAGCCCCAGCAGCACATAATTGAAACCGTCAAACAGTCGGCTCAACTTGGTTGGATGCGTATGCATTCCCTTGCCTCCCTCGTATAGTATCTTTAAAAAGCTCTTTTAGGTTCATTTCCATCCCCCCGGGGGATGGAAAACAGCCTCCAAATTTCCAGCTTGTTCTTTGAAAATTCTATCAGGGACTGGACTTTCCGGTATGCCTCTGGACAATGGAACGTAGGGTCCATTCGGGGAAATCCTTCTGCCTCCAGTAGCATCGTCTACTCCTTAAGTCTGTTTCTCCGGTACGCGTCTGAGCTTCTTACCCGCTGGCTGTTCCCTTCGGCATCCCATGCCCGGTTTTAGCAGATCCGGGGCAGCTCATGGCCCGAAGTGTGTCCTCATACGCGAGGGTGATAGATCTGCGCGTGCGCCGGAGGCATCCCGGAGCGTCCATTCCCTGAATCCCTAGCGAAAGGAGGAATTTCACTTGAAGCTTTTTGTCGGTATTGACGTGAGCTCGCAAGAGCTCGAAGCGTGTTTCATGAACGCTGACGGTGACAAGCTTGAGACACTCACCGTCAAAAACAATTTGAATGGCGCCTCGCACTTGCGTGACCAAATCGTCGCTGCAGCGGACAAGTTGGCCGTCACCGAGATTCACATCGGCTTGGAAGCCACTTCCGTCTACAGCTGGCACCCTGCCATGTACCTGCATCAGGATCCAGCGCTTCGAGAGCGCAAGGCCAAGGTGTTCACCTTGAACCCCAAGCTCATCAGCAAGTTCAGAGAAGCCTATGCGGATATGGACAAGACCGACCGGCTCGACGCCTGGGTCATTGCGGATCGCCTGCGCTTCGGCCGCCTGACGACCACCATCGTCATGCAGGAGCAGTATGTCGCCCTTCAACGCCTCACGCGCATGCGTTTCCACTTGGTCCATAACTTGGCTCGCGAGAAGCAGTACTTCTTGCAGAACCTGTTCTACAAGTGCAATGCGTTTACAACCGAGGTCGACAGCTCCGTGTTTGGCCATGCGCTCATGGAGATGCTCTCCGAGAAGTTCAGCCTCGATGACATCGCCGAGATGGACGTGGCCGATCTGGCCGACTATCTGCGGGACAAGGGACGCAATCGTTTCCCCGATCCCGAGCGGGTCGCCCGCTGCATTCAGCAAGCTGCCCGCGCCTCCTATCGGCTGTCCAAGGTCGTGGAGGATTCGATTGACCTGGTGCTCGGCACCTCCATCGAATCCATCCGCAGCATCCAGAAGCAGCTCAAGGATCTCGACAAAGCGATCGAGCGGGTCCTCGACGGCATTCAAGGCGCTCAGTGCTTGCTGTCAGTGCCCGGCATCGGCAAAGTCTATGCAGCCGGTCTGCTCGGCGAACTCGGCGATATTGAACGGTTCAAGGATCAAGCCGCCGTCGCCAAGTACGCGGGTCTGACGTGGCGCAGGCACCAGTCCGGCGTCTTCGAGGCGGAGGACACCGCCCGCATCAAATCCGGCAACCGATTCCTGCGCTACTACCTCGTTGAAGCTGCCAACTCGGTTAGGATGCGCGATGAAGAATTCGGTGAATATTACCGGAAGAAGTATCACGAAGTGCCCAAGAATCAACACAAACGCGCCCTCGTCTTAACGGCAAGAAAACTCGTGCGTCTGGTCGATGTGCTGCTACGCAGCGGCCAACTCTACACGCCTCGAAGGAAGGTGAATAGCGCCAAGGATTAACGCCTCCTTTGCCTTAGTCCTTCACGAATTCCCAGTAAAAATCTGGTATCTGACATGGTTTTTGGCTGGGTTTGGTTTGATGCGCCCTTTTTTCGTGACTCCGCGCTCAACAGGCACGGGAAATTTCCAATTCGATTAAATCAACAGCTTGACATCATACCGCTGGACTTCTAGTAGATGCCTTCTTCGCCAAACCACTTGGCAATTTTATTGGCGAGGATAACCAGAATAAATCCAATAACGGATTTAAACAGCCCGACTGCCGTGCTGTAGCTGAACTGCCCCTGCATCAGACCAACACGGTATACGTACGTATCAAACACCTCACCAACCTCGCGGTTGATCGCGTTCAACATCAGAAAGATTTGCTCAAAGCCAAGATCCAGGAACGTCCCTAACCGCAAGATGAACAGAATCACAATGACACTGCGGATGGACGGAAGCGTAATATGCCAGAGCAATCGGAACCGGTTTGCACCGTCCATTCTGGCCGCCTCATACAACTGCGTATTAACGCCAGCCAAAGCAGCCAGGAAAATAATCGTTCCCCACCCTGCGTCTTTCCAAATCAACTGGAGGATAATCAGCGGCCGAAACCAAGCCGTACTGGTCAGGAACTCTACCGGTTGTCCGCCTAAACTCGTAATCCAGCTGTTAATGATACCGTTTTCAGTAGAAAGTAGCACATAGGTAATCCCGGCAATGACTACCCAGGACAGAAAATGCGGTACATACACCAGCGTCTGGACCAATCTTTTGAACAACTCACTACGAATTTCATTTAGCAGCAAAGCGAGAATTATCGTTACGGGAAAGAAAATCACCGTATTGTATAAGCCAAGCAAAAGCGTATTTCGGAATAACTGCCAAAATTCATCCATGCCCAAAAATCTTTCAAAATGCTTGAAACCGACCCACTCGCTCCCCATCAGACCCGCATAAGGCTGATAATTCTTGAAAGCCATGATCAGCCCCCAAAGCGGGACATATTTAAAGAGAATGAAGTACAAAATTCCCGGGATCATAAAAAGATAAAGCCAGCGATACTTCCACAGAGCCCGAAAGCGGTGACCGGCTCCAAATTTCCACTTCACTGTGCTTTTTTCAATTTCTATTACGTTCACATGCCTCACCCTTTTTTGTTCTGGAAGTCGGTTTGCAATGAAGTCCTATTGTTGCATCGCCCGGTAGTCTCCTGGTGTCACACCGCTCTCCTGCTTGAACACTTTGTAAAAATGAGCCTGGCTCTTATAGCCAATCGCATTTGCCACTTGCTCTAACGGAAGATGAGGGAGTTCTCTCAGGAGCACTTTGCCTTTCTCAATCCGAATGCTCCGCAAATACTGAACGAAGGTCTGATCCGTCTCCTTCTTTAATAGACTGCATACGTAACTCGGGTGAAGGTCCAAGTATTCAGCGACGTCTTCGAGAGAAATATCCCGCATATAGTTGCTTTGGATAAAGTTCTTAAACCTCCGGATATTGTAATTGCTCTCCGGGTTATCATCTTTGGCAGACTTCTGATTATGGTTCTCCTCGTGCAGCGAGTTCCGCTCCTCAACAATCTCCATCGACAATCGAGTTAAGAGGTTGGACAGCTCCAGGTGATCCACCGGTTTCAGCAAATAATCTTTGACCTGAAGTCGGATCGCCTTCCGAGCATATTCAAAGGTTTCATAGCCAGTCAAAATCACAAAACGAGCCGCCGCCTGTTTCTCCGAAACCGACAGAATCAAATCCAGTCCGTCCAACTCCGGCATTTGGATATCTGTAATCAGAAGATCCGGTTGGAACTCTTCCGCGATCCGCAACGCTTCCACACTGTCGCTAACCCCCACAATATCCGTGAATGGCGTCTTCATTTTACGAATCAGATGCTGCATGCCTTTGACAATAATAGCCTCATCGTCCACGATCATCAGCTTAAGCATGACGTCCTCCTTCATGTCCAAGAAAGGTCGTTATCGTCGTACCTTGCCCTTCGATGCTTTGTATCTTAAGCCCGGCTTCATTTCCATAAAAAGCTTTCAGCCGCTCGTTCACGTTATGCAAGCCAATTCCACCGGAAGAAGAGATTTGGTTGACGGCTAAAACGCCCTCCAACACTTCACGAATGCGAGACAACCGCTCTGCCGGGATACCTGTTCCGTTGTCAGATATGTTTAACATCACACCGGCTGCCTGCTCGATCATTTCCAACCGCAGGTTTGCGGGCCCTCTGAGGTTTTTGAACCCGTGGAGAAGGCTGTTTTCAACTAACGGCTGGAGAATGAACCTTGGGCAAGGAAGCTGAAGCGCTTCCTCATCAATCCTAAAATCAATTTGGAGCTTATCCCCCATCCTCACTTTATGGATATCCAGATAATGTCGAACGTTTTCCAGTTCCTCTCCTAAGGTGCTGACGTCCTTCGTTTTGGACAAGCTGTACCTGAGAAGCTTTTCCAGCTTTTGACCGATGTCCGCAACCTCATGATCATCGTTCAGCGTAGCCAGCATACACATCGTTTCCAGCGTGTTGTACAGGAAATGGGGATTGATTTGGGCTTGCAGCATTTTGATCTCCGCTTCCTTCTTGAGCAATTCGGTTTGCGCTACCATCTGTGTCAATTCATCCACCCGGCCGATCATCAAGTTGTAGGAAGAAATTAAGAATCCGATTTCATCCGCCCCCCCTTCCCCGGGGTATAAGGCTTTCTTAGGATCCTCCACTCTTCTCAAGTGGCGGGAGAACCGGACAATTCGCAAAGTAATGGACGATGCAATCGTAAAATAGACCAAGGATAACACGGTAAGCAGGAGGATCCCTATACCAAGCGAAAATCCGGTCGTCTTCCAAAAATCCAAAGCGTCCCGCACATCGTAAACCTTCACCACCGTCAGGTTAAAACGTTCAATTTTCGCTGCACCTATCAAGTACCGATGATTCTTTGTGAATAAGGTAGCCATGCCGGCTTGCGGCAGCTTCTTGAGAATCTCCCTTTTCTCCCGCTCATTCAGCTTGTTATCCGGCTCTTCATACAGCAGATTCCCGCTGTCATCCACAACGATCTTCGATGCGTCTTCCGGGCTCTGCTGGGCATCGAAGAACTGTTTAAAAAGTCCGTCGTTTAACGAGATTTGCAAGATGCCGATGGAACGAGTGTAGCTGTTATTGTACATCTTGTGAAAATAACGGATCGCGGGCAGCACGTTTGGCGAATCCGACTTCTCGTATGCCCAAAGCCCCTTGTTAGGAGCAAGCCGCTGGACGTCTGCAGCCTGCGGTGAATCCATAAATCTGGCGATATCCTGAACTTCAGGGGATAGAATCGGAAGATCCGGATTCGCTTTATACATGGTGATTTTGTCGATAAGCTGATTGGAAATGTAGGCAAAGGAAAAGGTGGGACTGATCTCCCGCTTGTACCTGTACGCCTCCGCCCAATCGGTTGCGCTGAATCCTCCCAAATACTCCGTCAGGCTGGTGTTGTTTTGAAAAAGAGCATACATCGCTTCGATTTTCGTCAGATCAACCTCCAAATTTCGGTATGCCTGCTCTAACATCTGTGATTTGCCGCTTTTCAAGTGATCCAGCTGATTATTGTACATTTGTCTATAAAAGATCAATCCAAATACGGCAAACGGAATACAGATCAGCAGGATATAGCCGATAAACAATTTGTGGACCAGGCGCAGGTTGCGCAGGCGTGCTGTAATCGGTTGCAAAATAGAGTTCATGAACTTCTCACCTTCGGCTTCCAATTTCATTATAAAAGTGCCTGAATTATACCGATACTTTCGATTTCTTATGTTTGACTCCTCATTTTTAAGGGCTCTTGTTTTTGGGCTATAAAAACAAAATAACCCGTGCACGCACGGGTTATAAATCATCACATTATCTCAAAGCAAAGTCACCTTTTGAAAAGTGTTATCCTTCATCGTTCTTACGACTCGAATATTCTTGATATTCGTGGGATGCCCGAGAACGGTTTTAAACACCCAATAGGGTTGTAAAGTTTCGATTTCGACTTCTTCCCCAAGCTCTGTTTTAATGAGTTGGATAAAGTCTCCCATATTTGGAGCTTGTCCGACTTCTTTAAAGAAGGAGATCTGTCGGAAGGTTCGCTCCCCAGATAATGAGGTGATTTCTAGGGTTGTGGAATATTTATCCTTTGACGTGATTTCATTGTCTTGTCCCTTGTGCTCTGCCATTTTACTTAATTCCCTCTCCACAAAATATTTATTATATGAATTATATCGACAGAGGGAAAAAATAAATTATCTCTTTCTTTCATTTCTTAAGATTTGTTCACACTTTTTTTATCTCTATTTTGATGTCACCGGCAAGATGCCTCCTGCAAAAGGAGAAAGGATAAGCCCGGCAGCCAAAACAGATGAGCAAATCTGGCAAACACTCAAGAAGCGAACAAACTGCTTCGCCTTTATCAAAAAATCGCGGTTGCCGAAGGCGCAGGAACCGGAGCTGGCGGTCTTGTGCTGAATGCGGTGGATTTTCCGGCATTCATTGCGATTAAAATGAAGTTTCTGTTCGAATTGGCCCATGTCTACGGGTATGACACGAAGGTGTTTTCCGAACGCGTATCGCTTGCGTAAACTAAATGATCAGACGAGTTAACCCTCACTCCGCCCCTACAACCGGATGCGGTACGTATGGTTCTTCAAGATAGGCCATTTCCTCCGCGCTGAGTTTGACCGATAACGCCCCAACTGCATCTTCCAGATGCGATAGTTTTGTAGCGCCCACGATGGGTGCTGCGACCTGTTCCTTCTGCAACAGCCAAGCCAGCGCGATATGTACGCGAGGAACACCGCGTTTCTCCGCCACTTCTGCCACACGCTCAATAATAAAACGATCCGCCGCTGCGGTGGGATCGTACTTGGATTTTTGAATCGCATCGGTTTCCGAGCGATGGGTGGTGACCGATGCATCGCGAATCAAGCGGCCGGAAGCGAGCGGACTATAAGGCGTTACGGCGAGGTTTTGGTCTTTGCAGAGCGGCAGCATCTCCCTCTCCTCTTCCCGATAAATCAAGTTGTAGTGGTTTTGCATGGAAACAAACCGGGTCCATCCGTTCTTCTCAGCGACATACTGGGCCTTCTGGAATTGCCAGGCGTACATTGCAGAAGCACCGATATACCGGGCTTTCCCCGCTTTCACCACGTCGTGCAGCGCCTCCATCGTTTCCTCGATAGGCGTGTTGTAATCCCAACGATGGATGATATAAAGGTCCACGTAATCGGTCCCCAGCCGCTTCAGGCTCTTGTCAATTTCGCTCAATATCGCTTTCCGCGATAATCCGGCTCCGTTGGGACCGGGATGCATGCGTCCCCACACCTTGGTTGCAAGCACGATTTCGTCCCGGTTCGCGATCTCTTTAAGAATTCGTCCCGTGATCGCTTCGCTGGTCCCGGCTGCATAGACGTTGGCTGTATCAAAGAAGTTGATGCCCAGCTCAAGCGCTCTTTGAATGATTGGGCGGGCCTTATCCTCATTCAGCACCCAGGAATGCCATCCTGGTACCACTTCGCCAAAGCTCATGCAGCCGAGGCAAATTCGCGAGACGTCCAATCCGGTATTCCCTAGCTTCACATAATCCATCGTTCATTCCTCCATGCGATGAAGTCTGATCCTCTTTATTATCTCTCAAAGAAAAAGACGTCCGCAATTCAAATCTCTTGCAAACGTCTAATTCGGTTGCGCTTTAGAGTACGGTGTCGTCCACCCCGTCCAGCCACGCTTCGATGCTTCCGATCACCGAAGTGACGCAGCCGTCTTCAAACGGTGAAATCAAGCCGGACGTTTGGACCAGCTCCGTGAAGGATTGGCTGCCGCCTTGCTGGCATAAGCGCAAGTAGTCGGCCCACGCCGCTTCGCGGTCTTCATGCATCTTCTTCCAGAACTGAAACGCGCAAATCTGTGCCAAGGTATAATCGATATAATAAAACGGCGAATTGAAGATATGCCCCTGTTTGTGCCAGTATCCGCCCCGTTCCAAATAGGCGTTATCCGCATAGTTCCGGTAAGGCACGTACTTGCGTTCAATCTCCCGCCAAGCTTGCTTGCGTTCCGCCGGCGTCGCCTCCGGATGCTCATAGACGTAATGCTGGAATTCATCCACCGCCACGCCGTAAGGAATGAAGATGACTGCACTAGCTAAGTGATCAAAGCGGTATTTATCGGCCTGTTCTTCAAAGAACAAATCCATCCAAGGCCAGGTGAAAAATTCCATGCTCATCGAATGAATTTCACAGGCTTCCAGCGTCGGGAATTGATACTCCGGCACCTCGTAGCCCCGGCTTTCATACATTTGAAATGCATGCCCTGCTTCATGTGTCAGCACATCGATATCGCCGGACGTCCCGTTGAAATTTGAGAAAATAAACGGCGCCTTGTAATCGCTGATAAAGGTACAGTACCCGCCAGCCTGTTTACCTTGTTTGGACACGAGATCCATCAATCCATTTTCCGTCATGAAGGTGAAGAATTCATTCGTTTCCCGAGACAGCTCGCGATACATCTTCGCCCCGTTCTTCACAACCCAGTCGGAATCGCCTTTCGGTACCGCGTTTCCGGATTTGAAAGCAAAGCTCTCATCATAGTACAGCAGCTGGTCCACGCCGATCCGCTGCTTTTGCCGCTCCTTCAGCTTCGTGGTCACAGGCACAATAT
Source organism: Paenibacillus phoenicis (assembly GCF_034718895.1). Lineage (NCBI taxonomy): Bacteria > Bacillati > Bacillota > Bacilli > Caryophanales > Paenibacillaceae > Paenibacillus > Paenibacillus phoenicis. The sequence goes on along the minus strand of NZ_JAYERP010000001.1, from coordinate 1,294,458 downwards.
GCTTGAGAACCTGGCTTCGGAAGTTCGCTACCTTCTCGGCATCGTAATCCGTCCGCGACAGGCGGGCATAACCGAGCTCCACGAAGTTGCGGAATCCAAGCTTCTTGGCGATCTTGGTCCGCACTTGGACCAACTCGTCATAGATCCGGTCAAGCTCATCTTCATGCTCGGCCAAAAAACCGTACGCCGCTTCGGCCGCACGCTTGCGAACCCCCCGATCCGTCGATTGCTGGAACGGTATGAGCTGGGACAAGTTGTGGTCCTCGCCTTCAAACGGAATTTTTGCGGAGGCGATCAGCTTGGCGTATTCCGTGGTCAGTTTGTTTTCCCGCTGCAGATCCTCGATGACGTCCGGGCTAAACGTCTTTAACGACAGCTCGGCAAGCCGGAACAGCTGATGTCCCCATTTTTTCTCCAGCTGGCCGCGGAATTTCGAATGAACTAAAGCCCGGTAGTAGTCTGTAATCGATTCCTGCACAACCGGGCCCACTTCATCATAGAAGTCCTGTTCCGCTTTATAAAACTCGTCGTTTGTATTGATCGTATGCCGGACGCTGGCGATCTCCTGCATTGTATCGAAGCCGCTTCTAAGTTGATTGATTTCCCGCATGATCCGGACTTGCTCTTCATAAGAATCCGCACTTGTAAATGCCTGAAGAAGCTCCTTAAATCTCTGTTGGAAAGCTTGGACATCGGGCCGTTCATATCGGTATTCGCTAAATTTCATGGCATACACCTGCCTTTTCAAAGATTAGATAAATTTGGAATTAAAAAGAATACGAACATTATACTAAATCCTCTTTCGGGATCGCAATCACGACACGATTTGTTAGCTGTGCACACCACGGTAGGTTTATCCAGTTTTCTTGGTTCGAAGGTAACCGTCGACCTTGGCTTTCATCGATTGGATGGTCGTTTTCCGGTATTGGATTGCAAGCCGAAGTACCTTCAGCTGCTGTGTACGGGATAATTGCTTGAACCGAGGCTCTTGTCGCAAAAATTTACGGATGATGGACCAGCTGCTCGCGGATGTCCGATCCCGTTGAACACGCAGACTTCATAGGGCAAATTGGGTTTGCGAAAATAATGGATCAACGATTCTACGCGCTCGGAGGTTTTACCTTGGTCCACCAAGCATGGAGCCACTGTATTTTTCGTATGCTTTCTCAAAAATTCGTAATGGTGATTTCCGCTAACGATGATGTATCCTCCGTGCTTCCGGCTTTTGCGGACAACCATCAGATGCATGCAATCCTGCGCGGCCTTTCGAAGCGACTTGATTCGCTGGGTAAGTTGAACAGAGATGCCGGGTCTAAGCTTGTTAAGAGGGATATATTGCACCGTAAATCTCATGGAGCCACCCCTTTCCGATGAACTTAACTATATGTATATGCCTCATCTGCCCAGCTTGCATCCTTAGCCTGAAAAAAGCGGTTTGAGACTGATGACGCTCCCCTATTCTCCCTGAGAGGGATTCCACCGCCCTCCTCGATTCCTTTCATATAGCCGGGAAGCATCCAATAGCTTTCTTTGTCGTCATCATATAGGGGTCATTGGATCTTGGGTTGGACAGCGTCATATCAGTGTAGATCCAATCCAGGAGTTCTTTTATCATTGGCCTAAAAACTTCTGCATCGCTTTCTGGATCGAAATGTTGCTCGCCCAACCGATCGCTCGATTCGTTATGAAAACAATGCATGTCAAACAAGCTGCCAAAGCTGCGCAGTTAGATAACGTCGAGGCGTAGAAAGCTACAATAATTAACAAAAAACAAGGCAATCCGCTTTTGCGGTTTGCCTTGTTTTTTTATATCCCACCGTTTATTTAAACAAATCCGGATACATTTCTTTCGCCAACTGCTCCATCCCATCAATCGTGTTGTAGCCATAGCCAAACATATAGTTGTAGTCGACCGCGTAGATCTGTTTGTTCTTGATCGCCTTCATGCTGGATAATTTCGGATTGTTATAAAGCGCTTCTTTGAGCGTGTTGGGATCCGATCCGTCATAGGTTCTCCAATCCGGGACGATCAGGACGTCCGGGTCGGCCCCGATCAGCGATTCCACACTTACCTCGTCGCTGGTATTATTTTCGAAGACATTCTTAAGCTTCACCATATGGAACGCATCGTTAAAGAAGGTTTCAGCATGGGCGGCATAGACGCTGACTTCATTTGGATCGCTCATAAATAATAAAGCGAAGGTTTTTTCTTCGGTAATGCCCGCCAGTTTGGAGCTAATGACTTCTTGTCTTGCTTTTAATTCTTGAATAAATTCATTTGCCTTATCCTGCACATTAAAGATTTTCCCTAAATTCTCGATATCCTTGTAGACTGATTCATAGGTTCCTCCGGTAATCGAAGACTCTAAAACATAAGTTTTAATGCCCATATCATTTAATACGTCAACGGTGCCGACACCCCAATCGGCGTTCTCAAATAAACCGCCGCGCCCAAAGACCAGATCCGGATCCGTTCCAAGGGTAACTTCCTTCCCAACGTATCCATCGCTCAAAATATTCAGTTTGTTGTATTCCTCTTCCACCGATGGATCCGGTGCACCGAAGTTTGCTCCGACCCCAACAATTTTATCGCCTAACCCTAAATGCAACAGCAATTCAGCGGCTGGTCTTGTATTTGCCATGATCCGTTCAGGCGCTTTGTCGAAGACTTGCTCTTTCTCATCCCACACCGTACCGCCTTCCGCTTTCGCGTAGTTAACGATCGTTACGGGATACTGGCTGGTAGCTGCTTCTTGATTTTGAGCTTGGTTTTGAGTTTGATTTTCAGTTTGATTTTGCGCTGACGCCGTGCCGCTGCTTGTGCTTGTGCTCGTGTTTGCCCCTCCGCAAGCCGTTAATGTCAGCAGGAATGTTAAACTTAAAGCAAGCCATATTTTCTTCTTCATCCTTCGTTCTCCCCTTCTAAATTCCATATGCGAAGCTTAATCCGTTCGTAATCGGATTGATATATGTCTGGCATCTGATGTGATAAAGTGACTCGATAACTTCCGGTGTCAGAACTTCTTCCGGTCTTCCGTGTGCATAAACCTCGCCGTCCTTGATCGCATATAGGTAATCGCAATAATGGGCGGCCATTTCCAAGTCGTGAAGCGCTGCCAACACACCGATCTGCAGCGACTTCACACAGGTTAAGATCTCTAGCTGATAACGAATATCCAAGTGATTCGTAGGTTCATCCAAAATCATGAACTTGGGCTGTTGGGCAATGGTTCTCGCTAAAATAACCCTCTGCTTCTCGCCCCCGGACAAAGACAAATAACTGCGGTTTTTGTATTCGAGCAGATTCGTTCTTCTTAAGGCTTCCTCTACGATTTCATAATCCTCTTGCTTATCGGACTCCAGCAATTTTTTGTGGGGTGTCCGGCCCAACATCACCATTTGTTGCACCGTTAGATCAAAATGCATCTCATTAAATTGACCGACCACGCCTAATTGTTGCGACACCTTTTTTTCTGAAGTCTTTAATACATCCATATCATTCAGAAAAACGGTGCCGTTCTGCGGGACCAAGCTCTTGTAGATGCTTTTTAGCAACGTCGATTTTCCGCATCCATTGGGGCCGATCAGTCCAACAAACTGCTTGTTTTTGACGTGGATCGAAACATTTTTGACGATTTCTCTTTTTCCGATCTTGATCTCCAAGTGTTTCGCGGTCAATTCCATGCTTTAACCTCCGAAATTGTAGCCTTTTTTCACGATCATATAGATAAATAAGGGCGACCCAATCACCGAAGTAATGATCCCGATGGGTAATTCGACGTTATGGATGAGCGTTCTGGACAAAATGTCCGACCAGATCAGGAACAGTCCGCCTAGAAGCAGGGTTCCAGGCATCAATCGCTTGTGGTCTGCGCCAAATAGACCTCGGGTGATATGCGGGATGATCAGACCTACGAATCCGATCATCCCAGCGTAAGCCACCATCGTACCGGTAATTAGCGCGGTCAAGACCATGTACAATTTGCGAAAAATGCTTAAGTTAATCCCCAGGGTAATCGCGGATTCATCGCCTAACAGCATCGTGTTCAGCACGCGATGTTGAAATAGAAACAGCCCGCACCCTAGAATCACAATCACCGCCAGGATCGGTGTTTTGTCCCAACTGGAGGAAGCCAAACTGCCCATCGCCCAGAAGGTCACGGATTTAATTCCCTCTGCATCGTTGGCGAAATAGATGATCAAGCTGGAGAAGGAGCTGCACAAAGCGCCGAGGACAACCCCGGATAACACGAGCTTCACCGATGTTGCTTTGCCTCCAATGCTGGATAGAATCAGCACGGCGATCGACGCGATCATCGCGCCAACAAAGGCACCAAAAGCTACGCCGAACTGGGACAATAGCGCACCGCTTCCGAACCCGATCAGTATGGCGAAGGTGGCTCCAAGCGAAGCGCCGGACGAGATGCCAAGTATGTATGGATCCGCGAGCGGGTTTTGCACCACGGCCTGCATGACGGCTCCGCACAATGCGAGTCCCATGCCGATAAGAAGAGCAAAGATGACACGAGGCATCCTAACTTGCAGAATAATGTTCAGGTAGGATTGGTTATCGATATGCTCCAGCGACCCCCATCGACCGTGTGACAAGAAGTTCAGCATAATGGTTATCGCTTGTTTAAATGGAATATGGACTTGACCAATGGATACGGAATAAACCGCGGATACCCCAATCAGTACGATTAATAGGAGGATTAAGAGGTAATAGAGACTCCCCATTTTTTGATTCGCGGCTGTAGTATTCAGAATTTCACCTCCCATAAAACGATGATCATGATAATGAGAATCATTATCATAGATATGATAATAAGACATTGTTCATAAAATTACAATCCGAAATTTGAAAATTTTTTAAATAAAAAAACCGCGATGAACGCGGTTGAAAGTATGTTATAGTTGTACCTGTTTGGTCGCAATCCGCTCGCAAAACTCGCGATCATGCTCAACAAACAATATCGTAGGCTCATAGGTTAGCAGCAAATCTTCGATCTGCATACGCGAGATCACGTCAATGAAATTCAGCGGTTCGTCCCATACCAGCAAATGCGCTTTTTCGCAGAGGCTTTTCGCGATAAGCACCTTTTTCTTCTGGCCCCCGCTGTAATCCGCGATATCCTTCTCAAACTGCAATCTGGAGAAATCCAATTTCCGCAAAATCGCTTTAAACAAACTTTCATCAATGTCATGCTCTCTGGCAAAATCGGTTAAATTCCCATGCAGCCAAGAGGTTTGCTGAGACACATAAGAGATTTTCAATTGGCTCCCTTGACGTACCGTGCCGGTATAGCGGATATCCTCCCCGCAAAGCAGCTTCAGAATGCTTGACTTTCCCGAGCCGTTACGGCCCATCAGCACGATCCGGTCGCCTAGTTCGATCGTAAAGCTGATATCGCGGCACACCTGCTTCTCGCCGTAGTGGATCGAAACGCGGTCAAATTCGGCAAGCTGCGTTTTATGGTAAGGCAGCTGGGCGATTTTTAAGCTTTCTGAGGCTTCAATGTTCTTGAGCAGCTTCGACTTTTCCTCGATCGCGTTCTGTTGTCGTTGCTCGATCGATTTGGAGCGCTGCATCATCTTGGCCGCTTTATGACCGATGTAGCCCTTATCCACTTTGGAGCCGGAATTTCGTGTGCCGTTTTTCGTACTTTCCACCTTATGCGACCAGTTGCTCGTCCGCTTCGCCGCTTCCG